>JBKJSE010000295.1:0-8046 GCA_046595925.1 Archangium sp. | reverse complement strand
GTCGAGGGGTGACCTGCCGCGCGAGGCAGAAGTACTCCCTCGACTCCGCTCGGGAGGACCGGTGTGTTCCTTCGGTCGAAATCGCCAGCGAAGCTGGTTCCTTGCTCGGGGGGACCGGTCGGTTCGCAATTCCTATTTTGGCCAACCCTCTCGGGGGGACCGGTGGTGGACCTATTTCACCAGTCTCTTTGGGAGAGGGTCGGGTCGAATCACCCCGCGTCTCCACCAGCATCGGGATCGCCCGCGTCGATACCCGCGTCCACACCGGCGTCGAAACCCGCGTCCACACCGGCGTCGAAACCCGCATCAAACCCGGCATCGATGCCCGCGTCAGGAGCACCGGCGTCAGGAGCACCGGCATCGGGAGGACCTGCGTCACGCCCCGCATCGGGAGTCCCCGAGTCAGGCGGTCCCGCATCGCGCCCGGCGTCGGGCGTACCCGAGTCAGGCCGGCCGCCGTCGAATGGAGGCACCACGATCACCGAGCCATCGCGCTCACCTGCATCGACCTCGAAGGGGTCGCCACCATCGGGCAGCCGATCTGACCGGAGCACGGCGAACGGTGACAGGTGCCGCGTGTCACCGCGCACCAGGTTCCGCACCCGATCGACGAAGGCGTTTTCCAGCGGCTGCCACTCGCCCAGCTCACCGCCATCGAGGCGCTCGCGGGTGTAGATGCGCAGCAGGTTCTCGTTCTCGAGGTTCCCTTCACGCACCAGCTCGAGCGAGATCGACACGGTGGCCGGCTTGACGAACACGACGGGCCGGCTGCCCACGCCGCTGATGTCGTAGCCGTCACTGAGCGCGCCACCGGGAACATCGGTGCCAGGGGAGATGCGCAGCACCTCCTGCGTCTCGAGCCCACCGATGGGTACGCTGATGCAGACCTTGTTGTCGGGCAGACACACGTCGCCACCGGTCGGACCCACGGCACCGTCGACGCTGGTCCCGCCGCAGGACACCCACGAGAGGACCACCACGACGCCGACGAACAGGGCCAACCGGGGGGTCAATCTCACGGCCGGGAGCTTAACCCCAGACTTGGGTGTTCGGCGCTTGACCTCTGCGCTGTGCAGGCGAAAGTGCGGCGTCTCAACCCCACAGGAGCTCCCAAAACATGTCTCGAATTCTGACGGCCAGTGTGGCCCTCGCGCTGTGCGCGTGCGGCCCGAAAGAGGATCTGAACAAGGACGGCGTCGTCGACGGTGTCCGCGAGCCCGACTCGGTCTCCCAGATCGCGCCTTCCACTCCGGTCGGAACGGTTTCAGGCATCGTGGTCAACTCGAACGCCACGGGCATCGAAGGCGTGCAGGTGGTGATGGTGCTCGGCGACGGTGCCGACGCGAGCCGCAGCTTCAAGGCCACCACCAACACTGACGGCGCTTACGTCTTCAAGGACGTTCCGGGCGGCTCGAACGCCCAGCTCGTCTTCAGCAAGACCGGCTACTCGAACGCGCGCCTCAACAGCAACGTGCCCGGCGCGACCGGCAACTTCCCCATCAACAACGGCAACGGCAACGCAGGCGTGCTGACGCTCGCGCAGCTCAACGGCACCCTGAAGTTCCGCGTCTACACGGCGCAGGGTCGGCCGGCGAAGGGCGCCAAGGCGTACCTCGAGGTCTCCCCCACCGCGTTCCAGTCCTTCACTGGCCAGTACGGCAACGGCGTGGGCTCGTTCAGCGCCGCGGCCGACGTCGATGAGAACGGCCTGCTCACCTTCACCGGCACCCCCGATCTCGCCGAGCTCGCCCGCATCAGCGCCCTGAGCACGAACGTCGCCTTCGCGCTGACCATCGGCGCGCTCGATGAAGACAACGACGGCCGCACCGACGCGCTGGGCACCCTGAACACCTACTCGGCGCAGGGCCTCTTCCAGAACCCGGACCGCACCATCTTGCTGGGCGACGCGCACCTCACGGGCGGCCCGCTGAGCATCGTCGCGACCAACCTCGACTCGTTTTCAGCCTCGTTCTCGCCGCCGTACCGCAACGCGGTGAAGGCCAACGATCCCATCACCCTCGTCTTCAACCAGCCCATCACGCAGGTCGATACGACGCGCCTCGTGAAGGTCGTTCAGGAAGATTGCCAGACCAACGTGGCCGTCTCGGTGACGCAGCGTGCGCCGAACGTCCTCTCCATTGCCCCCACCGCCGCGTGGACCCTGGGCAGCCGCTACAACATCATCGTGCGCGCGACCGGTCTGGACACCGGCGTGACCACCGACTTCATCGGCTACTTCTTCGCGATCGACGCCACGGCGCCCCGCCCGCTGAGCACCACCGCCGCGTTCCAGGTTCGCAAGGCGATGGGCAACACGATGACCGGCTCGCTGCAGCCCAACGACACGCTCAACGTGCTCTTCGACACCCCCATCATCTCGCAGGGTGGCCCCGTGGCGCGCGCGATCGTCAACACCGACCTCAACGGTGACGGCGTGACCGGCGGCATGACGGGCGCCGGTGAGTTCAACGGCCCGGCCAACACCGGCTTCATCATCAGCAGCAACGAGCAGCTGACGGCCACCGACCCGACGATGGGCAGCTTCACCTGCAGGGCGTCGGGCTACAGCAGCCGGTGGTCGATCACGATCACCACCTTCCCCGCGACCAACTTCATCCAGGCCAGCACGGGCATGCGGGTGGTCTTCGCGAAGGATCAGCAGAGCTCCGACACCTACCAGACGGCCTGGGGCTCGCCGGTCGGCGCTGACGTCAACGGCACCATCAACATCGTTCCGTAATCTTGGTCGCCGGGGCGCTGCTCACACTGTTGGTCGCGGGCCTCGAGGTCCGCGTCCAACCTGGTGTGGCGCGACCCGGTGACGCCGTGCTCGTGGAAGTCACGGGCGCAATCGAAGCTCCGTCGGGCCAGCTCGGCTCGGCGGAGCTCATTTTTTTGCCCTTCGCTGATCGCTGGGTCGCGATCGCGGGGCTCTCGGTGGAGCACAAGCCGGGAGCGATGAGTCTCGACGTCACGGGCAAGACCGCGGCAGGCCAGGAGCGCCTCGAAGGTGAGCTCGACGTTCGCAAGCCCGACTTCAGGCGGCGCCAGCTCTCGGTGAGCAAACGGTTCACCAACATCTCGAAGAAGGACCGGCTGCGTTCGAAGGAAGATCAGCAGGCGTTCGACGAGACGTTCGATCGCGACTTCGAGCCGTGGGTGTTCGACGCCCCCTTCGCGTGGCCCCGCCTCGATGGGGTCGGCGCGCCCTTCGGCGATCTGCGCCTCTTCAACGGCAAGAAGAAGAGCCAGCACTTCGGCACCGACATCAACGGAGAGACCGGCGACCCCATCACCGCGGCCAACGACGGCGAGGTGGTGATGGTGCGCGAGTGTTTCGGCTCGGGGGGCACCGTGATCATCCACCACGGTGGGCGGCTGTTCACGACGTACTTCCACATGTCGGCCTTCTCCGTGAAGCAGGGGGATCGGGTCGTGCGCGGTCAGCCCCTGGGCAAGGTCGGCAAGAGCGGGCGGGTCACCGGGCCGCACCTGCACTTCGGGGTGAAGCTCGACGGCCGGTGGATCGACCCCGAGAGCGTGCTGCGCCTCGAGTTCAGCGGTCGACCCACTTCGCCGGGCGCTTCTGAAGGAAAGCCGTGACGCCTTCCGCGGCGTCGTCGGCCAGCACGTTGAGCGAGAGCTGAGCGGACAGGAACTCGACCGACTGCTGCAGGGGGAGATCTTCAGCCGTGAAGAAGCTGCGGCGCCCCAGCGCGAGAATCGCCAGGCTCTTGCCGCCCAGCTTCGCCGCCAGCGCGTCCGTGGCCGTGTCGAGCGCGGCAGGCGGCACCACCTGGTTCACCAGGCCCCATTCCAGCGCTTTGACGGCGGTGAGGCGATCACCCGTGAGCAGCAGCTCGAGCGCGCGCTTTCTGCCCACGTGCCGCTGGAGGAACGCGAGCACCATCATGGGGAAGAGGCCGCGATCGATCTCGGGCGTGCCGAAGCCCGCGGTGTCGGTGGTGACGGCGAGATCGCAGGCGAGCACGAGGCCCAGGCCGCCCGCCAGCGCGTGGCCGTTGATGCGCGCCACGGTCGGCTTCTTCACCTGCTGAAAGGCCATCAAGAGCGCGCCATACGCGCGACGCCCTTCGTGACCGTCGAGGAAGCCGTCGGCCATGCCCCCTAAGTCACCGCCCGCGCAGAACACGCGCTCACCGGCGCCGGTCACCACGATGCAGCGCACGGCCGGGTCGCCTTCGGCGCGTTGGAGGCCGGCCATCAGGCCCTGCACGACGCCGGGAGAGAGCGCGTTGCGGGCGGCCTCGCGATCGATGGTGAGCCGGGCGGTGCCGGCACTGACTTCGAAGCGCACCTCGTTCGTCGGCTCGGTCATGGAGATCTTCAGCTGGTGGTGCGGCTGCGGGCCCGGCTGGCAGAAATGGGCGGAGGAATCGGAGCAGGCTGCGGGCGGGCGCCGGTGAGCCCGTTGAGGAAGTGTTCGGCCACCTGCTCGCGCGCGCGATCGATCGCTTCGTCGTCACGCTTGTCGAGCAGCCCCATCACGAAGCTGGTCAGGCCCATCTCGATCGAGCCGAACAACATGGTGGCGCACAGCGTGGGCTCGAGGTGCGCGGGGATCTCGCCGCGACGCTGCGCTTCGCTGAACATCTGCGAGGCGGCGACGATGACCGAAGAGAACGCCCCGCCCCGGTTCACCGCGCCACCCGCGGGGCTGCGGCCGACCTCGAGAATGAGCACCTTCACGCCACGGGGATCGCGCCGGTAGGCCTCGAAGGCGACGTGCACGATGCCGCGAACTCGATCGGCCACGTGCTGGTCGGTGGCGATCTCGGCCTGCACGCGGCCCAGGAAGTTCTGCCAGCCGCTCGCGAAGACCGACTCGAGCAGCTCGTCCTTGTTTTTGAAGTAGTGGTAGACGAGCCCGTAAGCGACGCCCGCTTCTTTCGCGACGTCCTGAATACGGCAGCCGTGGAAGCCCTTGCGCGAGAACACCTCGACGGCCGCGCGGAGGATCACCCGGCGGCGATCGGCCTCACGCTCGACCCTCGACTGGGGCTTCTTCGCCCCCGGCTTTGCTGCTGACTGTGCCTTCTCGGCCACGCTGTTGTGCCTTTCAGCGCGCTCGAACTGGAACGTTGATTCCAGAATCAGCGCGCTGCGACAGTAGCCGAATCAAGCCTTCAGGCAATCACTCGATGGTGCCTTCGATGCTGCCCACCCCGATCTTCAGGATGTACGAAGCCTTCGGCGCCGACGTGAAGGTGCAGGCGATCGTCGCGCGGAACGGGATGGCCGGAATGCGGCGCGGGATCTGCTCGATGGGCGAAGCGTTCGGGTCGCGGGCGTCTTTGATGGTGAACGTCATGTAGCGGCCCGGCGGGTAGGTGAAGGCGAAGCCTGAGCCCGACTCAGTCTTGGCGATGACCGGCGACTTCTCGGCCGTGTCGATCTCGCACTTGTCGGAGTCACCATTCTGCGCCAGCGAGTTGAACCAGGGGTCTGCCAGGTACGCCGAGACGAACTGCTCCGGGCCTGCCGCGGTGCAGGGGGAGCCGCCGCACACCATGTTGATCGCCGAGCCGGCGGGGACCTTGGCAGCAGGGGCGAAGATGGGGCGGTGACCGATCACCCCGGGCACCACCATCTTGGTGTCTTCCAGCGCGGGGTAGCCCGTCCACAAGATGCGCTCCTGACGCCAGATGAGCGTGTTCGCGTCCCACTTGGCGTTCTTGCCGTTCCACTCGCGGTTGCCGTTGACGTCGATGAAGCGCTCGTTCGCGTCCCAGGTGCCGTTGTCGTTGGAGTCGACGAAGGGCTCGGTGAGGTCGTCGAACTGCTCGCAGAGCGAGCCGTCGCAGTCGTACTGGCCATTGTTGTTCGAGTCGGTGAAGCCCTCTTCGCCTGACGTGATGGCGATCATGCTCACCAGGTTGTCGCGGGGATTGTTCTCGTAGCGGCCGCTGCCGTCCATCTTGAGGCGGATGGGATCGGGGCGGCGCGGCTCACGCAGGGTGTACATGTTGGGGTTCGCGGAGAAAGCGACGGTGCGGGGGTCTTCGACCCACTCGTACGGGTGCATCCACAACGGGGCGAGGTACTCGCCCGTGTTCAGCACGTCATCGATCGCGGTGGTCCACTTGAAGACGTCGGGCGCGACATCCATCGGGAGCGGCAACGAGGTCTTGTAGAGCACCGTCGCATCGCCCACGAGGTCGGCCTTGGAGATGCCGGTCGCGCCGATGGTGCCCGCTTCGGTGAGAAACGAGACGAGGGCATCGGACACGCCGTCGCCGTTGCGATCGCCTACGTGCGCGGTGCAATCGAGCTGCGAGCCGGCGATGAGGTTGCGCGTGCCGTCGAAGGCGCCGATGGCGTGCCGGCCACCTGAGCCATCACCCGCGATGGGGCCGCACTGAAAGGTGAGCTGGCGGCCGCTGGGCACGGAGCCGGCGAAGGTGATGGGCGGCGAGAAGACCTTCTTGCCACCGGAGGTCGCCGACACGATGACCGAGTTCACCCGCGCGCTGGCGATGATCTGGGTCTCTGCGTAGCCGCTGCCGCGAATCGACACCGCCGTCGGAGGGCTGAGCGTCACGCCGTTGTTGACGGACTCGAGCTTGAACTCGACCGTCGCGCCGGCGAGCGGAATGCTGCGCTCATCGAGCAACTTGAAGCGCACCGTCGCCACGTCGCCGATCTTCGGCTGGGCGGGCAACACCTCGACGTACTCCATCGACGCGGGACCCGTGGAGCCCCCACAACCGGGGAACAGACAGACGGACATCAGACCGGCGACCACCAGCAGGCGCATGCGCATTCGCTTCGACTCCCTGAACTCTGCGAGGGAAAACAGGGGCGCATTGTCGAAGCATGCCCCCCCATGGTCAAGGCTTACCGGGCCCCGATCGTGCCGAACTTGGAGATCGTCACGTTGAAGCCGAATGACGGAAACCGCAGCGGAGTCTGCTCGGTGATCACGGGCGGGATGGGCTGCGTGGCGATCACGTCGACCCGCCAGCAGTCGCAAGCCGGCGAGATACCCACGGCGGCGCTGTGCTGGGCGAACACCAACTCGGTCCCGTTGTCTCCAACCAGCGCGTCGTACCGCAGGCTGATCGGCCCAAAGTCCCAGAAGGCGCCGAAGGTGAGCTGACGCACCCGGGTAGCCGAGGTGTAGCCGCGGTCGATCAGGAAGAGCAAATCGATGGGTTGGCGAGACCGGGCGGTGCCTTCCATCAGCAGCTGTTCGTAGCCGATGTACGCGCCATGACGCCCATCGCTGAACTCCGCCCGGCCTGACACGCGTGTGGGGGTGATCTCGGCCGTGGCCTGAGGAATCACGACGAAGCGAGGATCGAGGCGAAGGACGCCCTGGGCGGAGAACCACCCAATGCGCGTGCCGAGCCGACCGAAAGTCTCGCCCACTCTCGGAGCAACCGTCTCATAACTCGCACCACTCGCTTCGAACCCCTGCCCGACGTCGAGCCGCAACACTTCGGTGCCATCACGCGCCACCAGCCGCTGCCGCAGTTCCAGCACACCTTGAAAACGAGGCGTCACGCCGGGTACGGCGGCGTCGACCGCGTCGTAGGCGACGAAGGTGGGGTTCGAGCCGGCCTGGTATCCGAAGGGGATGGCACGAAGCTCGGCCAGTGGCTGAATCACGTGCCGCAGGCCGTTCGCGAACGTGCGTGACAGTTCAGTCTCGAGCCGTCCGCCGGCCACGAGGTAGCCGCGACTCCACGTGTCGCCGGTGAGTTCCCCCACCCACGCCAGTTGGCGCCACGCGACGAACGCGCTCACCGACAGCGCACCGAGTGGCTGGGCTGAGATCGAGAGGCGCGGCAGAATCATCAACCGGTCGCGCCCTTCCCGCTCGCCTTCCTGCCACTCGCGATCGCCGACGCCCTGACGAACGACGCCCGGCAAGGTGGAGGGATTGGGGTTGAAGAGCCGATCGACGGCAGTCTCGAATCGCTCCGAGAGGACCGCACCCTGCGCTGCATCGGCGCCTTCATCGCCCGTCTTCGAAAAGAGCGGTGCCAACCGAACGGCGTCGCCTTCGACGTCGAAACGCAG
>JBKJSE010000183.1:0-25426 GCA_046595925.1 Archangium sp. | reverse complement strand
AGGGGTGACCTGCCGCGCGAGGCAGAAGTACTCCCTCGACTCCGCTCGGGAGGACCGGTGTGTTCCTTCGGTCGAAATCGCCAGCGAAGCTGGTTCCTTGCTCGGGGGGAACGGTTGTGCGCTGAAAGATGGTAGTGACGAGACCGCATGTCGATCTCCCCCGTCGCCTCATGGCTCGAGCTCTCCGCGCGCGCGTACGCGACCAACGTCGCGACCTTCCGCGCGGTGACCACGCCCAGCCGCATCGGCGCCGTGCTCAAGGGCAACGCCTACGGCCATGGCCTGCTGGAGACGCTGTCGCTCGCCCACGGCGAAGTCGACGTCCTGTACGTCATCACCCCCTCAGAGGCCCTGGCCATTCGCGCCTGGGAGCAGCAGCACAAGCGCGCGCGCACCGAGGTGCTGGTCATCGGCGCCGTCAGCCCGGAAGACTGCGTTCAGCTCGCGCGGCAACAGGTCAGCGTGGTCGCTGCGGCGCGCGGGTTCTCCGAGACCGTCAACGCACTGCGCGCGGCCGGCTTGAAGCTCGAGGTCCACGTGCACCTCGACACGGGCCTGGGCCGCGAAGGCTTCACCGCTGCCGGGCTCGCTGCAGGCGAAGCCGACTTCTTCGCCCTCGCGCAAGACGTCATCACCGTGAAGGGCGTGCTCAGTCACTTCGCCAACACCGAAGACGTCACCGAGCAGGACTACGCGCGAACGCAGCTCGCCAACTTCGAGGCGGGCATCGGTCTGCTGCAAGCCCGCGCCGGCGTGGGCCACGACGTGCAGCGTCACTTCGCCGCGAGCGCCGCCGCGTTGGTGCTACCTCCGTCGCGGCTCGACGTGGTGCGCATCGGCATCGCGATGTACGGCCTGTGGCCTTCTGCCGAGACGCGGTTGTCAGCGCGCGTGGTGCTGGGCTCGTTGCCGACGCTCGAGCCGGTGCTCTCCTGGAAGGTGCCCAGCCAGGCCGTGAAGTGGCTGCCCGCCGGGAGCTACGTCGGTTACGGCTGCACCTATCGCTGCGCGGCGGACACGCGGGTGGCGGTGCTCCCCGTCGGCTACTGGGACGGGTATCCCCGGCTCGCTTCAGGCAAGGCGCACGTGCTGGTGCACGGCAAACGCTGCCCGGTGATCGGCCGCGTGATGATGAATCACCTCATCGTCGACGTGACGCACGCGACGAAAGACGAAGAGCCCGTGATCGCCACCCTGCTGGGCCGCGACGGGGAAGAGCAGGTGTCCATCGAGACGATCGCCTCCTGGGCCCAGACCATTCACTACGAGACCATGACGAGACTGGGGCCTCACCTGCGCAGGGTGGTGGTAGAAGCTTCGCCCTGATGCTGCTCGCGCTCGTCCTGTCCATTCTTCCCGATGCACCGCGCACCATCGTGCTGTTGCCCGAGTCGGGTGCGATGTCTGCCGTGGTGACCGCGGCCCCTGCGACCGCGACACCTTCGAGCCTCATCGACGCCCGCAAGATGGCGGAGCAGCTCCGCTACGAAGAGGCCGTCGTCGAGTACCAGCGCTACCTCGCCACGCCTGAGCGGCCGATCTCCGAGCGCGCGAACGCCTTGCTCGAGCTGGGCTTCATTCACCTCGTGCTGGGCGATCAGCTGAACGCCGAGAGCCGCGCCCTCGAAGCACTCGAGCTGGATCCCAAAATGTCCGTGCCTTCGACCGCGCCGACCAAGCAGGTCGACTTCGTGGTGAAGATGCGCCGCCTCTATCTGGCCCGTGCGCGCCTCGAGCTGCAGCAGCGCGACGACGCTGACCCTCCGTACGTGGTGAAGGTGAAGGTGGTGGATCCCGAGAAGAAGGTGACCCGGGTGCTGCTGCGCCACGCGCTCACGTCGACGGGCCCATACTACTCGTCTGAGATGGAGTGCGTAGACGACCTCTGCACCGGCTCGATTCCCCCGCCCAGGGACGTCTCGAGCTTCACCGCCTGGTACTTCGTCGAAGCGCTCGACCCGACGCAAGTCACCGCGGCGAAGGTGGCGAGCTCAGAGTCGCCGCTGCAGCTGTCGGTGGTCGATCAGAAGCCCTGGTACACCAGCCCGGTGGTGTGGGGCGCGACCGGGGCTGCGCTGGTGGGCATCGCCACCGTGGTGTTCCTGCTGGCGCCTCAGCCGCCTCGTTAGCGCCGAGGCGTGCTCAGCGCTTTGCGTAGCGGTCGGCCAGCAAGCCCGTCGCCATCAGGAAGGTGCTCTTCTGCAGATCGATCCACCGCGAGAACCGGTGTTTCCCATCGCTGCGGCCGGGGTGCTGCATCATCTTGGCTCTGCTGCCTCGTTGTTGCAGGAGCGTGAGCGCGCGGCTGCTCAGATAGAGGCCCAGGCTCAGGTCGCGGTACAGCGCTTCGGTCGGTCTGGACCAGAAGGAGCGCTCAAAGAACAGCTGCCTCAGCTCGCTGCCGCAGGGCGACTCCATGTCTTGCGCCACCGCCTTCTTGCCCCAGCCGAAGGCGGCCCGAGGCACGCCGCGCTCTTCGAGAATGCGTCTGCAGATGGGGCGGTCGTAGTCGTTGCCCAGCCGCCAGGGCGCCATCTCGTCCGACATGGTCACCCGGTGAATCGAGGCCGCGCTGCGCGCGAACAGGAACGCCGGGCTGCACTCGATGACGCCGAATCGTGCCCGCGCTTCGTTGAGTGAGACCCCGCTGGGCGCGCCGCGATAGAGCTGGCCGGTGAGCTTGATGACCGAGGGGTTGACGCCCCAGATGCCGTCGCCCATCTGCCCACTGAAGAAGACCGTCGGCACGTCGTGGCTGTCGGCCTCGCGCAAGAGAGAATGAAAGAGCAGCTCGGGTGAGGTCTGCGAGCTGGCCCAGAACCACGCTTCGACTTCTGCTGGCACACGGCGCTCATCGGGGTCGAGGTGGCGGGGTTGGGCCCCGAGGAGGCGCGAGATCTCTGAGCCGTCGTCGTCGCTCAGATCGGCCTTCATGAACTTCTGCACGAAGCGGGGAATGCGGGTGTTCGAGTGCGTCGAGCTCCAGGCGAGCATCGGCTGGCCGACGATGGGCTGCATCAGCGCCACCACCGTCGGAGAGTCGTAGCCGCGGCTCGCCGTCGCCACCGCGCGCATCGGCCGCACCCTGCGGGCGTCGGTGGCGTTGCTCCACAACGAGCGCAGCGCAAAGGAGAGCTGCGAGAGGTAGTCGGCGAAGCTGCTGAAGGTGTGCGGGGCATCGTGCGTGCGGAAGGAGGCCTCTGCCTTCGCGTCGAGGTGCATCGCCTCGAACAACAACTGGTTCATCACCTCGAGCCGCGGGTGCTCGACGCTGAACTGGCGCAGGTAGTTCTGCACGCCCAGGCAGATCGATTCACCCCAACGGCGGTGATCAGCTTCCGGGTGCAAGCGCGCGCCCATTCTTCCCAGCAGCACGACCAGCGAGTTCGAGACGTGGAACACGTTGCCATCACGCGCGTACACGCAGCGCTCGACGGTCGTGTGCGCGGTGCAGATGACGACCTCGTCCTCTGCGAGGCGCACGCCGGTCCCGTAGAAGTGTTCGGACGTGTGGAAGTTGCCGGCCCCGAAGTCTCCGTTCCACAGGCCCGAGACGATCCAGCGGGGCGACGGAGCGGGATCGACCTCGACGAAGCGCCCGACCTCGACCTCGCAGGTGTCAGCGCGTCGATCGATGGCCGCGTACCACGCCAACTTCGGGAGCGATTCATCGCGTCTGACCGTCATTCTCGGGAGAGCGTCCATGATGTCGAGGGTGTGCATTGCGCATGCCCCTGCACACCTCCCGTGTCATCGGGCCCTCGATCGCCGGTGAGCGCACCACCTGCGTTCCGAGCTGCCGCCGTTTGCACCGCCCCGGCAACTCACGTGTTTCGAGTGCACTGCTGAGGAGCGCGCGCTCACATTTGGGGAGAAGCGGTTCGAAAGTCCGGCGATTGCGGCCTCGGCAGGCGTGTGCGACGTCAGCGGTACGGGCATCAGCACCCGCGTGGGCCCACCACCCAGCTGCCGGCCCTCTGGGGTCGCGACCCGAACGGATCTTCATGCGCGCGCACCTGGCGTTGGTTTCGTGTCTCGCCGTCCAACTGGCCGCGTGCAACTGCGGCAAGACGATGGCGACCGACGACGGTGGTGTGCCGAGCTCCGATGCCGACTCCGACGGAGTCGCCGACGCCGACGACGCTTGCCCCGACACCCAGCGCGGAGCTGCGGTCGACGCCCAGGGCTGCGCCTCGGGCCAGCTGCCGCCGCTGCCGCCCGACCCGAACGGCCTCGCTCCCGGGCTCGACGGCACCATCGCGACCGACGTCTGCGCCTCGACCGCGTTTCTCTATTCCGGCGCGAGCCCGACGCAGACCGGCGTGACGGCTGGCACCATCACGTGCGACCGCGCCTCAGCGCTGCGCGGTCGGGTCACCTCGCGCGACGGTTCGGCGTTGAGCGCGGTGAAGGTCACTGTGCTCGCGCACCCCGAGCTCGGGCAGACCCTCAGCCGCGCCGACGGCCGGTACGATCTCGTCGTCAACGGCGGCAGCCCGCTGAGCCTGCGCTTCGAGCGGGCAGGCTTTCTGCTCGCGCAGCGGCAGGTCACTCCACCGGTCGCTGACTGGGCCGTGCTGCCCGACGTCACCCTGCTCGCCAAAGATCGCCAGATGACGAAGGTCACGCTCGGAGCCGGCGCCGCCATGCAGGTCGCCCGCGGCAGCATGCAGACTGACGGCAGCGGCTCGCGCCAGGCCACCGTGCTCTTCCCCGCGGGCACCACCGCGCAGTTGGTGCAGGCCGACGGCACGATGAAGCCGGCGCCCGAGCTCAGCGTGCGGCTCACCGAGTACACGGTCGGCGCGAACGGGTCGCAGGCGATGCCGGGCGATCTCCCCGCCTCGAGCGCGTACACCTGGGCCGCCGAGCTCGGCAGCGACGAGTCGGTCGCGAAGTTCGACGGCAAGGACGTGGTCTTCAGCCAGCCGGTCTACCTGTACCTCGAGAACTTCCTGGGCTTCCCCGCAGGAGAGCTCGTGCCCGTCGGCTACTACGACCCCGCGAAGAGCGCGTGGGCCGGCTCACGCAACGGCCTCGTCGTGAAGGTGCTCTCGGTGACCGCGGGCCTTGCCGACCTCGACGTCGACGGAGACGGCGTCGCCGACACCGGCGCTGCCCTCACCGCCCTGAGCGTCACCGACGCCGAGCGCCAGAAGCTGGGCGGGCTCTACACCGCCGGACAGAGCCTGTGGCGCGTGCCGCTCGATCACTTCTCGACCATCGACTGCAACTGGTCGGTCATCTGCGAACAGCAGAGCTGCTCGCCGCCCGACCAGCCGCTGCCCTCACCGCCGACGAGCTGCCAGTCGAAGTCGAAGGGCTCGGTCATCGGCTGCGAACGGCAGACGCTCGGCGAGGCCGTGAAGCTCGTCGGCTCGAACCTGACGTTGCACTACCAGAGCGATCGCGTGCCCGGTCGCACCGCCGAGCAGAACGTGCAGCTCGAGGTCGCCACCGGCGCGGCCCCGATGGGCGTGCAGTCGACCCAGGTCGAGCTCATCGTCGCCGGCCAGAAGCTCACCCAGGCCTTGCTGCCGTCAGCCACCAGCGCGACGGTCGGGTGGGACGGCAAAGACGCGTACGGCCGCCCGGTGCAGGGCTCGCAGCGCTACACCGTGCGCACCGGCTACACCTACAAGGTCGTCTACGCGCGCGCAGCGCAGGTGAAGCTCGCGTGGGGGCGGCTGTCGGGTGTGCCGATCACCGGCTCTCCCGCGCGCATGGAGGTGACGCTCTGGCAAGAACGGCACGGCATCATCAGCCGGTGGGACAGTCGTGGCCTGGGCCTCGGCGGGTGGACGTTGAGTGCGCTGCAGGCCTACGACCCCGTCGGCCGCGTGCTGCAGCTCGGCGACGGCACGCGCCTCGACTCGGAGACGCTCGGGGCCGGGGTCATCGCCACCATCGCGGGCTCGCTGGGGGGCTTCCTCGGAGACGGAGGCCCCGCGCTCGCCGCGCGCCTGTCGGGCCCGCTCGCGCTCGCCGTCGCTCCCGACGGCAGCCTCTCCTTCGCCGACTCGGGCAACCTGCGGGTGCGCCGCATCGCTCCCAACGGCGTCATCACCACGGTCGCCGGCATCGGCACCCTCGGCGACACCGGCGACGGCGCGCTCGCCACGCTCGCGCAGTTCAAAGACGTGAGCGACGTCGCGGTCGGGCCCGACGGCACGCTGTACGTCGCCGACCGCGCCTCGGGAAAGGTGCGGCGCGTCGGCGCCGACGGCATCATCACGACCGTCGCCGGAAACGGGAGGCTGCCCTTCAGCGGCGACGACGGGCCGGCCACCGGGGCTGGCATGGAGCCCGTCGGCATCGCCGTGGGGCCCGAGGGCAACCTGTACATCGCCGATCGCGCGAACTCACGCATTCGCCTGGTCGACTCCGACGGCATCGTCACCACGTTCGCCGGGAGCTCGAGCTACGGGTTCACCGGCGACGACGGCCCGGCGACCGACGCGCGCCTCTCGGGGCCGACGAAGGTCGCGCTGGGGCCCGATGGCAGCCTCTTCATCCTCGACTCCTCGAACGCGCGCGTTCGCAAAGTGAGCCCGCAGGGCATCATCACGACCGTCGCGGGCGACGGCAGCTACGGCAACACCGGGGACGGCGCCGCGGCGACGAGCGCGAAGCTCGGGTCGCCGACCGGCATCGCGGTGAGCCCTGACGGCAGCCTGTACATCGCCGACTCGGGCAACAATCGCGTGCGTCTGGTGGGCTCGGACGGGCTCATCGTCGCGGTGGCCGGCACCGGCGTCTTCGGCCTGGGCGGAGACAACGCGCTTGCGCTGCAGGCGAAGCTCGCCGGGCCGAGCGCCATCGCGTTCGCTCCCGACGGCTCATTCTATGTCGCCGATCGCATCAACCACCGGATCCGCCGGGTGCGCTCGGGCCTGCCGGGGAGCTCGGCGTCGGACCTGCTCATTCCCTCGCGCGATGGCAGCGAGGTCTGGGTGTTCACCGGCTCAGGCCGCCACCTGCGCACGCTCCACGGCCTCACCGGCAGCGTGGTGCAGAGCTTCACGTACGACGCGCAGGGCCGCGTCACCGCCATCACCGACGGCGACGGCAACGCCACCACCGTCGAGCGCGACGCGATGGGGCAGCCCACCGCGATCGTCTCGCCCTACGGGCAGCGCACCACGCTCGCGGTCGACGCCGCGGGCTTCTTGAGCAGCATCACGAACCCCGCGGGCGAGGCGATACAGCTGCAGTCGAAGCCCGACGGCCTGCTCACCCGCTTCGCCGACCCGGCGGGCCACGCATCGACGTTCGTGTACGACGCGCTCGGGCGCCTGACGAGCGACGGCGACGCGGCGGGCGGTTCGAAGACGCTCGCGCGCACCGAGGCGCGCCAGACGTACAGCGTCAGCCTCACCACGGCGCTCGGTGTGGCCGACCGGTACCAGGTCGACGCGCAGAGCACCGGCCAGCGGCGCCTTCACGTCTCCTCCGACGGCACGCAAGAAGAGCTGCTCGTCTCGAGCGACGGCACGCGCACGAACACCCAGAGCGACGGCACGGTCTCCACGGTGGTGGTCGGGCCCGACGCGCGGTGGGGCTCGCTCGTTCCGCGGCCGGGCACGGCGAGTCAGGCCACCGGCGGGCACACTTCGACGCTGGTGAGCTCGAGCGCGGTGACGCTCAGCGACCTGGCCAACCCGTTCAGCATCACGCAGCTGACCGAGACGACGACGCTCAACGGCCACGCGTTCAGCAGCCAGTACGACGGCGCGGCGCGCACGGTGACGCGCACGAGCCCGATGGGGCGGCGCACCACCACCACGTATGACCTGCTCGGCCGGCCCACCGCGGTGCAGAGCACCGGTCTTTCGCCCCACAGCGCGACGTACGACGCGCGCGGCCGCCTCGCGACGCTCACAGAGGGCACAGGCGCCACCGCGCGAACGTTCACCTACGCGTACGACGCGCAGGGCCAGTTGCAGAGCGTCACCGACCCGGCCAATCGCGTGCACCGGTTCGAGTACGACGCCGCGGGGCGCTTGACGCGCGAGACGCTGCCCGACGGGCTCGTGGTGGTCTCGGCCTACGACGTCAGCGGGAACCTCGTCTCCCTCACGCCCCCGTCGCGGCCCGCGCACCGCTTCTCCTACACTCCGGTCGACCTGACCGAGCAGTACGCCCCGCCCGACGCGGGTGCGGGCACCGGCGCGACGCGCTACACGTACGACGTCGACCAGCGCCTCACGTCGATGATTCGGCCCGACGGGCTCACCATCTCCCCGGCGTACGACACCCAGGGTCGCCTCAGCACGGTGACGGTACCGGGTGGAATGGTGCGCTACGCCTACGACGCGACCACCGGCAGGACCTCGAGCATCACCGCCGCCTCGGGGGGCACGCTGTCGCTCGCGTACGGCGGGGCGCTGCTCACCGGCGCCACCTGGGCCGGCGCTGTCGCGGGCAGCGTCGGCTTCACCCACGACGACGAGCTGCGCGTCGCCACCGTCAGCGTGAACGGCGCGAACCCGATCACCCAGCAATACGACAATGACGGGCTGCTCACCCGGGCCGGAGCCATGACGCTGACGCGCAACCTGACCAATGGGCTGCTCACCGGCACTTCGCTGGGCGCGGTGACGCAGGCGCTGAGCTACGACGGCATGGGCCAGGTGACGCTCGCCGTCACCAGCCGCTCGGCCGTCGAGCTGTTCAAGACGGCGTACACGTACGACGCGCTGGGGCGCATCGCCACGCAGACCGAGACGGTCGGAGGCGTCACCAACGTCTTTGGGTTCACCTACGAGCCGTCGGGCCGCCTCACCCAGGTGACGAAGAACGCCTCGATCGCCGCGAGCTACACCTACGACGGCAATGGCAACAGGCTCACCGCGACCGGCGTGACCGGCACCGCGACGTACGACGATCAAGATCGCTTGCTGCAGCAGGGCGCCACCTCGTTCACGTACTCGGCGAACGGCGAGCTGAAGAGTGCGGCCACCGGCGCGGCGGTCACGCAGTACGAGGCCGACGTGCTGGGCAACCTGACCCGCGTCACCCTGAGCACGGGCATGACGCTCGACTACGTGGTGGACGGCAAGAATCGTCGCATCGGCAAGAAGCGCAACGGCGCGCTCGTGCAGGGCCTGCTCTACGAAGACGACCTGCGGCCCATCGCCGAGCTCGACGGCTCGAACCAGCTCGTGAGCCGCTTCGTCTACGGTACGCGCGTCAACGTGCCCGAGTACGTCGTGAAGGGCGCAGCGACCTACGCGCTCGTGCGCGACCACCTCGGCAGCGTGAGGCTCGTGGTCGACATCGCGACCGGCACCGTCGCCCAACGCCTCGACTACGATGCGTTCGGGGTCGTGCTGGTCGACTCGAACCCGGGCTTTCAGCCGTTCGGTTTCGCCGGGGGCCTCTACGACTCCGAGACCGGGCTCACCCGGTTCGGCGCACGCGACTACGCCGCGACGCTGGGCCGGTGGACGGCGAAAGACCCGCTGCGCTTCGAGCCCGGAGACAAGAACCTCTACGGCTACGTGCTCAACGACCCGGTGACGAACGTCGACCCGGGGGGAACAGGTGAATCCGGCGGCGGCATCGGCGAGTGGATCAGCAAGAAGCTCGACAAGTGGGCGTGCGGCCAGGCCCCGGGCGCGTGCTGCGTGCAGAAGCGCACCAACTGCCTCTTGGGCGTCGACCCGACAGCCAATGACTGCAACCCGGCGCCGCAGCAGAACAAGTGCCAGGAGGACTTCAACCAGTGCGCTCGAGACGCGACGCGTTGAGCGCGTGAGCTCGTCTCGTCAGAGCGCGCTCCACGCAGCGATCGCGGCTGCCTGAACGTCTTTGAGCGGCACCTTCGCGCTCGCGGCCAGGGCCCGGCAGTCTTCGAACTCAGGGGTGACGTTGAGCACCGCCTCACCGCGCAGCCCGAGCTTCACGCGCACCGGGCCCCACTTCGTCTGCACCGTCTCGTGCCTTCGCTCGAGCACCGTGCGGCTGACCTCGTGTTCCCGCACACCCAACGTGGTGGTCTCGGTGATCAACGTCTCGATCAACGCCGCGCGATGCACACCTTCGGTCAGCACGCCGACCAGATGACCCGGTCGGCCCTTCTTCATCACCACCGGCGCGATCCACGCGTCGAGCGCCCCGCGCGCCATCAACAGCTCGATCACCGCGCCCAGCACCTGCGGTGAGCAGTCATCGAGGTTGCACTCCAGCACGCTCAAGCCCGTCGACGACTGCGCCGTGCGGCCTACCGACATCCGCAAGATGTTCGCGCGGTCCTTGAAGTCTTTCGTGCCGACGCCATACCCGATGCGCTCGACGATCATCTGAGGAGGCGGGGCGACCGTCGCGAACGCCTTGATCAACGCCGCGCCCGTCGGAGTGGTCAGCTCACCCAGCCCCTCGAACCGCACCGGCACGTCCTTGAGCAACGCCAGCGTGGCAGGCACAGGCACCGGCACCACGCCATGGGCGATGCGAATGGTCCCGCTCCCCAGCGGGGGCGGCGACGAATACACCTTCGGGTTGCCCAGCAGATCCAACGCGACGGCTGCTCCACAGATGTCGACGATCGAATCGACCGCACCGACCTCGTGAAAGTGAATCAGGTCGAGCGTGGTGCCGTGAATCTGCGCCTCGACTTCGCCAATCAACCGGAAGACCTGCAGCGCGCGCGCCTTCGCCACCACGCTCAAGTTCGAGCGGGTGATGAGCGCGTCGATGTCTTTCCAGCTGCGATGCGCGTGGCCGTCTTGCGGCTCGGTCACCACCACGTCGACGTGCGTGCCGACGATCGCGTGCCGCTCGGCCTTCGTCACCTCGAGACGCCAACCCGGCACCTCGAGAGAAGAGAGCTGCGCCTCGAGTTCACTCTGGGAGACGCCCGCGTCGAGCGCGGCCGCGAGGAACATGTCCCCCGCGATGCCGCCGACCGGCTCCAACCAGAGGACTCGGTCACTCACCTCAGTACGCCTTCGCGAAGACGATGCGGCCCGTCGAAGGGTTGCCGGTGAGGATGCACTTGCCCGGCTCTTGCTTGAGGTCGAACGGACGGTTGCGCGTGGTGACGCCGAACTCGTCCTTGATGCGCTTCTCGGTCTCGGGCGTGCCGTCCCAGTGCGCGAGCAGGAAGCCGTCGTCGGCCTTCGCCTTGAGCTCTTCCACCGTGTTCACCTCGAAGGTGTTCGCGTCGCGGAAATCCTTCGCCTTGGTGAACAGATCCTTCTGCATCACCTCGAGCAGCTCGCCCACCCGCGCGACCACCGCGTCGAGACCGAGCGTCTCTTTCTCTGCGACGTCGCGCCGCTTGAGCATCGCCTGGTTCTTCTCCAGATCCTTCGGGCCGAGATCGACGCGCACGCAAGCACCGCGCAGCTCGTACTCCGCGTACTTGAAGCCCGGACCCTTGGTCTCATCGTCGTCGACCAGCACCCGAATGCCGGCCTTCTTCATGTCTGCCGCGAGCGCCTGCGCCTTTGCGCGCACCGGGCTGCGCTCTTCCGGCGTCTTGCCGATGATCACGATCACGCACTGCATCGGCGCCAGCTTCGGCGGCACGATGAGCCCCTGATCATCGGAGTGCGTCATGATCAACGCGCCGATCAACCGCGTCGAGACGCCCCACGAGGTCTGCCAGACGTATTCCTTCTGGCCTTCCTTCGACTGGTACATCGTGTCGAACATCTTCGCGAAGTTCTGACCCAGCATGTGCGACGTGCCGGCCTGCAGGGCCTTCTTGTCCTGCATCATCGCTTCGATGGAGTACGTGTTCACCGCGCCCGGGAACTTCTCGCTCTCGGTCTTCTGGCCCTTGATGACCGGCATCGCCATGTAGTCCTCGGCGAAGCGCTCGTAGACGTCGAGCATGCGCAGCGTCTCTTCAGTCGCCTCGGCCTCGTTGGCGTGGCACGTGTGGCCTTCCTGCCAGAGGAACTCGGTGGTGCGCAGGAACAGGCGCGGGCGCATTTCCCAGCGGATCACGTTGGCCCACTGGTTGATCAGGATCGGGAGATCCCGGTAGCTCTGCACCCAGTTGGTGAACGAGCGGTTGATGATGGTCTCCGACGTGGGGCGAATGACGTAGCGCTCGCCTTCGGGCAGGGCCTTGCCGCCGGCGTGGGTGACCACCGCGACCTGCGGCGCGAAGTCGGCCACGTGCTTCTTTTCTTTCGCCAGGTACGACTCGGGGATGAGCACCGGGAAGTAGGCGTTCTGGTGACCGGTGTCCTTGAACATGCCGTCCAGGACCTTCTGCATGTTTTCCCAGATGGCGTAGCCGTTGGGGCGGATCACCATCGAGCCACGCACGTCTGAGTTGTCAGCGAGCTTCGCGCGCTTGACCAGATCGTTGTACCAACCCGAGAAGTCCTCGGCGCGCAGCGGCAGCGAGAGGTTGTCGTTCTTCTTCTTCGGGGCGTTCTGCGGGTTCTTCTGAGCGTCAGACATGCAAGGGCACCTAGAGCACTGGGGTCCCAAACTCAACGGGAGAGGGCTGGCGCCCTGACCCAAGATCGGCCAAGTCCCCGTCATGCTCCAGAACAAGGTCGCAGTGATCACAGGCGCCAGCTCGGGCCTCGGTCGTGCCATCGCTGTCCGCTACGCGCAGGAGGGCGCCTCGCTCGTCCTGGCGGACCTCAACGAAGAGGGAGGCCAGCAGACCCTCGAGCTCCTCCCTGAGGCCTCGAGAGCGAAGGCCCGGTTCCTCCGCACCGACGTGACCAAAGAGGCCGATTGTGAGGCCGCGGTGGCCCTGGCGGTCTCTACCTTCGGGCACCTCGACATCATGATGGCCAACGCCGGCATCGGCGCGCCCGGCTTCATTTCGCAGCTGAGTCAGGCCGACTTCGAGAAGGTCATCGCGGTCAACCTCACCGGCGTCTTCCTCTGCGCCAAACACGCCTTCCGCGCGATGCAGGTGAAGGGCGGGGTGATCCTCACCATGGCCTCGGTCGCGGGCCTGCAGGGCACCCTGAAGCTGGGCGGCTATGGCCCTTCCAAGGCGGCGGTGGTGCAGCTCACCCAGACGCTGGCCCTCGAGGGGGCGCGCTTCAACATTCGGGCGAACTCGCTGGCCCCGGTGTGGACTGAGTCGCCCATGGTGGATGGTTTCGTGAAGGGCCTGCGCGCGGGGCACGAGGCGGGCGTCAAGCGCCTCACCGCCGACATTCCGCTCGGCCGATTGGGCAAGCCCGAAGAGGTCGCCGCGGCGGCTGCGTTCCTCGCGTCGGACCAGGCCAGCTTCATCACCGGCATCGTGCTGCCCATCGATGGCGGTCACCTCGCAGGCAGGATCCCCGTTCTATGAACCTCTTCGATCTCAAAGACAAAGTGGCCATCGTGACCGGCGCGAGCCGCGGCATCGGCGAGGCCATCGCCGTGCGCCTGGCGGAACACGGCGCGGCCGTCGTGCTCGTCGCCCGCAAGCCCGACGCGCTGCACGCGGTGGTGGCGCGCATCACCGCCAGCGGAGGCCGTGCGCTCGGCATTCCCGCGCACACCGGCAAGCCGGAAGACGTGAAGGCGGTCGTGGCAAAGGCCATCGAACACTTCGGCAAGGTCGACGTGCTGGTCAACAACGCCGCGGCCAACCCGTACTTCGGCCCGATGCTGCAGATCGAAGATGCCGCGTGGGACAAGACCTTCGAGGTCAACGTGAAGGGGTACTTCGCGATGATGAGGGAGGTGGCCAATCATCTGGTCGCGCGCAACGCGCCCGGCTCGCTCATCAACGTGGCCAGCATCGCGGGTCTGCGCTCTGCGCCGTTTCAGGGCGTGTACGGCATGACCAAGGCCGCGGTCATCTCGATGACCCAGACCCTCGCGCAGGAGCTCGGCGGCTCGAACATTCGCGTCAACGCGATCGCTCCTGGCCTGGTCGACACGAAGTTCGCTTCGGCGATCGTGGGTGATGCGGACATGCGCAAGCACGTGGTCGATCGCACCGCGCTCAACCGCCACGCGGAGCCCGACGAGATCGCAGGCGCCGCGGTGTTCCTGGCGTCGCAGGCCTCGTCGTACGTCACCGGCCAGGTGTTGGTGGTCGATGGCGGCACCATCACCACGACGTGAAGAAGAACCCGCTTGTCGCGCGAGCAGTCGAGGGGATTGCCTCTGCTTCGATCGGCAAGTGCCCCCTCGACTGGGCTCGCAGGGTTGATCGAAATAGGGAGCGCACACCGTGCATCCCGAGCAGGGGACCGGCTTCGCCGGCGATTTCGTCCGAAGGAACAGCCCACCGTTCGCATCGAGCGCAGTCGAAATGCCACCTCTGCGCCGCGCGGCAGGTGACCCCTCGACTTCGCTCGGGGGGACCGGTGGGTTCTCGATTCCTATTTCACCCAACCCTCTCGGGGGGACCGATTCCTATTTCGGCCAACCCTCTGGGGGATGACGGGTGGGCGCCAACCTCATTCGCGGGCATTCCCAGGCGGTGACGTCGATACCGTTTGCGGGCTCCCAGCGGTGGAACGTGTCATCGCATGGTGATGCGGGGGCACCTCCGTTAGCCCTCAGAGCAGCCCACTTCCTTCCGGGGAAGAGGAGTTAAGGAACACGATGGAATCGGTCGAGCAGGACGCAGTACTCGCGGTCTCCCCCCTGTGGATGGTCAGTCAGGCCCCCACGCTCAACGAGCTGGTGATGGCCCTCAAGCGCGCGCGCATCGAGCTCGAGGCGGGCACGTTCGGCGGCCGTCTCGTCTTCTCGAAGGTGCAGCTCGCCCAGGCCCGCGCAGAGTTCGGCGCGATGATTCGGCGCGGCGAGAAAGATTTGCACGCACTGGCTGGCCTGCTCGCGCAGGAGTTGCTGGGAACCTTCGCGCTGCGCAGCTCGGCCATCGGTGAAATCGAACGCACCCGCGAGCGCTTCACCCTGACGATCGACGTGTCGGAGCAGGACGTCGCCGCGTCGACCGACCTCGATCTCGGCACCCGCATCCTGGCGCGCTTGGCGATCGCCGATCACCGCGGGTGGATGCGCGCCGTCCTCGTCTCGAACGTCGTGGAATACGAGCCGGCCGGCCCCACCGCGCTCGGCGTCTACCGCATCCTCACGCGCATCAAGGCGGAAGAAGAGATCTGGAACAAGGTCGTCGACGAGCTCTTCGACCTCGACAGCATCGTGCTCAAGGACAAGCAGCTGCGTCACCTCGGCCGGTACGTCAAGGACGTCTTCGGCATCAAGATCGTGGTCGGTGTCGATGACGACGCGCGCCGGCTGCAGGCGCACCTCGCCTCGTTGTCGTTCTCAGAAGCGCGGCTGAGCGAACGCGGGCTGCCCGGCAACGAGAAGCACTCGCGCCTCGAGTTGGTGGAGACCAAGGACTACCTCGATCACCCCTCGCGCAAACAATCAGGGTGGTCCGCGCTCAAGTCGGTGGTGCGCTGGGCCGATCGCACCTTCGAGATCCAGGTGCAGCCGCTCTCGAACTTTCTGCACGAACGTGAGCGGCTCACCCGCGAGAGCCACGCCAGCTTCAAGAGCACCCGTGAACGCGTTCGCGACGAGGTCGCTGAGCGGTTGCCGCTCTTCGGGTTCTACCGGGCGCTCCTGCGCTGGCTCTTCCTCGACCCTTCTTCAGATGCCCCGCATCAAGAAGGAGTCGAAGTCGTCCTCGTCGACTAACGGCGAGACCGCGGTCAGCGGAGTCATGATCATGATCATCTGGATCAGCTCTTCGTCGGTGGTCGTCTCGCCGTAGTGCTCGGTGAGCGCCCACTCGATGGGCGCCTTCAAGTCGTCCAGCTCGACCCCCTTCAAGAGCAGGGTCGCGGCCGCGTGCGCCACCGAGGCGTGCCAGCGATCGGTGGGAACACAGCGCGTGGTGTGCTGGCTCACGAAGCCGTCGGCGATGAGCCGTCGCAGGACGCGATCGTCTGGGGGTCTGCGTGTCAGTTCCATGAACGTCTCCGTGCGAGCAGGTGCGACTCGCAGAGAGACGAGAACGACCGGGCAGCCTGAACTCAACCTTCAGTTCGGTCCTCGGCCCGGCCGTTTGGCCCGGTCCGTCTTGCGGGAGCCACCGCGGTGAGCGGGGTCATCACCCCCACCAACTCCACCAGCGCATCGTCGCTGATCGAGTCTCCGTAGATTTCCAGCAGCGCCCACGCCACAGGCACGCGTAGATCTTCGAGGTCCTGGCCGCGTGAGAGCAGCTCGGTGGCCGCGCGCGCCACGGCACCGTGCCATCGGCCAGTGCCCTCGCGCTGACTGCCGACGAGATCACTGGCCCTCAAGCGTTCGAGCGCCTCAGACACGGGCCTGCTCTTTGCCAGGCGGCAGCTTCTGAGGGGCCTGGCCTTCCTTCCCCTCCTTCGCGAGCTGCGCCTTGAGGTTGCTGACGATCTGCAGCGTCTCGGTCTTGAACTCGTCGTACTCGATGCCGATCGAGTTGAGGAACGTGCTCGCGCCCATGGTGTGCGCGCCCATCATGCACGCTTCGGCGATCTCCTCTTCGGTCGCTCCGTTGAGGCGGGCCGCTTCGATGTGGAACAACTGGCAGTACTTGCAGCGCGTCGCGCCCGACACCGCGAGGCCGATCAGCTCCTTGTACTTGTTGGGAATCTTCGTCTCGGCGAGCTGGAAGTCTCTCATCTGAGACCAGAAGCCCTGGATCGCCGAGTCAGGCATCAAGTGCACCCACTGGGGCACGAGGCCGAAGGCTTGCGTTATTTCCTGCTCTACCTGCGTTCTCTTACTTGTCGTTGCCATGACGCATCTCCCGAAGCGAGCGCCCCGGCATGCGACGAAGACACCACTGCTGATCATCCCCCGACGGAGTGCCCGCCCCCCGACGAGAACGGCGGGGCGGGCCGATTCCAACTGGGTCTTCGGCTCAGCTCAGCCCGTTCGGCTCGCGGGAGCGGGCTGGATGTCGGGCAGCATGGCCGCGTCGATCACCCGCAGCTCGTTGCCCTCGAAGCCCCGGAACGCCACGGTGCGGGCGCCCCGAATCTGGGCCAGCTCGTACAGCGCGTTGTAGGCCTCGAACACCGCGGGTCGCGCCTGCAGCTTCTTGAGCGCGCGGCCCACGGCGAGCGGGTACTGCGACTTGGCCTCACCCACCAACGCGGCCACCCGGCGCGAGGTCTCAGCCTCGAGCGTGGCGACGTCGAGGCGGCCCTGCTCCACCAGCACCGCGCGCGCTCGCTCCAACCGCGCGGCGACCGTGCCGAACACCTGGCGGGACACCTCGGGCAGCAGCGCCACGTGACGCACGAAGACCTGGTCGACCTTCACGCCCCACCGTTCGGTCTCTGAAGAGACGTCACGCTGCAGCTTCGCGCCGAGCTCACTGCGATCGTCGAGGATCTCCTGAAAGTCGCGGCTGCCCAGAATCGTCATGGCCGCGTGGAGCACCAGGTTCTGCGTCGCCTTGTCCCAGTCTTCCACCGCGAAGAGCGCCTTCTCGGGGTCCACCACGCGCAGCTCGAGCCAGAGATCGGCCACCACCGTGGTGCCGCGCGCGTCGTTGAGCCGCAGATCGTGAATGACCCGGAAGTCTTTCGCGAGCGAGACCTGCTCCACCTTCACCCAGGGCAACCACTTGGTCGGGTAGACCACGAGGCCGGGCTTGTCGTACTTCGCCACCAGCTTGCCGAAGCTGGTGACCAGCGCGACGTGTTCGTCCTCCACGGCGATGTAGATACCGCGCCATGCCATCGAGAGGAGCGTGAGCGCGACCACGCCCGACGCACCGCCCAGGGACAACCACATCCAATCGGTGCCGGTCATCGGGCACCTCCCAACTGCTTCTGGTCATCTTTGACGTAGACGGTGCGCGCCTCGGACAGCACCTCTGCGCGGCGGCGCGAGAGGTAGGCGTCGAGCACGCCCGACGTGTCCAGCTCGGTGAGGTGGCGGCCCAGCTCGACGATCTCTTCTTCCACGGCGGCGGCGCGGGTCTGCGCGATCGCCACGCCCTGCTCGGCCGACATCACGCGCTGTGCACACTCGCTCTGGCTGCGAAAGCGCATCGACTCGGCTTCGGCGCGCGCGCTCATCACCGCGTTCAGACCGTCGGCCAGTTCATCGGGCGGGTGAAGGTCGGTGATGTCGACGGCCTCGAAGTTCACGCCGTAGTCCTGCAGCTCCTTTCGCGCGAAGTCGGCGATGCGATCGTTGAGCAGCTTGCGATCGCGGCGCACCAGGGCGAACGAGCCCCCCAGATCGTCACCGAGCGTCTTGAGGTCGGCCTTCATCACCGGGCCCTTCACGTTGGCGATCTCGTTGCGCAGCAAGCTCGAGAACAGGCCCGCCACGTGCTCCTTCCGGTGGTGCAACCCGAAGAGGTACTTGGCGATGCCGTCGCGCTGCGGCGCGTAGCGGAGCATCGACTGCAGGCGGATCACCGTGCCGTCGTTGAGCATCATGGGCTCGGCGCCTGCTTCGCCCCCCAGGGTGATCAACTGCTCACGCAGCGAGACGACCTTCACCTCTTCGAAGGCCCACTTGAAGTGGATGCCGGGGCCCGCCAGCAGCAGCTTGCCGTCAGCGCCAAGCCGCGCCGCACCGAAGCGGATGATCACCGCGACCTGGCCTTCCTCCACGCGGAAGGAGCAATCTTTCAAGACCCACAAGAAGAACAACGCGAAGCCAATCAGTAGACCGGTGAAAAACATGCGGTGCTCCTTCTAGAAACGATCGTTGGAGGGGCGAGCCCAGCGCTCGTCCCAGGAAGAGGGGTCACCCGCGTTGCTGTTGAGCTTCGGGGCAGGGTGACCGGCATCGAGCAGTCGGCGGTACGCGGCAGCCAGCCCTCGGTTCACGTCGACGACGTCTTCATTGAAGTGGTGCTGCGCATCGCTGGCCGGTGCGAGGCCGTCGGCCTTGTCCTGTGTGTCGACGATCGCGCCGTGTGGCACGAAGCGGCCCTCGGGCACCTCGACGCCGACCACGATCGAGCCGATGCCCACGAAGCAATTGCGGCCGACCACCGAGTCGTGAACCACCGCCTTGAAGCCGATGAAGGTGTCGTCGCCGACGTAGCAGGGGCCGTGCACCAACGCGTCGTGAGCCACCGAGACGTTGCGGCCGATGAAGACCGCCCACTTCTCGCCGGCGACCTCGACGTGGCGCTGCTTGAGCGCGTGAATCACCACGCCGTCTTGCAGGTTGGTGTTGGGCCCGATGAAGAACGGCGTGCCTTCGTCAGCGCGCACCGAACTTCCCGCGGCGATGTGCACGTTCTCCCCCAGCACCACCTGGCCAATCACGGCCGCCTGGTGATGCACGAACGAGGTGGTGGGAATGACCGGGGTGCTGCGCACGTGCGCGATCCACTCGGCCGAGCTGCCGGTGGTGTCGCGTTGCACTTGGCGGGCGAGCGCGTGTTCCTTCTGGAGCACGGCGCGAACGCCGTTGGGCAGCACGGGCTTTTCCGCCGCCTTCTTGCGATCCTTGCGGTGAATGACGAAGTAGTTGATCGCGTGAATGAAGAGGCCGCCCGCGAGGCCCGCCATCAGGTGCCCTGAGATGGTGCCCGCCGCGGTGACGATGAAGGCGACCGCTTCGACCTTCTCGTGCCGGAACAGCTCGATGAGCAGCCCGATGTCGATGAGCCGCATTCCGATGACGCACAGCAGCCCTGCGAGCGCTGCCAGTGGCACCTTCGCGATGAGCCCCGACATGAGGAGCACGGCCGCTCCGAGGAACACGGCGTGGAGAATGCTCGCCACCTTGGTGCGCGCGCCGCTCTGCACGTTGACGCCGCTGCGCACCACCACGCCCGAGACGGGCATGCCAGCGAAGAAGCCCACCGTCAGGTTCGCCAGGCCCTGGCCGAACAACTCGAGGCTCGGCTGCGCGGGGCGGATGATGTTCGCGCCCTGCATGCGATCGACGGCGCGTGACGCGAGCAGTGACTCGGCCGACGCGAGGAACGCCAGCGGCAACGCGGCGAGGAACAGCTCTCCGAGCCTGCCCTCAGCGATGGTGGGGAAGGCGAACGGAGGGAAGGTGCTCGGCACCTCGCCGACGCGCGTGACGTCCCAGCCCACGTAGTTCGCGATGAAGGTGACCACGCCCACGCCGATGATCGCCGCGGGGAAACGCTTGAAGCGCGCGGTGCCCACCACGAGCAGCGCGACGAACAGCCCGCACACCACGGCGAGCCACTCGACCTCCTTGAGCCAGTCGGGCCGGTGGATCATCGCGGCCAGCTCGGACACGCGGTAGTCGAAGCCCAGCAGCTCGGGGATCTGTTGATCGAGCAGCTTGATGCCGACGCCCGTGGTGAAGCCGGCCAGCACGCTCTCGGGCACCTTCGCCATGAGGTGCCCTGCGCGCGTGAAGGCGAGGATCAGCTGGAAGCCGCCCACGATGAGCGCGGTCATCGCCACGCCCTCGGGGCCGAAGCCGAGCGCGATGCCCATCACGATCGACGAGAGCGCCGCCGCGGGGCCGGTCACCTGCAGTGGCGCGCCGCCGATGAACGCGGCGATGAAGCCGCCGATGGCGCCGGCCACCAGGCCTGCCGCGGGGGGAAGACCACTCGCCACGGCCAGCGCGAGATTGAGGGGTAGCGCGACGGCGGCCACCGTCAAGCCGGCGAGCACGTCTTGCGGCAGGCTCTGTTGTTTCTGAATGTCCTTGAGCGTGCCCTTGTAGGACCTCCACATGTCCGCCCAGTCCTTCGTGAGCGGTTCAGTCCACGAGACGATCAGCGGCTTGGTGCCGCGGCTGACCCGGCGGGCCTTGCCGGTAGCCGGTGTTTTCGTGGGAGGCGTTGCGACAGGCGCTTTCATGAGAATCCTTGCGCGCGCCTGAGGAATCTCTTCCCCAGGAAGCAGAGCAGGTGAGGTCGATCTGACGAGGCAGCGCTTCAGCCGCCCGCGTGGTCGTGAGGCTCAAGCGTCTCGATGAGGCGAAGAGCGCGGACTGCGATCAGGCGATGGGAGGGCGGTGCAACCGCTCTGTCGACAGGAACGAGATCAGCCCACCGGAAGTGCCTCGCGGCGCCTCGCGGATGACGTTCCTGATGATCGTGAAGTCGTAGTGTTCGACTTCGAGATCGTCTTCAGAGAGCACCCCGAGACCATTGATGAGCGTGAGGGCGGCCAGGGTCGGCGCGCTCGGCTGGATCGAGTCGGGGCCGGGAACCGGGGGCATCGGAACTCCCACCGGCATCAACACCATGCCCAACGCGACCACCAGGCAGAGCCAGTTGAACGCCCTTCGTTGGTGAACGGACCCGCGCATCTGTTGCGCCAGCTAATCAGAACGCCGCACTGCGACAAGCCCAATTTGCCCCAATGGGTCAGGGGCGGGTCGCGGTTCCCACGCCGCTGTAGGCGACTCCGTCTCGACCCATGCCCCCAAGCTCAATGATTACGGTATCTCCAGCGGCCGCTGAACCGACCGGAGCCACCAATTCAGTCGCGCCAGACGGCAAAACGCCGAAAGACAAAGGGGGCGTAAAGCCCCCAGGCGAGGTGATCTCCCACTTTGACAGGCCCGCTCCATCGAGCACGGTGAGCCTCGAGGCGGCCCTCGGTGGCAGCCAGGTGATGGAGCTGCCGAGGTACGTCGCCGTGACTTCGACCCGGTCTTCCCCACGTTGGAGCTTGAGGGTGAGCGGCTCGTTGGGGCAGGTGACGAAACGCTGGCCGCCTCGACGTTGGGTATCGCCACTCGCGGTCGAGGCACTGACGCGCGCACCGAAGAAGACCGAGGAGAGCAGGGGCACGTTGAGCGTGAACGCGCCGTCGGCCCCGGAAGGTGCGGCGAGGCTGCAGCGGGTGCCGTTCTTTCCGCAGAAGGCAGAGACCGAGTTGCCCGCCACCGAGTCATCGAAGCCCACCACTTCAGCGTTGGGCACCGGGTTTCCCTGCAGGTCGATCACCTTGCCGGAGAAACGGCAGAGCTCAGCGAGCTGAAGTGCATCGGCGAGCACGGTGAGCTCACCCACCTGCTTGCAGTCGCCACCACAGCGCGCGGCGGTGGAGGGGCGAGGGAGCGCTCCGAGCGCGTAGGGCAGGCCCGCGTACTGACCCGCGCCCTTCAACAACGCCTCACCGAGCGCCGCGCTGGTGCAGAACGTTCCCGCTGCGTCGGTGGAGACAGGCTCGGTACCGGGCAACGCGATCGACGCGCCGCGAGCGGGCTTTCCTTCGGCGACCAGCGTGCCGGTCACGCACCCCTCAGGCGCGCGAAGGCCGAGCACGGCGACGAAGCGATCGGTGGCGAACGGAAACTGTGCGACTGCTCCACCGGCGTATTCCGCGCGTTGAATCAGCGGCAGCGCGCTCTCGGGAATCGGCAGGCCCGACTCGGAGTGCAGCGGCACCGGCGAAAGGCGCGTCCACTTTCCCTGGCGTGGATCGAACGTGGCCGCGGCGACTTCGAGAAAACCGGTACCCGGCGTGGCGTCGCTCAGGCCGCTCCAGCGCGAGAGCGGAACGCGCAGGGCGAGTGTGCCACTCGTCCCACCACTCAACTTCACGAAGGCCATCGCGAGCACCAGCGGTCGTTCGGCATCGACGTCGACTTGCACCGGGTTTTCCAGCTCGAGCTCGAAGCTGGCCAACGTTCCCGCGGCGCCTTGAGGCGGCCCGGTCCACTGCAGATCGATGGCGGGCGCGGAGCAGTTGGTGTCGACGCACTCCAGCGTGTCGAGCGGCTCGAGTGAGAAGGAAGTGGTGAGCTCGGTGAACGGCCCGACGATGAAGGCCTTCGCATGCGGCGCGAACTGCGCGGCCTCGGTGACGAGCACCACGCGCGTGCCTTCCGTCACCGTCACGGCGAGCCGGTAGCCGCCCGCGGCAGAGGTGGTGTTGCTGGCGAGCTCTTCGCCGGTGTCCGCGCGTCGCAGCGTCAAGCTCGCGTCGGGGAGCGCTTCACCGCGTCGTGAGAAGCCGCCCGCGTATACGGTGCCGGTGAGCACGAGCTGCGCAGACTCGGGCTTGCGAAGGCTCGGAGGACACGCCGTCAGGGTGAGCAACAAGGCGACTGCAAGACACCGCATGCGCTTGCGACCTATCACCGGAAGAGCGCATTCGCCCGCGGGACTGAGTACGAAGCGGCCCATGCCCGCGCGACGCTGCCTTCCTTTGCTGTGTCTGCTGACCTCACTGACCGCTTCCGCACAGGACGCCGGTATCCCCCTCATTCCGCGTGAGCTGCTCTTCGGAAACCCCGAGCGCATTCGCCCCGGCCTCTCGCCCAACGGTGAACAGCTCGCGTGGATCGCGCCTGATGAGAAGAACGTGATGCAGGTCTGGGTTCGCCCGCTCGCCGCGAAAGACGGCGCCGTCACCGTGACCGCCGACAAGAAGCGCGGCATCCGCTCGTATTCGTGGAGCGAAGACTCGAAGTCGATCCTCTACGCGCAGGACGCCGACGGCGATGAGAACTTCCACGTCTTTCAGGTCGACCTCGCGTCGAAGAACGTGCGCGATCTGACGCCGTGGCAGGGCGTGCGCGCGGCGGTGATCGCCACCTCGCCGAAGCAGCCCAACGTGCTCCTCGTGAGCGCGAACGTGCGCAACCGTAAAGCAATGGACGTGTATCGCGTGGCGCTCGACACCGGCGCGGCCGTGCTGGACACCGAGAACCCGGGCGATGTGAACAGTTGGGGCGTCGACGCGGCGCTGATGGTTCGCGCGGCCAACGCCACCACCAAAGAAGGCGGCACCGAGCTGCGCGTGCGCGACACGGTGAAGGCGCCGTGGAAGCCGCTCGTCACCGTCGGCCTCGAAGAGATCCTCTCGTTCGTCGACTTCACCGAAGACGGGCGGTCGATCATCATCGAGAGCTCGATCAACGCGGACACCGCGCGGCTGCTCGAGAAGAGCCTCAAGTCGGGCGCCGAGCGCGTGCTGGCCGCCAGCGAGAAGAGCGACGTCAATGGCACGCTCGATTACCCGAACCGTCACGGCGTGCGCGGCGCGTCGTTCGACGTCGATGGGCGCATGAGCTGGGTGCCGGTCGAGCCGTCGGTGAAGGGTGATCTCGAGGCGTTGAAGGCGGGGCTGACCGGTGACTTCCAGGTCAGCAGCATGGACGGGGCCGACACGAAGTGGATCATCTCGGAGACTCGCGACCTGGGCCCTCAGCGGTACTGGTTGTACGAGCGCAAGACGAAGAAGCTCGAGGTGCTCTTCTCGGCCCAGCCGAAGCTCGAGGGGCTGCCGCTGGCGACGATGAAGCCGATGATCATCACCGCGCGCGACGGGCTCAACCTGCCCGCGTACCTCACGCTGCCGCCCGGCAAGACGCCCAAGGGGCTGCCGATGGTGCTGCTGGTGCACGGCGGGCCGTGGGGGCGCGACACGTGGGGCCAGGTCTCGACCGCGCAGTGGCTGGCGAACCGTGGCTACGCGGTGCTGCAGGTGAACTTCCGCGCGTCGACCGGCTACGGGAAGAAGTTCCTCAACGCGGGCAATCGGCAGTGGGGGCTCGCGATGCACGACGACCTGATCGATTCCGTCGCGTGGGCCGTGAAGGAGGGCGTGGCCGACCCGAAGAAGGTCGCCATCATGGGCGGCAGCTACGGCGGCTACGCCACGCTGGCGGGCCTCGCGTTCACGCCTGACACCTTCGCGTGCGGCGTCGACATCGTCGGGCCCTCGAACATCTTCACGCTGCTCAACAGCATTCCTCCGTATTGGGCCGCGTACCGCCGCCAGCTCGTCTCGCGCATGGGTGACCCGGAGAACGCGCAGGACAAGGAGCTGCTGACGCGCGCCTCACCGCTCTTCTCGGCAGACAAGATCAAGGTGCCGTTGTTGATCGGCCAGGGCGCGAACGACCCGCGCGTGAAGCCCGCCGAGTCGGAGCAGATCGTCGCGGCCATGGAGAAGAACGGGCTGCCGGTGACCTACGTGCTGTACCCCGACGAAGGGCACGGCTTCGTTCGTCCCGACAACCGCATCGACTTCAACGCGCGCGCTGAAGGGTTCCTGGCGAAGTGCCTGGGCGGCCGTGCAGAGCCGCTTCCGAAGGACGGGAAGATCGCCGGCTCGACCGCGCAAGTGAAGGTGGTCGCAGCGAAGAAGTGAGGACCAGTCCTCGCAAGGTTGATCAAAATGGGCAGCGCACACCGTTCCTCCCGAGAGGGTTGGCGGAAATAGAAATTGAGAACCCCACCGTTCCCCCCGAGCGAAGTCGAGGGGTCACCTGCCGCGCGGCGCAGAGGTGGCATCTCGACTGCGCTCGATGCGAATGGTGGGTCTGTTCCTTCGGACGAAATCGCCGGCGAAGCCGGTCCCCTGCTCCTAAAGGAACAGCACCGTTCCCCCCGAGCGAAGTCGAGGGGTCACCTGCCGCGCGGCGCAGAGGTCCCGAGCAAGGAACCAGCTTCGCTGGCGATTTCGACCGAAGGAACACACCGGTCCTCCCGAGCGGAGTCGAGGGAGTACTTCTGCCTCGCGCGGCAGGTCAGCCCTCGACTTCGCTCGGAGTGAACGGTGCTGTTCTTTAAGAGCAGGGGAACGGCTTCGCCGGCGATTTC
>JBKJSE010000133.1:0-8022 GCA_046595925.1 Archangium sp. | reverse complement strand
TTCCCCCCGAGCGAAGTCGAGGGGTCACCTGCCGCGCGGCGCAGAGGTGGCATCTCGACTGCGCTCGATGCGAACGGTGGGTCTGTTCCTTCGGGCGAAATCGCCGACGAAGCCGGTCCCCTGCTCGGGATGAACGGTGTGAGTTCGTGTTGTCGAAGCCTTTTTCAACACAGCTATTTCGGGCCTTCGCGTACGCCAATGGCCAGCTGACCGAGCCCCGCACCCTTCGCGAGCTCCATCACTTCGACCACCTTGCCGTGCGGTACGCCCTGGTCTGCCTGGACGATCACCATCGTGTCGGGGTTGGTGACCTTCGCGCTTTCGAACGCCTTCTTCAGCTCGTCCGCGGTCACCACGTCGCCGCCGAGCACCAGCCGGCCATCTTCCAGGATCGCGACGGACATGTCGGTCGACTGCGTGGCCACGTCAGCCGCACCACCGGCCGGAAGGTTGACCTTGAGGCCCGCCTTCGCGCCGCTCGAGGTGTTCACGATCACGCTGCTGGTGACCATGAAGATGATCAGCAGCACCAGGAAGATGTCCGTGAGCGGCGTGATGTTGATGTCGTTGAAGCCGCCGCCCTCGTCGAGCCCGAGATCGTCGTCTTTGCTGCCGCCGCCACTGGGGCCACCGATTCCCATGCTTCAGCTCACCGCAGGAGGAACGGTCGGAGGCTGCGAATCAGTGGGCGGTGCCACCAGCTTGCCGCTCGGCGCCTGCTCGCGGAGCAGCTCGACGAACTCTTCGGCGATCAGCCGGAACTCGAGGTTCAACCGCGAGAGCCGCGCCTGGAACATGTTGAAGAGCACCACCGCTTCGACGGCCACGATGATGCCCACGGCCGTGGCGATGAGCGCCTCAGAGATGCCCGACATCACTGCTGCGGATCCGCCCGAGCCACCCGACTCGACGTCGATGCCGAGATCCTTGAACGACCGCATGATTCCCCAGACGGTACCGAACAGGCCCACGAAGGGTGCCGTCGCGCCGATGGTGCCCAGGATCCACAAGCCGCGGCGAAGCTTGAGGGCCAGGTGCACCCGCTCGCGGTCGACCGCCGCATCGAGGGGGGGACCGGTGGTCTTGGTGGCGCGCTCGAAACCCGCACGAAACAGGTCAGCCGACATCGCGGTCGAACGATCTGCAGCCGACCGGGCGGCGACGATTTCACCGCGCAGCAGGTGCCGGGCGATCAACTGCCCCAGCTCGCGCGCACGGCCACCGACGCCCCACAGGGTGACGAGCCGCTCGACGGCCACGCCGATCGCCAGCACCGAGGCCAGCAGGATGACCACGATGGTGACGCCACCGAGGCGAAGGTAATGAAGCAGCTCGTCGAAGCTCATGAAGGAATCCTGCTCATAGCGGTTAAGAATGCCAGCCGCCATGCTGCCTCAACGCTTCCCGCTCCTTCTGATTTCCGCCCTGCTCACGTTGACGGCGTGTCCGAAGCGCATTGCCGACTTCGGGAAGGACGGAGAACCGAGATCCGCCGAGGAGCTGCTCAAGCGCATCAACGTCGCTGAGTCTCAGATCTATTCCCTCAAGGGCGACGCCAAGCTCATCGTCGACTCGCCGCAGGGGAAGGGCGCCGTCTCGCTGTTCGCCGCCGTCACGCACCCCGCATACATTCACATCGAGCAGCTCGACTTTTTTGGCCGGCCGCAGGGCGTCTTGGTCACCGATGGCGTCACCTTCGGCCTCTACATGGCGCAAGACGGAAAGTACTACCGGGGCCCGGCCACGCCGACGAACCTCTCGCGCTTCTTGCCGCTGGTCATGCCGCCCGCCGAGCTCGCCGCGGTGATGCTCGGCCGCGCTCCACGAATTCCGCCCGACTCGCTCGAGATGCGCTTCGACGACGCGAAGCAGCAGCTGGTGCTCATCATCACGCGCGGCAAGGTGAAGCAGACGCTCCACGTGCAGCCGCCCAGCTACCGCGTGGTGAAGAGCACCGCCGAAAACGCCAACGCCTACGATCTCGAGTTCAGCGACATTTCCAGCGAGAACGGCGTCACGCTGCCCAGACACGCCGCGCTCGATGCCCGCTCGGCGAAGACCAGCGTCGAGCTGGTGTGGAAAGACGTCGCGGTCAACGAAGCGCCCGACCTGACCCTCTTCGAGTTCGAACCGCCCGAAGGCATCCCGGTCGTCGAAGTCGACGCCAACGGCGTTCAGCTCAGCCCGTAACGGCAGCCGCTCGAACGGCCTGAGACGATCGGCCCAGGCCATTCGTGCTCGGCGACGGTGCAGTCGATGCACTCCAGGGCTCCTGCCTCGCGCGTAACCAAACACGCGACAGACAAAGGAGCAGGTCATGAGGAACCTCAGGTGGTGTGTGGCATGTGCAGCTTCAATCCTGTCCGCCGTAGCCGCGGCCCAGGACTCCACGGATGACCCGGTCGACGATGCCGCGAACAAGGCTTCCAGGGTCGCCGATGAAGCCAAGAGCGATCTGAAGGACGCCAGGGAAGACGTCGATCGCGCGGCCGACCGGGCGGCCGACCGGGCCGATCGGAAGGACTGGCGTGACTCGAGCGATCGGGACAAGCGCAAGCGCGCGCTCTTGACCAAGGGCGTCGGCCTGCAGGTCGAGGTGGGCGGAGGCGTGCAACAGTTCATCGATCGCACGACCACCGACGTGACAGACCCCGCCGGTGCCTGGACGGCGCGGCTCATCGTGGGCACCCGAAGTCACATCGCTGGCGAGGCAGCCTACGTGGGCAGCGCACAGGCGCTCGATGCCCTGGGCGTCGCCGACAAGGCGCGACTGATGTCGAACGGCGTCGAAGGTCTTCTGCGCCTCAACGTGCTCACCGGCCCCCTTCAGCCGTATGCCGCGGCCGGTTACACCTTCCGCCGGTACACCGTCACGAACACCGCGGTGAACACCTCGAGCGTGGCTGATGCGGCCAACGTCAACGAGCTCCCCGTGGCCGCCGGCCTCGCGTATCGCTTCAAGCCGCTCGTGACCGACCTGCGCTTCACGCTGCGCAACGCCTTCGGTACGCCGCTGCTCCCGGGGGGCAACCTGAGCACCTACGGTGTCGACGCGAAGGTGGGCTTCGAGTTCTAGAGCTCGCAGTTCCAGAGCTGCTGAAGCGCGGCCTGGTCGCTGGGGGAGGGCAGCACGGTGAGGTTGCCCGGGTTCATCACCGAGGCGCGCTCCTCCCGCCGCACGTGGGGCAGCCCGAGCGCGTGGCCCAGCTCATGGGCCACCGTGAGGTCGCGCTCGGCACCGTCCAACTGGCGGTTGATGAGCACGGTGCCGGTCGAGGGTTCGTAGACGCCATGAAAGACCGCAGCCGCCTCAGCGAAGCGTACGGGCACGCTCACGCCTTCGCTCATGGACAGCCTGGTGAGCCCCACGTCACGCCACAACGCGATGGCCGCTGAGACGCTTTGGCGCTCGGCGTCGGTGGTGTCGGCCTCGGGTCGCACCAGCACCTGCGTGCAAGGCGAATAGACGACGTCGTTGGTTTCCGTGATCGAAGGCGCCCCACACGCGCACAAGGCGATCACACTGCTCCACAAGAGGCGTGACATGAGCGGCGCAGGGTACCCGAGCGCCGCTGGGTGCGTGGCCGGGCCCCTCCCCATCTGGTGGGACGGCATCGAAGTGGCCCACGAAGGCGTTCCGCGCGAACCTGCGGCCCCCGTGCGGCGTTTCCTCCCCCTTTTGCTGCTCCTGGCTGCTGGCTGCACCTGCAAGCCAGGCGCGGCCGTGGATGCGCGGCCCCCGGCTGAGTGGCTCGAGGGCCGGGTGGTCGAGGCAGGCGGCGCGCTGAAAAGAGGCGGCACGCTCACCGTTCGCCTCCCGATCGAGCCGGTCGGCCTCACGCGGCTGCACGATCGTTTCAACGAAGGCACCATGACGCGCATCACGGTGGGGCCGATCTACGAGACGCTCGCGCGCGTTCGAGAGGGGCAATTGCAACCGGTGCTCGCGACCTCGTGGCTCGAGAGCGACGATCACCTCACGCTGTCGATCACGCTGCGCACCGGCGTGAAGTTTCATGACGGCACGATTCTGAAGGCTGCCGACGTGAAGGCCACGCTCGAGGCGGTGTTCGATGCGAAGAACGCCACCACCGCCTTTCGCGGCAACCTGGAGACGCTGGACCGCGTCGAAACACCCGATGCGCAGACGGTCGTCGTTCATTGGAAGCGGCCCTACTTCCTCGCCACGTGGACGCTGCTCGGCGCGTTGCCGGTGCTCCCTGCGCATGCGCTTGAAGGCGAGTTCGACGCGTTGCCGCTGCACCGCGCGCCCATCGGCACGGGGCCGTTTCGTTTCGTGCAGTGGGATGCGGGGACCTCGCTCACCTACGCGCGCAACGATGCGTACTGGGGGCCCACCGCGCACCTGGATCAGGTGACTTTTCGCTTCGTGAAGGACGACACCGCCGCGATCGCTGCGTGGGAACGGGGTGAGTTCGATCTGATGACGCGCATTTCGCCCGCTGCCTGGCGCGCCTCGGAGTCGAACCCGAAATTGTGGGCCGACTACCAACGCGTGTTCTTCGCCGAGAACACCTATGCCTGGCTCGGCTTCAATCAACGAAAGCCGCTCTTCGCCGATGCCCGCGTTCGCCGCGCGTTGGGCCTGCTCTTTCCAATGGAGTTGGTGGCGCGATCCGTCGATCTCGGCCTCGAGTCGCGCACCACGTGCCCGTACTTCCCCGAGTCGAAGAGCTGCGACACGGAAGTAAAGCCGCTCCCTTTCGATCCCGCTGCTGCGAAGCGGCTGCTCGCTGAAGCGGGGTGGGCTGACCGTGATGCAGACGGCGTGCTCGATCGTGAAGGCGTGCGCTTGTCGGTGGCGTTCCTCGCTGCAGCCCAGTCAGCGAAGATGGCGAAGCTGCTCCCGCTGTATCTCGACACGCTCAAGCAGGCCGGCATCGACGCGCGCATCGAGGCGGTCGACGTGTCGGGCTACATGAGCCGGGTGCGCGCGCACGACTTCGACGCGATGGCGCTGAGCTGGTCTTCGGCTGATTCCGTGCAGGACAACTTTCAGGTCTTCCACTCTTCGCAGGCGGCCGAAGGGTCCAACTACGTCGGCTACTCGAACCCCCAGGTCGACAGGCTGCTCACGGTCATTCGCGCCGAGTTCGATCCGGAAAAGCGGAACGCGCTCGAACGGCAGGTGCACCGCCTCGTGTACGAAGATCAGGCCTACGTCTTTCTGGGGCGCCGGCCCACGCTCGACGCTTTCAAGCGCAAGGTCAGAGGGCTGAAGCCGACGTTGGGCTGGTACGATCTGAGCGCCGTGTGGATCGCGGACTGACATGCGCCGCTACGTGCTCCGACGACTGCTGCTGATGATCCCCACCTTTCTGGGCATCACGCTGCTGACCTTCGTGATCGCCCAGCTCGCGCCCGGAGATCCCTTTCAGCTCGACCTCGAGGTGGTGGGCCCCGGCCAGGCGGTGATCGACGTTCAACGCACCACCAGGGGCCTCGACGCGCCGCTGCCGATTCAGTTCGGCCGCTGGCTCTGGCGGGTGGTGCGCTTCGACTTCGGCCGCTCCTTCATCGATCAACGTTCAGTGACGGAAAAGCTCAGCGAAGCCGCGCCGCGCACCGCGTTGGTGGCGGGCCTCGCGTTGCTCCTCGGGTTCGGGCTGGCCGTGCCTCTGGGGGTGCTGCTCGCGACCCGAGCGCGGCGATGGTGGGCCCGGCTGCTGAGCGTCCTGCTCATCGCCGCGTGGAGCGTGCCCACCTTCTGGGTCGCGGTGATCCTGCTGATGCTCTTCGCCGGGCCGCGGTACTTCGACTGGTTTCCCGTGCAAGGGCTCGCCGATGGAGGCTTCGCGCTACCGGTCATCTGTCTGACCTGGCCCACGCTCGTGGTGGCGACCCGGCAGGTGCGCAGCGCCATGGAAGACGCGCTGACCCAGGACTACGTGAAGGCGGCGCGCGCCCGCGGCATTCCAGAGCGGCGCGTGGTGTGGCGTCATGCCTTGCGCAACTCGCTGCTCCCTGTGGTGACGATGCTCGGCCTGCACCTTCCTCAGCTGGTCGGTGGCAGCGTGGTGATCGAGCGGATCTTCGGAATTCCCGGCATGGGCCTGCTCGCCTTCGACTCCATCGGCACCCGCGATTACCCGACCGTGATGGGCGTGGCGACCGTGGTGGCCATCGTCACCATGCTCTCGATGCTGCTGGTCGATCTCGCCTACGGCTTCATCGACCCGCGCATCCGCCTGGAGCGTTCGTGAAGCGGCTCTGGAGAGATCGAGGTGGACGGGTGGCGCTGCTCGCGTTGCTCTGCCTGAGCCTCGTGGCCCTGCTGGCCGACGTCTTCGCTTCCGATCTTCCGCTCGCGGTCCGCGTCGAGGGGACGACGTACTGGCTGCCCTGCGTCGTGAGGCCCACCGCCCTGCGAGGCCAGAGCCAGCTGACCCTCGCTTCCAACGCGGAGTGGATGTGGCGGACCCCGATTCACTTCGGCCCGCTGCAGACGCTCGCGGTCACCGGTGAAGATCGGCCGACGCCACCGCCGTGGGGTCCCGATGAGGCGCACTGGCTGGGCACCGATGAGCTCGGTCGCGACGTGGCTGCGCGGTTGGTGCACGGCGCGCGCGTGAGTCTGTTGGTGGGCCTGCTGACGATGATCATCGCGGTCGGCGTGGGCCTGCTCATCGGCGGAATCAGCGGGTACGCCGGGGGACTCACCGACGTGGTGCTCTCGCGCGTGCTCGAGGTGATGCAGACCTTCCCGCTGGTGTTCTTCCTCATCGCGCTGCTCTCGGTGCTTCGAACGCAGTCACTGTGGCCGCTGGTGATCGCGCTGGGCCTGACCCGGTGGACTGAAGTGGCCCGGCTGGTGCGCGCCGAAGTGCTCTCGCTCGAGTCGCGCGAGTTCGTGCTGGCCGCCCGCGCGCTGGGGGCCTCGCCGGCCCGCATCATCGTGCGTCACCTGATTCCGAACGCGCTGGGGCCCGTGCTGGTGGTGGCCACCTTCGGCGTGGGCTCGGCCATTCTTCTCGAGACGGCCCTCTCATTTCTCGGCATCGGCGTCGCGCCCCCCACTGCCAGCTGGGGTGAGCTGCTCACCGAGGCCCATCGCACCCTTCATCACCCCGGCGCCTGGTGGTTGGCCGTCTTCCCCGGGCTGGCCATCGCGCTGACAGTGCTCAGCGTGAACGCCCTGGGCGAGGCGGTCCGTCGATCGAGTAGGGCCAAGGACAGATAGACAGTCGACGTGCGGGCGTAAATGGTTAGAATCGCTCGCGCTCATGGCATCCATCCGACTCGGCGATCTGCTCGTCAAAGCGAAGGTGATTAGCGAGAGCCAGTTGAAGGCCGCGCTCGCAGAGCAGCAGAAGTGGGGCGGCAAGCTCGGTGAGCTCCTCGTGCGCATGAACTTCCTGACGGAAGACATGCTGGTGAAGGCGCTGAGCAAGCAGATGAACGTGCCGGCGGTGAATCTCGAGGCGATCGAGAGCATCCCGCCGCACGTGCGCGCGAAGGTGCCGGCGGAAGTCGCGCGCGATCTCGTGGCGCTGCCGCTCCAGCTTCGTGACGAGGGCAAGACCCTGCTGGTCGCGATGGCTGAGCCGCAGAACCTCAAGCACCTCGACACGCTTCGTTCGGTCAGCCGTTGCCGCATCACCGCGCAGCTCGCGGGGCGTCAGGCGATCGCCAAATCGTTCGCGCGTTTCTACGACGGTGAAGCCGACATGGGCGCCGAGGCCGACGACGGCTTCAAGCTGGTCGACTCTCAGGGCCACACGCTCATCAAGAACGTCGACGACGTGAAGGCGCCCGAGCGGCGCTCCAACACGGGCCCGGCCGCAGCCATTCGCATGCCCCCCGCCGCGGCGCCGCTGACCCGCGCCCCGACGCAGGAAGTCCCTTCGGCGCCGCGCCCCAGGTCGCCTTCCGAGACCCTTCGCACCATCGAAGAAGCGCAGCGCAAAGAGGTCACCGCGCTCAAGGGCATGGTCGAGCTGATGATCGAGAAGGGTGTCTTCACGCGCGAGGAATACCTCGCCAAGGTCAAACGCTGACGCT
>JBKJSE010000260.1:0-6258 GCA_046595925.1 Archangium sp. | reverse complement strand
AGTCGAGGGGTGACCTGCCGCGCGAGGCAGAAGTACTCCCTCGACTCCGCTCGGGAGGACCGGTGTGTTCCTTCGGTCGAAATCGCCAGCGAAGCTGGTTCCTTGCTCGGGATGATCGGTGAGGTTCTCAATTCCTATTTCCGCCAACCCGCTCGGGGGGACCGGTGGCTGCCCTATTTCACCAGCCTCTTCGGGAGAGGGTCGGGGTGAGGGCCGAACAGACTCCACGCCTTCACGCGGCGCTGCTCTCTGACGCGGCCGGCCAGCCGAAGCAACGGACGATCCCTGTAGAGACGGTCGCGGAAGCCAGGCTCGAGCAGCGTCAGATCGATCGAGTCGATGAGCGCGGTCGCCGTGGTGAGCACTCCGGCGAGCGCGAGGTGCACAGCAGGTGAGCTCGCATCTTCTCGCCCCAGCGTCTGGATCGAGGCCAGCAAGCTCAGGAACTGTTCCGTCAGCGGCTGCGGGAACTGGGTTCGGCAGTTCGTGAGCAGACACGCGATCACCGCCCCGAAGACGTGAAGATCTTCGTGCGTGCGGAAGGGCTTGAGGTAGCGCTCGTAGCCGTCTCCTTCGAGCACGTCGTCGACGGGCGCGCTCTCGAAGGTCACCGCGCCGTGCGGAATTTCGGGCACGAAGTCGAGGGCAGCGCCTTCGTCGATCTTCACTCCGGGGCGGTTCGCGGCGATGCGCGCGACCTTGAGCTCGGGGCGGCCGTTCTTCTCGCCGGTCTTCGCGACGACCAGGAGGTCAGTGGCGAGGTGACCTCCGGAGACGAAGTGTTTCGTGCCGGTGAGGCGCCCGTTCTCGAGCGTGGTGAGGATGGCTCGCGGGTGGCCCCCGGCTGATTCCGTCGCGCAGAGGGCGCCCAGACCGGTGATGGTGGGATCGAGGACGGTGATCGCGGCCGTGTAGCCGCCCAGGAACGCGTAGCCGAGGCGATCGGAGGTCGAGCCGAGGGCGATGGCTCGGTCGATGGTGAGTGCGAACTGCTCCCGAATGCCACTCGTCGCGAGCCACCATTCCTCGGCGTTCGCGACCATGAGCGGCTTCTGCGTGAGGGCGAATGGCAGCGGCTTCGACATCGGCGAATGCCCTCTCCCCGACCCTCCCCCCCTCGGGGAGAGGGAGAGCGTTGGTAGCAGTTGGTGGCTTGGCTGGCGGTTGTTGTTCAGCTCTCTTCGTCTGCCGGCGCTTCCATGTGCTCGGGCGCCGAGATGCCCAGGATGCCGAAGGCGCTCGCCAACGTGTGCTTCAACGCGGCCACCATCGCCAACCGGCCCTGCGTCTTGTCCACGTCGTCGCTGATGATCGGGTCAGACCGGAACTTCGTGAAGTAGCTGTGGAAGTCCGCGATCAGCTCCTGGCAGAAATAGAGCACGTGGTGCGGCTCGAGCTTCTCTGCCGAGGTCGCCACCACGTCGCCGAGCTGGCTCATCTTCTTGAGCATCGCCTTCTCTTCCGGGAGCACCAGCCGCGCGAGCTGCGCGTCGGTCAGCGCCTCGGGCCCGACGAACGGCACGCCCTTCTCGATCGCCTTCTTCAAGACCGACGCGCACCGCGCGTGACCCATCTGAAAATAGAAGACCGGGTTGTCCTTCGACTGCTTCTTCACCCCATCGAGATCGAAGTCGAACTGCGCGTTGGCCGACTTCATCAAGAAGATGAACCGGCACACGTCGGCGCCGGCCTCGTCGATCAGATCGGCGAGCTCGAACAGCGTGCCCTTTCGCTTGCTGACCTTCACCTCTTCGCCGCCCTGGGTGATCCTGACGATCTGCACCAGGACGAATTGCAGCTTCTTCTGCTCGAACCCGAGCAACGTCATGCCCGACTGAATTCTCGGAACATGGCCCGCGTGATCCGCGCCGAACACGTCGACCATCAGGTCGTAGCCGCGATCGAACTTCTCCTTGTGGTACGCGAGGTCGGCCGTCAGGTACACCGGCGTGCCGTCATGCCGGAGGATGATTCTGTCCTCCTCGTCCTTGAGCACGTACTTCTCGTTCTCCTGGTACGTGGCGGTCATCAAGAAGGTGCCGCCGAGCTGCCGGTCGGCGTACTTGGCCGCCTTCGACTCCTCGCTGCGAACCTTGTCGCCCTTCTCTCTGCGCTTGCCCTCGGTGGCCTCGTAGGTGACGCCCCGCGCCTTGTAGACGTCGACGATGCTCTTCACCTTGCCGGCGACGTGCAGCGTCGCTTCGCTGAAGAAGGTGTCGTGGCTGATGTTGGCCATCGCCAGCGTCGACCTGATCGCCTTGAGGTTCTCCCGAATGCCGACCTCGATCGCCCTGGGCAGCCACTCCGACTCGGGCTTGTGCAGGAACGAGTCACCGACCTCGCTCTTCCAGGTCTTCGCGATCTCGATCACGTACTCGGCCGGGTACTCGCCCTCGGCGAGCGTCACGTCGGCGCCGAACAACTGCTGGTACCGCTTGAACACGGTCCTGCCGAGCGTCTCGACCTGGTTGCCCGCATCGTTGATGTAGAACTCGCGCGTGACGTCGTGACCCGCGGCGTCGAGCAGCCGCGAGATCGCATCACCCATGAACGCGCCTCTCGCGTGGCCGATGTGCACCGGGCCGGTAGGGTTGGCAGAGACGAACTCCACCAGCATCTTCTTGCCGGTCGACTTCGGCTGGTTGCGACCGAAGGTCAGCCCCGCCTTGAGCACTTCCCGCGCGACGGCCTGGAACACCGAGTCTTTCAGCCGAAGGTTCAGAAACCCCGGGCCCGCCTTCTCGATGGAGACCACGATCGAGTTCGCATCGACCAGGCCCTTGACGATCAGCTCTGCGAGGTCGCCGGGCTTCTTCCCCGCGGCCTTCGACATCACCATCGCCACGTTGCACGACCAGTCGCCGTGCTCGAGGTTCTTCGGAACCTCGATGTTGTACGCAGGGATCGCGTCGAACGTGAGCGTGCCTGAGGCCTTGAGCGAACCGAGGGTCGCGTCGATGACTTCCCGAACCAGCAGCTTCATGTGATTGCTTTCTTTCAGCGTTCGAGCCGCGAGCCCAGGAAGGCCAGCGAACGCTCGAAGCGGTAATTGACGCCCATGTGCCCGTCTTCGAATTCTTCGTGCACGTGCTCCACGTTGGCCGCCTTCAGCTCGTCACTGACGAGCCGCGCGCCCCACCGGAGGTTGAACTCATCTTTCGTGCCGCAGTCGATGAAGAGGCTCTTCAGCTTGCGATACACGTCAGCGTGTTTCGGTACGAAGCGGACGGGGTCGTGAACGAGCCATCGGTTCCATACGTCGATGCGCAACCGGCCTGACGGAAGCTCGACGGGCAGCTCGCAGTTGAGCGGCTCGCCCTTCTTCGGGGAGTACGCGGAGCCCATGCAGATCATGTTGATGACCGCGTGATCGTCACCGCGCATCTTGGTGGCCGCGGCCCGTGCCACGAAGTCGTGGTACCAGGCCTCCACCCCGCCCGCCTTGAGCAGCGCGCTGGCCGCCTGGGGCAGCTCGTTCATGTACGCGTACTCGAAGCACGCATCGGCCGAGTGAATGCCGACGTGATTGAAGGTCTCCGGGTGAAAGCGGGAGATCACCAGCGCGCCGTAGCCGCCGCTGCTCTTGCCCACCAACGCGCGAGACGCGCCCTTCGGCAGCGTCTTGAAGGTGCGGTCGACCCACGAGACCATGTCGCGCGCCACGAGGTCGCGGTACCGGCCGATGCCTTCAGAGTTGATCCACTGCGAGCCGCCCAGCGACGACCAGCCATCGATGAACACGCCGATGGTCGGGGGAATCTTGCCCTCGGTGATCAGCGCGTCGAGCCGTTCGGGCACGTTCCTGGTGAACGGCGAGACGTTGAGCCACTGCATTCCAGAGCCAGAAAAGCCGTGCAGAAAATAGACGACCGCGTAGCGCTGGTCGGTCTCGCCGTAGCCCGGCGGCAAGTACACCGGCACCGCGCGCGTCGACGTATCGCCCAGCGGGTTGCCCTCGAGCGAGCCGCAGAACACCTGGTGGATCTGGATCTGGCCCTTCATGTATTGCTCCCCAACCGCTTCATGACTTCCTGCAGATCCATCCACGCCTTCTTCTTTTCGTCCGGAGAACGCAGCAGGTACGCCGGGTGGAACGTGGGCATCAGATCGATGCCTTCATACTTTCGCCACTGACCGCGCAGCCGGGTGATGGCCGTGTCTTCACGCAGCAGCGTCTGCGCCGCGAACTTGCCCAGGGCGACGATCACCTTCGGCTTGATGACGCGAAGCTGCGCACGAAGGAACGGCTCGCACGACTGGATCTCTTCGGGCTCGGGGTTGCGATTGCCCGGCGGCCGGCACTTCACGACGTTGCAGATGTAGACCGTGTCGCGGCTGAACTTCATCGCCTCGATCATCTTGGTCAGCAACTGCCCCGCAGCGCCCACGAACGGAATGCCCTGCTTGTCTTCTTCTTCGCCCGGGCCCTCACCGACGAACACCAGCTCCGCCCTCGGGTTGCCGCTGCCGAAGACGATCTGCGTGCGGCCGTTGCACAACTTGCACCGCGTGCACTCGCCCAGCTCACGGCGCACTTCATCGAGCGTCTCACCGGGAACGATGGCCGAAGGCGCTTCCACCTTCGGAACAGGCTTGCTCTTCGAAGGCGCTGCGACGGGCGCAGCCACCGGTGCAGGAGCGGCAGGCCGCAAGGCCGAAGGCTCCTTGAGCAGCACGCGCGTACCGTCTGACTCCTGCCAGGCGAGGTGCCGACGGAGTTCCAGCGCGAGTTCCCGAACGTCGTCGCTCATGCGCCCCCCCACTTCTTCAGCACGAGATCCCACAAGCGCGCGGCGACTTCCCGCTTCGTGCCCTGCGCGCCCTGCGTCGATCCATCAGCACCGAGAATGGTGACCACGTTGGTGTCGACGCCGAAGCCAGCGCCCGCGGCCGAGACGTCATTGGCCACGATCAGATCCAACCCCTTGCGCGTCAGCTTGCCGCGCGCGTAGTTGATCACGTCGTGGGTCTCTGCCGCGAAGCCGACCAGCACCGGACGTTTCGCGTTCGCGCGAACCTTCGTCGAGGCGGTCATCAGCACGTCAGGCGTGCGCACGAGCGTCAGCGTCTGCGGGCCATCGGTCTTCTTCGACTTCTGGGCGGAGACCGTGTCTGGCTTCCAGTCGCTCACGGCCGCGGTGGCCACGAAGACATCGGCGCCTTCGACCCGCGTCATCACGGCCTCGAGCATCTCGTCGGCGGTGGTGACGCGCACCACCTCGAACGGCAAGGGACCTGGGTCTCCGACGGGGCCGAGCACGACGGTCACGGCAGCACCGCGTGCATGCGCGACCGCGGCGACCGCGAGGCCCATCTTCCCCGTCGAAGGGTTGGAGATGAAGCGCACCGGATCCATCGACTCGCGCGTCGGCCCGGCGGTGATCAACACCTTCTTGCCTGCGAGCTGCGCCCCCGAGAAGAGACCGCGCACGCCTTCGATGAGCTCAGCGAGCTCGGACAATCGGCCCGCGCCCACGTCGCCGTCCGCGAGCGGCCCTGAGGCAGGCCCGACGAAGTGCGTGTTGGGCGTGGCGCGCAGCACGGCCAGGTTGCGCTGCGTGGCCGGGTGCTCCCACATCGCGGTGTTCATCGCGGGGGCGAGCAGCACAGGGCCACGGAAGGCGAGCAGCGAGGTGGTCACCGCGTCGTTCGCCATGCCGGCCGTGACACGCGCAAGGAGATCGGCGGTCGCCGGCAGCACCACGTACGCATCGGCCCAACGCGCGAGGTGCAGGTGGCCGAACTTTTCTTCCTGCGTGGCGTCGAAGTAGTCCGTCAACACCGCGTCGCCCGACAAACTCTGCATGGTGAGCGGCGTGATGAACTCTTGAGCGGCCTTGGTCATGGCCACCTTCACGGTGGCGCCCTGACGGCGCAGCTCGCGTACGAAGTCACCGGCCTTGTAGGCCGCGATGCCGCCGCCGACGCCGACTGCGATCCGCTTTCCCTGGAGCACGTGGGAACTCACGGGTCTCAAGTAGCACAACCAACCCCGGTCTCCCCGGGCGAAGTCGAGGGGGCGCCTGCCGTTTCGGAGCAGAGGTGGGAGCGCACCCCGTTCCTCCCGAGAGCAGTCGAGAGAGTACCTCTGCTTCGTGCCGAAAGTGACCCCTCGACTGGGCTCCTAAGGAACAGCACCGTTCCCCCCGAGCAAGGAACCAGCTTCGCTGGCGATTTCGACCGAAGGAACACACCGGTCCTCCCGAGCAAGGAACCAGCTTCGCTGGCGATTTCGACCGAAGGAACACACCGGTCCTC
>JBKJSE010000249.1:0-19150 GCA_046595925.1 Archangium sp. | reverse complement strand
CAAAGGGCCCGGACCTTTGTGGTCCGAGCCCCAGGTCCCGTCAGCGCCCGCCCGGTCGGGGGCGCGCAGGAAACGTCTTACTTCTTCTTCTTCTTCGCAGGCTTCGCGGGGGCGGGCTCAGCGGCCTCGGGGGCCACGTCGGCTTCGGGGGCCGCGGCGACGTCTTCAGCAGGCAGGTCCTTGTCGTCGGCGATCTGGTCGGCCACGGCAGGCGCCGAACCCTGGCCTTCGATCTCGAACTCGTACGAATAGCCGCCCTTCACCTTGAAGTTGTCGGCCAGGAAGACCTTCACCTTGTAGGTGCCGGCCTTCACGTCGACCATCGTGCTCGCGTTGCCACCGACGCCGCCCGAGACGTTGGCGATCTCAGCGCCCGTCGAGTCGGAGACCATCAGGCCGGGATCGAACGGGACCTTCTTGGCCGGCGCGTACACGGTCAGGTCGTACTTGCCCGGCTTGGTGACCGTCCAGGTGAAGGTGTCTTCGTCGGTGACCGTGTCGCTGCAGCGCACGCGGTTGTCCGTCATCGTCGAGGGGCACGAGGCGCCCACGGCGTTCGGGTCAGCGGCCGGGGTCATGATGATCACGGGCACGGAGAGCAGCGAGGCGATGCCGCCGCCGATGAAGCTGAACTTCTTCTTCTTCTCGAGCGAGCCGAGCAGACCTTCGCGGCCCTTCGACGAGGTCATCATCGAGCGCCAACCCGGCTTGACCAGCGACGCGCCCTCGAGCTTGCCGAGCACGAACAGGCTGCCCTCGACCGGCACGTACTTCTCGGTGGCCTTGAAGCCCGTGGTCCAGCCCTTGTCAGACCCGATGACCGGCACGTCGTAGCCGTACTCGCCGAACTGAATGCGCGAGCTGCCCGAGTGACCGTTGAGCTCCTTCTTGAAGCCTTCCTTCAGGTTGTCGAAGTCGGCGCCCTTGCTGAGGTCGATGTTGAAGGGGCCCGAGCCGTCGTCGAGGCCGAACACCGCGCCGCCCTTGATGGTGTCGAGCGTCTCCGTGCCCTTGACCGTCTTGGTGCCGTCCTGCGTGGTCTCGGTCTTTTCGTAGAGGCGCTCGATCTTCAGCTCGTACGCGAGGCAAGGCTGCTTGCTGGCGGGCGAGAGGAGCGTGACGGCAGGCGCGATGACCTTGCCTTCGGTCGACATGGCACCCTTGGGGTCTTCCGACACCGGGTTCTTCGCCAGCTCGCCCGTCTTCTTGAAGGGGGCGGCGAGGACGCGCTTGGCGGCCATCATGTTGTACAGACCAAAGCCCAGGACAGCCAGGCCGACGATGAGAAGGAAAAAGCCCATTCGATTCACTCCAGTGTGAGGCCGCGCGCGGCGGCGGAAGATGCTGCTGTTCGGGAAAGGACTTCCCCCCGGCGCGGACATTACCCACCGCGTCGCGCCAGAGTGAAAAGCGCGTGAGAAAAAGATTCCCCGCTCTGAATACAGAGGTTTGGAGGCGGCAAATCGCCCCGAAAGTTCAGTAACTCCAGGGCACCTTCGAGAAGTCTCGTTTCCGTTTGCCAACGAACGCGTCCCGCCCTTCGCGGGCCTCGTCGGTGCCGTACGCCAGCCGGGTCGCTTCACCTGCGAACAGCTGCTGGCCCACCAGGCCGTCGTCGGGGAGGTTCAGCCCGTACTTGAGCATCTTGATGGCGGTGGGGCTCTTCGAGTTGATCTCGGCGGCCCAGTCGAGCGCGAAGTCTTCCAACTGCGCGTGCGGCACCACCGCGTTGACCATGCCCATCGCCATGGCCTGCTCGGCGCTGTGATTGCGGCCGACGAAGAAGATTTCGCGAGCGCGTTTCTGACCGACCTGCCGCGCCAGCAAAGCCGAGCCGTAACCCGAGTCGAAGCTCGCAACGTCGGCGTCGGTCTGCTTGAAGACCGCGTGCTCCTTGCTGGCGATGGTCATGTCGCAGACCACGTGCAGCGAATGACCGCCGCCGACGGCCCAGCCCGGCACCACGGCGATGACCGCCTTGGGCATGAACCGAATCTGCCGCTGCACTTCCAGAATGTGCAGACGCCCCAGCCCCGCGGGGTCGAGGTCTTTGTCTTCGGGCGTGTACTGGTAGCCGTCCTTGCCTCGAATGCGCTGGTCGCCGCCGGAGCAGAAGGCCCAGCCGCCATCTTTGGGCGACGGCCCGTTGCCGGTCAGCAGCACCACGCCCACGTCGGTCATGAAGCGGGTGGCTTCGAAGGCCTTGAACAGCTCGTCGACGGTGCGCGGGCGGAAGGCGTTGCGTACTTCGGGCCGGTCGAAGGCGATGCGCACGGTGCCTTGATCGACCGCGCGGTGAAAGGTGAGGTCTTTGAACTTGAAACCTTCGACGGGGCGCCAGCGGGCCGGGTTGAAAATCGCAGAGACGGTCATGGGCCGCTCCTTAGCTGCTTTTCCGGGTCGCTTCGCCTCGGCGCGGCCTTCGACGGAGCCAGATGCTGAAACAAAAGGCCCGGTGCTCTCGAGGAGCGCCGGGCCTGCTCAATCAGCTGAGCTCAGGTCTTCAGTCGTCCATGTTCTTGTTGCTGCGGCTGGTGGGCACCGGCGCGGGGGCAGGGGCCGATGACTTCTTCACCACCGGCGCGGGGGCCGGCTTCGGCACGGCCGCCACGGCGACGGTGGCGGGCTTCGGAGCGGGCTTGGCCATCATCGGCCTGGGCGCGGCAGCGGGCTTCGGCTGCACGGCGACTTTCACGGGGGCAGGCGCAGCCTTCGGCGCAGCGCTGACCTTGGTGGCCTTCGGGTTCGACTCCCACTTCGAGAGCGCCTCTGAGACCTTCTCGTCGAACGAACCTTCGTAGACGAACTCGGCGTCGGGGTCGGCGCTGAGCGCGGTGAAGCCGCTCACCATGACCTCGGCGTTCATCGGCTTGGCCCTGGGGTGCTCTTGATCCTTCGCGACGAAGGACAACGTGCAGTGCGTCGCGTCGAGGCAGTCGAGCTTCTTGAAGTCGTAGTTGAACGAACCCTCGCAGAACGTATCGGGGCACAGCTCGTTCAGGTCGGCCACGCGGGTGGTGAGCTCTTCGGCGGTGAACGCGCCCTTCTTCGCTCCACCTTCCACGGCAGCCACGGTCGGCGCGGCGTCAGGGGTCAGTGACCTGATGGCGAGGTCGAACGAGAAGCCGCCCTTCACCATGTAGCCATCGCCCGGAAGCACGGTCAGCTCGTAGGTGCCGGCCTTCACGTCGACGGTGGTGACGGCCTTCGTGCCGACGTTGCCCAGCTCATTGGCGAGCTCTTCACCGGCGGCGTCTTTCAAGATGAGCTGGGGCAGGAAGCTGATCTTCTTGGCAGGCGCGATGACGCTCAGCTCGTACTCACCGGGCTTGGTGACGGTCCACGTGTACTTCTCGCCCTCGACGCTCGAGACGGTGTCGCTGCACTGCGGGCGCGCGTTGGTGAGCGTCGACTCGCAGTACGCAGAGACCGCGTTCGGGTCGGCTTCCGGCGCGAAGATCATCGCGGGAATCGAGAGCACCGCCGCGATGCCGCCACCGATGAAGCTGAACTTCTTCTTCTTCTGAATCGAGCCGAGCAGCCCTTCGCGGCCCTTCGACGAGGTCATCATCGAGCGCCAGCCCGGCTTGACCAGCGAGGCGCCCTCGAGCTTGCCGAGCACGAACAGGTTGCCTTCGACAGGCACGAACTTCTCGGTCGCCTTGAAGCCGGTGGTCCAGCCCTTGTCACCACCGATGACCGGCACGTCGTAGGTCAGCTCGCCGAAGTTGAGGTGCGAGGAGCCCGAGTGGCCGTTGAGCTCTTTCTTGAAGCCGTCCTTGAAGTTGTCGAAGTCGGCGCCCTTGCTGACGTCGATCTTCAAGACGCCCGAGCCGTCATCGAGGCCGAAGACAGCGCCGCCCTTGAGCGTGGTCAGCGTCTCGCTCCCCTTGACGGTCTTGGTGCCGTCCTGGGTGGTCTCGGTCTTCTCGTAGAGGCGCTCGATCTTCACCTCGTAGGCGAGGCAGGGCTGCTTGGTGCAGGGCGAGAGCAGCGCTTGCTCGGGCGGCACGACCTTGCCTTCGGTCGACATCGCACCCTTGGGGTCGGGCGAGGTGGGGTTCCTGGAAATCTCGCCGGTCTTCTTGAACGGCGCCGCGAGAATGCGTTTGCCCTTGAGGTGGTTCCACAGGCCGAAGCCCAGCACCGCGAGACCGACGATCAGCAACAAGGCGCCCATGTGAAGCTCCGTTCAATGACGAGGTGGCTTCAAGACCCACAGGGCCGATCAACTGTGAAAATTTTCCCCTGACCGTCGGTTACGGAACGCTGAGCGCTTCTCTGACCCGTTCGAGCGCTTCTTTCGCCAGCGTCCCCAGCAGCGCGTCACGCTTCTTGAGCATCGAGGCCACGTTGCATCGCTTGGCCGCACGAGCCTCGAAAACGGCGCTGAGCGACTGCACTTTCTTGACGGTGCCGTCCTTGTTGTACGTGGCGAGGCCGAAACCCGCGCCCGTGCCGGAAGCGGCCATTTCTTTGGCCGCGCACACCTTGACCGGCTCGCGCGTCTTCAAGAACGCGAGCACCCGCTTGTCCTGGCTCTTCTCGAAGTCCGCGATGTCCTCGTCGAAGCTGATCGTCGCGACACTCATTCCTGCTGAATCGAAGGTCGGCGCCCGGGGCAGCACCACCTTGCCCGGCGCCTGGGTCGTGAACCAATCATCCACCGGGCTCTTCTTGCGCTTCTCGTAATACTCCGCGCGCTCCTCTGACAACTCAGGCCACACGACGTCGCCGTTGACGCGAAGCACCACTTGGTCTTTCAGCAGCAGCACGGGCTCTCCCGCAGCAAGGGGCGCGTATTTCTCGCCGCTGCGCTCCCCTGAAACGGGCATCTCGGCGCGGGTGAACACGACGAAGTTGCGCGGGAGCTTGGTGAACGCGGCGACCGCGAAGCTCAGGCCGCCTCCGTCATCGTCATAGCCGAACGCGGCGAGCGAGCGACCCGATGGTTTCGAACTCGGCTCAGGCTTCCCGACGACGAGCTCGTCGATGGAGCCACCGGCTCCCTGCTTCGAGAGGGTGGCCACCACGGGGCCCGGGCTGCCGCGCAACCAGACGTCGTCTCCGTCGGCCAGGCTCACGGCGATGGCGCCGCTGGTGTCTCGCGGAATGAGCTCGCACTGGTCGAGGGAAGAAGCCGCCGCGCAGCTGACGAACTCGAAGGTGGCGTCAGGAACGTTGGGTCGAGCCGCCGTCAGAACGAAGTCGGTGAGGGGCGCGCCCTGCACCAGCAAGCGTGCGCCTTCCTTGCCCAGCGTAAACGCCACCGAGCGGCGGTTCTCGGTGGTGAACACCAGCGTCTGGGTCGGCAGGTTCTTGCCTCCGTCGAAGGCCTGGGTGGCCAGCTTCGCGGCGGCCGCGTTCAGATCTTCCTCCCGGCTGCACACCGGGTACGCAGGTTCGTCGGAGCGCACGCGCGAGCAGAACTGACGCATCGCCTTCTGGGCCTTCGCAGCGGTCGCCGCGTTCGGGTCACCCTTGTACGCCGCGTAGTCTTCCTCCATCGCGAGCGCGGCTCTGGCGGCCGCCAGGCGTTTGTCGGCCTTGGTGAAGATCTCCACTCGAGTGAGGTACGCCGCGCGCTGGTTCTCGCCCACGTCAGCAGGTAACCAGCCTGAACTCAGCCGCGTGAAGCGCGCGCGCGCCATTTCGACGTCAGCGGCCAGACTGGTGATGCGCTGGTTGAGGGCAGCGACGGTGAGGTCGTTGGGCGTCAGGGCTGACTGCTGTTGCAAGAGGCGCCCGAGGCGATCGACCGCGGCATCTTGTTCAGCGGGCTGCGCTGCGTGCGCGAGGGAAGCCGCGACGACCGAAGTCATGAAGAGACAGGGAAGAAGACGCAAGACGGCTCCTTAGAAGAAGACCATCAACCCCGCGGACAACGAGGGGTAGACGAACCAGTTGAACCCGGAGTCCGACGCGGTGGCGCCGTAGTTGAGGCCCGTGAAGCTGAAGTCAGCGCTCGCGATCAACGCGACCGATGGCGCGACGCGGACTTTGAGCGTCATGCGCGGCGCGAACGCGAAGACCACGGTCATCTTGCGATCGTCGTAGAGCTGCGCGAGCACGCCGGGCCCCAGCTCGACACCCAGCCCCAACTGCACGCGCCAGAGGTCGACCGCGAGCCGGTAGCCGACCCGAATCTGAGCACCTGCTTCGTTGGCCGCCTGCCCGCCCCCGGGGGGATTCGCGTCGAAGCTCATCTCGCCGAGCGCCAGCAGGTGCAGCGTGCCCGAGAACCGGCCTGCACCAAACGAAGCGAAGGTGGTGGTGAGGGGCTCGACGTCGGCGCGCAGCTGCCACTTGGGCCCTTGCGCCGTGCCTTCCGGAGCCAGAATGCGACCAGTGCCGCCGACGCTCACGCCCACCCCCGCTTCGGCGCGTGAACGAGGCGAGTCCATACGCTGCACCACCATCGGGCCACCCTTGGCGGCGACCACCACCGACGAGTGAATCGGCGTCATCGCGCTCATCTGCACCACGTGGCGCATGCCATCGGTGAGCGTGACGCGGCCGCCGTAGCCCTGGCCGCCCTTGAACATGCGCAAGCCGTAGTTGCCGGCGGACAAGGCGACTTCACGGGCACCGCCCACGACCTCGACGATCACCTGATCTCGCGCGATGTCGATGACCAGGCTGCGATCGGCTTCGGGCAAGACCAGCACCGACGAGGGCTTGAGCAACGTGGCCAGCACCAGCTCGCCCTGACCTGAGAGCTTGAAGTCGTAGTTCGGGTGCTGCGCGCCGATCGGCAACATGGCCGTGGAGACCACCGTGCGGTCGTACGCGTACTTGTAGGCTTCGGCGAGGGTGACCAGCTTGTCGCCCGAAGCATCGGCCGCCCCGCGCATGCCCGAGATGAGGTTGTGGGTGAAGTAGCTGCCCATCACCTCGCTCGACTCGAGTGACGCCTCGTCGGCCGCGCTCGAGGTGATGAACGCCTCGCCGGTGGTCTGCAGCGTGTCGGCCAGCCGTATGGAAAAGCTGTCGGCGGGCTTGCCGCCTTTTTCACGCAGCCCCGCACCGCTGCGGCACGCGTCGACCACCACCAGGCGCACGTCGCCGCCGGTGCCTGAGAGCAACGCCTTCAAGCGCGCGTACGCGAGCTTCTGCTGGCCCAGCTCGATCGACTCGCCGTCGGAGTGACCCGAGAAATAGAAGAAGACCACCGTGCGAATGTCGGGCGACCTCTTGAAGAAGGCCACCCGGTCGCGCGCTTCGGTGATGGCGCGCTCGACCTCATCGACGCCCCGGCCCTGCAGGAGCATCACGTCTTCAGCGAGCACATCGCCCAGCTCGACCATCACGCGCGCCATCTTGCCGGCGTCGCTCTCGGCGTAGCGCAGGGGCGGCATCTCGCCGGTGCCCGCGTTGTTGCCCACCACGATGGCGATGCGGCGCGTCTCGGCGAAGGCCGTCGAAGCCAGCAGGAGTGTCAGCAGAAGAAGTCGGGAACTCACTGCACACCGCTCGGTGGGTTGATCGAAATGAGAAGCCCACACCGTTCATCCCGAGAGGGTTGGCCGAAATGGAAATTGAGAACCCCACCGGTCAGCCCGAGCCCAGTCGAGGGGGCACTCGCTGAGCGAAGCAAAGGCAATCCCTCGACTCCGCGCGGGATGATCGGTGTGCGCTCCTTATTTCGATCAACCCTGCCAGAGGGGTCGAGGGATTTGCGCTCGGGGTGACCGGCCAACCCTCTCGGTTCCCACCCACCCTGTGTCACGGCGCGACCTTGACGAACTCGGTGGTGACGAACCGCACGCCCGGCAGCCTGGGGTTCTTCGGGTCGGCCTTGAGCGCCGTCTCGACCTGCTCGGCGGTCAGCGGCTCTTCCGAGAACGCGGCGACCAGACGTTCGGCACCCAGCGTGGCGTCGAGCTCGACCGCGCCCGGCAGCTCGACCTTCGACTTTGCGCCGGCGACCGGCTGGCTCTGCTGCGCACCGAACGGGTGGTACACCGAGAAGACGCCTGCACCATCGCGGCTGGTGACGATGAGGTACTTCGCGCCCGCCGGGTTCACCACGAAACGAATCTTGTCCCTGGGCTGCAGCGTCACACCCGACGACACCGCGAAGGCGCCGCCCGTGCCGCGCACCGCGAACACCTCGAGGCTCGGCTGACCACCCTTGATGCCGACGTACACGTCGTCTTCGGTCTGCGTTCCCGGGCCCGTGGTGGCGACCACGGCGAGCGCCGCGGCCACACCCAGAATGGGCACCAGCAGCTGGAACTTGAAGCGGCCGAAGAAGCCCTGGCGCTCGGCGGCCACGCGGGCCTCGACCTTGGGCAGCGTACGCGCGAAGACGAACTGCTCGAAGCGCTGCTTGTCGTCGTTGAGCTCACGCCACCGAACGCGGCAGTCATCACAGCCGTCGAGGTGCTGCTGGGCCTCGGTGGCCTCGGGGGGAGAAAGCGCGGCAAGCAGAAGGAGGTCGATGGCCTCGCTCGAGAGGTGGCCACGGGAAAGGAGCTGAGCGTTCATGCGACACCGTCCCTGCTGACGAACTTTTTGCTTCGTTCGATGAACTCCTGCAGCCGGTTGATGACGGTGCGCCGGGAAATTCCCAGCGTGGTCGCCACCTGCTCCTGCTCCAGGCCATCGACGTAATAGAGCACCGCGACTTCCTGCAGCTTCTCGGGCGCCCGGCGAATGAGCTTCATCGCGGTTTCCCGATCGAGCAGGTCGACCTCGGGGCTCGTGTTGTCACCCTCGGGCATTTCGTCAGGGGCCGTCGGCTCAGCCTGCCGCGACCGATCGCGGATCTGGTTGAGGCAGTAGTTCGTGCTGATCCGATAGATCCAGGCCAACGCGGTGGCGTCGTCCGGGGCGCTCTCGATGTGTCGCAGTACGCGCACGAAAACCTCCTGAGTGGCGTCTTCCGCGAGGGCGTCGTCCTTCAACAACCGACGGCAGCGCGAGAAGATCGCCGTACCGAACTTCCGGTACAGGGTGGAAACCCGTTCGTGTTTGTGAACCCCGAGCTCCATCAGCGTGTGCAGCCTTTCTTCGGCGTACCGTCCGCGAACGCACTCCTACACCAGCCTACCTGTTCAGAACACCACCGTTGGGACACCGAAGAAGACATCAGTTAGAGGACACCCCTGTGGCGCTTCCCGCGTCATTTCCCTCGTTCGGAGCCTCTCATGTGCGGTGTTTTCGGCATCTTCGGCCATGAGGAAGCGGCCCACCTCACTTACCTGGGTCTCCACGCCTTGCAGCATCGTGGGCAGGAATCGGCCGGCATTACGGCGAGCGACGGGCTGAAGCTCAAGACCTACAGGGCGATGGGGCTGGTCGCTGACGTCTTTACCGAGCCCATCTTGAACGAGCTGCCGGGCAAGGCCGCGATCGGTCACGTTCGCTACTCCACTGCGGGTGGCAGCCATGTGCGCAACGCCCAGCCCTATCAGGTGAGCTTCAACGGCGGTCAGCTCGCGGTGGCGCACAACGGCAACTTCGTGAACGCCGATGACGCGCGCAAGGAACTCGAAGAAGCGGGCGCGATCTTCCAGAGCGACTCCGACACCGAGAACGTCATCCACTACATCGCGCGCAGCAAGGCGGGCGCGTTCGAGGCGCGCGTGGTCGACGCCCTGCGCCGGCTCGACGGTGCGTACTCGATGGTCTTCCTGACCGAGAAGAAGCTGGTGGCGGTGCGTGACCCTGCCGCCTTCCGCCCGCTGGTGCTGGGCCGCCTCAAGAACGCGTACGTCATCGCCAGCGAGACCACCGCGCTCGAGCTCATCGAAGCCGAGCTGCTGCGAGAGATCGAACCCGGCGAGCTGGTGGTCATCGACGAAGACGGGCTCAAGTCGAGCTTCCCCTTCGAGAAGCGCGAGCAGAAGCGCTGCGTCTTCGAATACGTCTACTTCGCGCGCCCCGACTCGAAGCTCTTCGGCGACTCGGTGTTCTCGGTGCGCAAGCGCCTGGGGCAGCAGCTGGCCCGCGAGCAGCCCGTGCAGGCCGACGTGGTGATCGCCGTGCCCGACAGCGGCGTGCCCGCGGCGATGGGCTACGCGCAGGAATCAGGCCTGCCCTACGACATCGGGCTCATTCGCAGCCACTACGTGGGCCGCACCTTCATCGAGCCTCAGCAGTCCATCCGTCACTTCGGCGTGAAGCTGAAGCTGGCCCCGGTGCGCAGCACGCTCGAGGGCAAGCGGGTGGTGGTGGTCGACGACTCCATCGTGCGCGGCACCACCTCGCGGAAGATCGTGAAGATGCTGCAGTCGGCCGGGGCCAAAGAAGTGCACCTGCGCATCTCCAGCCCGCCGACCGCGTGGCCGTGTTTCTACGGCATCGACACGCCCAGCCGGCAGGAGCTGATCGCCGCCTCTCATTCCACCGAAGAGATCGCGCGCTACGTCACCGCCGACTCGCTCGCCTACCTGACCCTCGAGGGCCTCATGCGCGCGGCAGGTGACGCGAGCGGCAAGACGTTCTGCTCCGCGTGCTTCAGCGGCAAGTACCCCACGGGGCTGCACGGGCAGAACGCGCGGCCGTGAAGGTCACCACCGAGGCCGAGCTCCGGGCGCTACTGGGTGAGCCCACGGCGCAGGTCCGCTCCAAGGTGGCGAGGCGGCTCAACGCCCTCACCCGTCAGTTCATCGAGCGTTCGCCCTTCTTGTGCCTCTCGACCTCGGGGGCAGACGGCACCTGCGACGTGAGCCCGCGCGGAGACCCCACCGGCTTCGTGCGCATTCTCGACGAGGGCACGCTCCTTCTTCCCGAGCGGCCGGGAAATCGGCTGGCCGATTCGTTGCTCAACATTCTGGCAAACCCGCGGGTGGGGCTGCTCTTCTTCATTCCCGGCGTGGGCGACTCGTTTCGCGTCAATGGCCGCGCGACGCTCATCACCGATGAGGCTCTGCTCGCGCCCTGTGCCGTCGAGGGCAAGGTGCCCAAGCTCGGCATTCTGGTGGCCATCGACGAGGCGTTCACGCATTGCTCCAAGGCGTTGCTCCGCTCTGAGCTGTGGAACCCGGCGCGCTTCATCGACCGATCCGCGTTGCCCACCAACGGCCAGATTCACGAGCTGCTCAGCGACGGTGACGTCGAGGCGAAGAAGTACGACGAAGAGCGGGCCGCCCGCTACGCGCGCCGCGAGAACTTCTACTGAGTGGACTGACGCGGAATCGTCAGCGTGAACGTCGAGCCCTCGCCGACGGTGCTCTCCACGCCGATGGTGCCACCGTGCCGGTGCACCACCATCGAACACACGGCCAGGCCGAGCCCCGTGCCCACGCCCACGGGCTTCGTGGTGAAGAACGGCTCGAAGATCTGCCGCTGCAACGCTTCGGGAATGCCCGCCCCGGTGTCCGACACGCAGAGCACGGCGTTCGGCCCGTCGGTGCGCGTGGTGAGCGTGATCTGATGGCGCCCGTCACCGGTGAGCGGCCGCGCCTCGACCGCCTGCAGCGCGTTGATGATCAGGTTGAGCACCACCTGGTGCAGCTTCTGCCTCGACGCCGCGTGAATCGGCGCGGGCTCGAGCACCTTGACCACCTTCGCGCGTGAGCTGAGCTCTCTTTCGGTCAGCAGCAACGTCGAGCGCACCACCTCGGCGAGATCCACCGGCTCCATCGATTCGTCATCGGAGCGGGAGAAGGTCTTGAGCTCTTGCACGATGCGCCGCACGCGCTCACCACCTTGCGCGGTCTCGTCGATCAACGGCCCCACGTCGGCGAGCGTCGACTCGAGCTTGAGCTCGACTTCTTTGGCGAGCCCTTCGGCCGGCGAGCGATGCCACGCCGCGAGCACCTCACTGACGTCCTGGAAGTACAGCCGCAGGCTGCTCAGGTTCGAGAGGATGAAGGACAGCGGGTTGTTGATCTCGTGCGCGACGCCTGCCGCGACCTGGCCGATGCCCGCGAGTTTTTCGGCGTGCGCGACCTGGCCCATCAGCCGCTGCTCGCGAGCGACGTTCGCCAGGCGCAGCAGGTTGCGCACGCGCAGCGCCAGCACCCGCCGGGCGATCGGCTTGTGCAGGTACTCATCTCCACCGGCCTCGAGCCCGATGGTCTCCTTCATTTCATCGGCGCGATCGGCTGTGAGGAAGATGATGGGCAGCCGCTCGAAGCGGGGCTGCTTGCGGAGCCTCCGGCACACCTCGAGTCCGTCGGCGCCCGGCATGTGCACGTCGAGGATCGCCAGGTCGATGTCGCCGCTCTCGATGCGCGCGAGCGCCGTCAGCCCATCGCCAGCGGTGGCCACCTCGTAGCCCTCGAGCGCGAGGTACGTGCTGAGCAGCTTCAGGTTGTCGGGGTCGTCATCGACGGCGAGCACGCGAGCCCTTCGCGTCGATTCGGGCAGGGCGAAGAAGTCATCTGATTGAGCCACTCGCCCGCCTTCCCCTTGCTGCTGACTGCATCAACTGAAGTTCGTAACCGAAGCCGTGGGTGTCACGCCATGAACTCGATCAAATCAGGTGTCAGCGGCGCTTCGAAACGAACGCGTACACCCGTCGTGGGGTGGGGCAGCTCGATCGACGCCGCGTGCAGCGCCTGGCGGGGCAATCGCAGCCGCACCCACGCCTCGGGCTCGAGCTGGTGTTTGCTGAAGCGATCGAAGTAGCCGGGGTCAGGCCCGTACATCTTGTCGCCCACCAGCGCGTGGCCTGCGCGTTGCGCGTGAATGCGAATCTGGTGCTGCCGGCCGGTGAGCGGGAAACAGCGCATCAGCGCGAAGTCGGCGCCGTCGCGGCTGAAGCGGCGCTCGACCTCGAAGCGCGTGCGTGCGGGCTTGCCGTCCTTCTCGTCGATGCGCACCGCGATGCGAATCAGCGCGGTGCCTTCGGCGATGGGCGCGTCGATCTCGAAGGCGTCGTCGCGCGGGTGCCCCTCGACGATCGCGAGGTACTGCTTGGCCACTGCGCCCGTCATGAAGCTCTTCATCAACCGCTGACAAGCCTGCAGCGTGCGCCCGCACACCACGAGGCCCGAGGTCTCGCGATCGAGCCGATGCGCGGGATCAGCGCGGAAGCCCGGCCCGTATTTCAGCTTGAGCTGCTCGACCAACGTGCCCGCGTGGTACCGCGCGGTGGGGTGAATCGGCAGGCCCGCAGGCTTGTTGAGCACCAGCAGCGCCTCGTCTTGAAAGAGCTCGAGCAGGGCTTCGGGCGGCGGCACGGTGGGCTCGGCCATCACCGTCTTCCTCAACTCGAAGGTCAGGCCCGGCCACACGGACGTCGACGGCTTGAGCCTTCGTTCGAAGACGAGATCGTTCTCGATGATCTCCTGCACGCGCGTGCGCGAGAGCCTTCGAATCTTCTCGCAGAGGTACTTGTCGAGGCGCCAGCCCGCGTAGTTCGGCTCGACCGTATAGCGCACGAGCACGGTGCCCCCACCGCCGGGCACTGCCGGAGCGCCTGCGTCGTCTTCGTCTTCAAGAGGCGCTTCCACGGGTGCTGCTTTCGCATTTCACGCGGCCCACGTCACCCTGACTGGAATCGACGCGCAGGCTCGACTGTCCCACTCTGGCAGGTAAGGTGTGCCCCGTGATGCTCTCCGTTCTCGTGGTGGCCGCCGCCGTCACAGCCGCCGGCCCGAAGATCGCCATCGTCGACGTCGACGCCCCTGAGCTCATGATGGGCCTGGGCGCCCAGGTCACCCGAGCCATCGTCACCGAGGCGCAGGCCCAGAAGCTCGACGTGATGTTGCCCGACCAGGTGCGCGAGAAGATGGACGCGCGCCGCTACGAGACGCTCAAGAAGTGCGCGGGCAACGTGGCCTGTGCCGCGCAAGAGCTCGAGAGCCTCGGCGTGAAGCGCGCCGTGCTCGGCCGGCTCACCCGTGACGAGCGCAACTACATCCTCAAGCTGTGGTTGTTCGACGTGAGCGGGCTCAAGGTGATCGCCGACGTCGATCGCTCCATCCTCATCGCGGCGCGCCGTTTCCAGAAAGACGTCGAGCAGGCGGTGCCTCCGCTCCTTCGTGGCGAGCAGGAAGCGCGCGGCACGCTGGTGCTCGAGGCCAACCTCGCCGACGCGCAGCTCACCTTGAACGGTGAGCCCGCCGGCCCGCCGCCCCTCAAGCTGACGCTCAAGCCCGGCAAGTATGAGGTGAAGCTCGAGCGCAACAAGTACCTGCCCATCACCCGTCTGGTCGCCGTCGAGGCGAACCAGGAGACGAAGGTCACGCTCAAGCTGCTGCTCATTCCCGGCATGGTGCCCGACGATCAGGTCGTGCCCGCGCTCCAGAAGAAGCCCGACGGCACCACGGCGCCCCCGGTGCAGCTCTCGGCGCTCACCTGGGTGCTCGGCGCCAGCACGGTCGCGACCGCGGGTGCCGGCCTCGCGTTCGGTCTCATCGCGCGAGGCCAGCAGCGCACGCTGACCGAAGGCTACGACGCGGGGAAGGACCTCTATCAAGGCACCCGCGCGCAGGCGCTCGAGCAGAACCGCAACGCGACCATCGCCAACGTGGCCTTCGGCGTGGCAGGCGCGGCGCTCATCGGCACCGTCATCTCGGGCATCGTCGACGGTACCCGCGCTCCCGCCGTGCAGGTCACCCCCTCGGTGGCTCCCGGCGCCGCGGGCCTGACTCTCGGAGGCACGTTCTGATTCGCTCTTTGTGTTGCGCGCTCCCGTTGTTCGTCTTCGCCGCCTGTCTGCAGGTCAACCCGAACGTCGGTCGCTTCAGCTGCGAGACCGACGCCGATTGCGGCGCTGACTTCGAGTGCCGACCCCAGTTCGCCGGCGGTGCCCGCTGCTTCAAGCGGGGCGACTGCGTCGAGGTCGAGCTGTGCGACGGCGCTGATCAGAACTGCGACGGGCGCATCGACGAGACGTTCCCCGAGCAGGGGCAGGGCTGCATGACCGGCCTGCGCGGCGAATGCGCAGCGGGCACGCAGCTCTGCGTGGTCGGTGCGCTCGCCTGCATGCAGAGGGCGATGGCCAGCGGTGAGCTGTGCAATGGCCTCGACGATGACTGCGACGGCCGGGTGGACGACACCTTCGACTTCACCTCCGATGAAGACAACTGCGGGGGCTGTGCGCGGCGTTGCGATGCGGGCACCAGCTGCCTGTCTTCATCGTGTCAGGAGACCGTCTGCGACGACGGCGCCGACAACGATCTCGACGGCGTGACGGACTGCCTCGACACCTCGTGCCTCGGCCAGGCCTGCTCCACGCCCATGCCGCCCCCGTGGCGCTGCGGCGCGCGTGTGCCGTTCGACGCAGGCCTCGACGCAGGGGTGGACGACGGCGGCCTCGACGACGCAGGAACGCCCGACGCTGGCACGGCGGACGGCGGGCCCGTGTTCGGTTGCTACGCGCCGGAGCAGGACTGCGCGAACGGCTTCGACGACGACGGTGATGGTGAGGCCGACTGTCTCGACATCGATTGCGCGGGGCTCACCTGCGCCAGCGGAACGACTTGCACCAACCGCAGCTGCCCGGGGCCCGGATGAAACGAGTTCTTCTCGCGCTTCTCCTGCTGTTCGCCTGCACCGCCGCGGCGCAACGCGTGCCGTTGACGCTGGAGACCACCAGCATCGATTCGAGCCGGTCGGGTGACCCCACCTTCATGTCCGTGCCGGGGGCCGAGCTGATCATCGGCACCGACACCGCCGCGCTGGGCGTCTACGTCTGGCGACCGGGCGCGCTGCCGACCGTCGCGCTCACCGGCATCGTCAACTCAGCCGACTCGCGTGGCTCGTTGCTGGTGGTCGCTTCGGTGGCCACCAACTCGGTGCACGTCTTCAGGGCGACCGATGCAGGCCTGACCGAGTTCACGCCGCAGCAGAACTTCAACATCGCGTCCCCCCGACATGTCGCCCTCGCGCAGCGCCTCGACGGCGGCTTCGAGGTCTGCGTCGATACGTCGAGCACGCTGCTGGAGCAGTACGCGCTGCGCATCGTCGATGGCGGCGTTGCGTTCACGCTCATGCGCTCGATCAACGTCGCTGAAGCGCCTTCAGGCCTCGCGGTCGACGATCGCTCCGGCCGACTCTACGTGGCGCAGCCCACGCTGGGCATCATGACCGTCGAGCCCGACTCGTCACGCCAGTTCCTGGTGTCCATCGACGCCGGGCAGCTCGGCTCGAGCGTCGGTGGCATCGAGCTCTTCCTTGCGGCCAACGGCAGCGCGTTCGTGCTCACCTCGGCGCCCAACGAGGGCGAGCTCGAGGTTCATGGGGTGGGCGGCGGGTTTCTGACCACGCTTCGATTCGCCAACTCAGATGGCGGTCCCGCCACGTTGCGGCCGCGATCGTTCGACGTCTTCGAGCAGCCTTCGGCGAACTTTCCGCGGGGCGTCCTGGTGCTTGAGGACGAGCTGGTCGCGAACTACAAGCTGGTCGATCTGCGCTCGGTCGATGCGGTGTTCGCGCTCCCCGCGCCTTTCATTCCCGGAAGACCGGTCGCCGTCGACGCGGGTATGAACGACGCCGGACCCGCCCCTGATGCAGGTCTGAGCGATGGTGGCTCGACCAATACAGGTGGGGGCAGCGGCGGCATGGGCAACAGCGGCGCGCCACCCAGCGCCGACCCGCTGACGCCTTCCTGCGGTTGCACCGGCGGTCCCTTCGCTCTCCTTCCTGCGCTCTTCCTGCTGTGGTGCATTCGTCGACCTCGCCGCCTCGCCCTGACTCGCCCATGAACAGATCCTCCCTCGTCCTCTGTGCGCTGATCTTTTCCTGCCAGACCACCCGCGAGGTCGAGCACCCCGCGGTTCCCGTGAAGGGCGAGGCGTCGTTGCCCGCGACGCCCGCGGTCTCCAACCAGCCGCTGAAGATCACCATCGTCGGCACCAATGACGTGCACGGTTGGGTGATGGGCATGAAGGAGCGTTTCCCCCGCGGCGAGATTCGCTTCGGCGGCGTCGCCACCTTCGCGGCCTACGTGCAGGCGCTGCGCCACGAGAACCCCAACGGCGTCGTGCTCGTCGATGCAGGCGACATGTTCCAGGGCACGCTGGTGTCCAACCTCACCGAGGGCAGCGTGGTGATCGAGGCCTTCAACCAGCTCGGTTACGACGCTGCGACCATCGGTAATCACGAGTTCGACTATGGCCCGGTGGGCCCGATCTCGGCGGCCACCCAGCCCGCGATGGATCCGTTCGGTGCACTCAAAGCGCGCATCGCGCAGGCGAAGTTTCCGCTGCTCTCCACCAACATCTACGAGGCGACCCAGGAGGGCAGGCGCCCCTCGTGGCTGCCCAGCGACGGCACCATCATCATCGAGCGCAACGGGCTGAAGATCGGCCTGTTCGGGTTGACCACGCCGCAGACGCCGACCGTCACGCTCCCCATCAACGTGCAGACGATCAAGTTCCGCCCCCTGGGTTCAGAGGCGCTGGCCGCGGCGACCCGGCTGCGTGAGAAGGGCGCCGATCTCGTGGTGGCCGTGGTGCACGCCGGCGGGCGCTGCGACGACGTCTCGAAGAAGGAAGACCTGAGCAGCTGCGATCTCGATGCGGGCGAGATCTTCGAGATGATGAAGGGCCTGCCCGAAGGCACGCTCGACGCGGTGGTGGCCGGTCACTCGCACCAGCAGATCGCGCACATCGTCAACGGCACGCCGGTGATGCAGAGCTGGGCGCTGGGCCGCTACTTCGGGGTCATCGAGCTGGCGATCGACCCGAAGACGAAGAAGGTGATTCCGGGCCGCACGCAGATCAACTCGGGCATCGAGATCTGCGAGACGTGGGACATCGAGACGAGGAGCTGCGACCCCAAGAAGCTGCGCGCGCGCGCTGATCAGGTGACGCCGGTCTCCACGAAGTTCCGCGGGCAGCTCATTCGCCCTGATCAGACCGTGCTCCAGGCGATGCAGCCGGCCGAGCAGGCGATCACCGAGCTGCAAGAGAAGGCGCTCGGCCTCACCGTGCCCAAAGCGCTGGGCCGCGTGTACGAGGGCGAGAGCGAGCTGGGCAGCTTCCTGGCCGATTCACTGCGCGCGATGTCGAAGACCGACATCGCCTTGATGAACCCGGGTGGCCTGCGCGCCGATCTGAAGGAAGGCCCGCTCACCTACGGCACCGTCTACGAGGTGGTGCCTTTCGACAACGCGGTCGCGATTCTCGACGTCACCGGCGAGCAGCTCGATCGCCTGCTGACCGCGGCGTACGGCTCGAAGAAGGGCGTCTTCCAGGTGTCCGGCCTCGAGGTGAAGCTCAGCCGCTGCGTGGTGCCCGATCGCCTGCGCGGCTTCACGTTGCCCGGCGGAAAGAAGATCGACCCCACGCGAAAGTACAAGGTCGCGCTGCCCGACTTTCTCGCGCGGGGCGGCGACGGCCTGGCTCCCGTGCTCGCGACCATCGATCCGTCGCAGGTCGACCTCGCAGAGAACAAGGGCTCGAACCTGCGCGACGATTTGATCGCGTGGTGGCAGACGAAGAAGGAGAGCTTCAAGCCGCCGCGCATCGGCCGCGTCACCTTCGTCGACTCGGGCGAGACCTGCAGCACCGCGACGAGAACTGATCAGACCGGCACCGCCCCGTAATCTCGGCCGCGGTGCCTCGGTGACGTGACATGACAATATGTGACGAGGTACTTTCCAAACCCTCGACATCTGGTTAGAAATCCATCTGGAGCCGATTTCCCGGGCTCGGAGGAGATTCCAGGTGCTCTACAAAGTCACGCCGCTGCTCACCCCGGTCGATGCCAAGAAGCCGGCGACCGATCCCGACGCACCGCCCAAAGAAGCCCGGAAGCGCCGCAAGTCGGCCGTCTTCGATGCCGAGGGCAACGAGGTGCTCATCACCATGATGTGCCTCAAGTGCCGGCAGATGAAGCCGCTGGGCATGTTCGGTCTGCGCAAGATGGCCGACGGGGCGATTCGCAATCAGCCCTGGTGCCGCACCTGCCGTTCGGGCGCAGGCGCCGTGAAGAAGAAGCAGGAAGAGCTCGAGCAGGCCGTCGAGGCGCCCGTGGTGGAAGCGGCGCCCGCTCCCGTTGAGCCCGTGCGCCGCGAGCCGATGAGCCCGCTCGAAGAGCTGATGGCCGGCCCTTCTCTGGTCTGAGCTTTTTCTCAAAGGCCTCGAGAAACACCGAAGCCCCGCCTCCGTGAGGAAGCGGGGCTTCAGTATTTTCAAAACCTGCTGCGTTGTGGAGGTGAACGGGATCGAACCGATGACCTTCGCATTGCGAACGCGACGCTCTCCCAACTGAGCTACACCCCCATGATGCAGGGCCCCGACGT
>JBKJSE010000239.1:0-16481 GCA_046595925.1 Archangium sp. | reverse complement strand
TCGCCGGCGATTTCGTCCGAAGGAACAGACCCACCGTTCGCATCGAGCGCAGTCGAGATGCCACCTCTGCGCCGCGCGGCAGGAGACCCCTCGACTTCGCTCGGGGGGAACGGTGCTTCTGCTTCGCTCGGGGGGACCGGTGGGCGACCTCTTTCACCAGCCTCCCGGAGGGAGAGGGAAAGAATTGTTACTTCAGCTTCACGTGCTCGAGCTCGACCGCGCTCGTGAGCTTGCGGAACGAGAACGTCGCGCCCGGCCAGAGCATCGCGTTGCGCCCGTGCACGTCGAGGTACCAGCTGTCGCAGCCCGACGCCCACACCGTCCCCGGTAGCCGCGCCTGAAGGCCGGCGTTGAACGCGCGCTCTGCTTCTTCCGTGACCTCGACGCTCTTCGCACCCGCCGCATCGAGCACCTTCAAGTGCGCCATCGCAAAACGAATCTGCGATTCGATCATGTAGACCATCGAGTTGTGCCCGAGCCCGGTGTTCGGCCCCATCAGCACGTACATGTTCGGAAAGCCCGGCACCGTGGTGCCCCGATAGGCGTGCAGGCCTTCACTCCAGGTCTGGCCGAGGTCTTTCCCCTCGCGGCCGAGCACCTTCAGGCGCGACAAGGGCGCGGCGACCTCGAAGCCGGTGCACCAGGCGATGGCGTCGCACTCCACGTGCCGCCCATCTGGAGTCACCACCCCGGTCTCCGTGACCTCTTTGACCGCGCAGCTCTCGAGCGCGACGTTGGGCAGGTTGAACGCAGGGTAGTAGTCGTCGGACAGCAAGATGCGCTTGCAGCCCGCGGCGTATTGGGGCGTGAGGCGCTCCTGCAGCGCGGCGTCTTTCACTTGCTTGCGAAGGTGACGCTTGCCCAACCATTCCGCTGCGAGAAGGATCTGCGGCCACCGCGTGAAGCCCAACGCGCGGCTCTCGAGCTTCCAATAGATGCGCGCGCGGGTGAGCTTCATCAACCAGGGCGCGACGCGGTACAGCCAGCGGGCCAGCCGCGAAATCGGAGCGTCTTCGCGCGGCACCACCCACGCCGGCGTGCGCTGAAACAAGGTGAGCTGCTTCACGTGCGGGGCGAGCGCAGGCACCAGCTGAATCGCCGAGGCGCCCGTTCCCACCACCGCCACGCGTCGACCCGCAAGAGACACCGACTCATCCCACGCGGCTGAGTGGAGCTGCGGCCCTTTGAACTTCTCGCGCCCGGGGACTTCAGGAAATTTGGGGTGGTGGAGCGCGCCGACCCCGAGCACGAGCTGCGGCGCGCAGAAGACTTCGCCGGTCTTCGTGGTGACCTGCCACGAGCTGGTCGTCTCGTCGTAGGCACAGCGCTCGGCTTCCACGCCGAAGCGGCAATGCGCGAGCACGCCGTGTTCAAGAGCCGTTCGCTCGAGGTAGCCGAGGATCTCTTTTTGAGGCGCGAAGTGCCGCGTCCACTCTGCGTTCTGCGCGAAGGAGAACGAGTAGAGGTGCGAGGGCACGTCGCACGCGCAGCCTGGGTAGCGGTTCTCGCGCCACGTACCGCCGACGCCCGCGCCCTTCTCGAGCACGACGTAGCTGCGTTTGCCTTCCTGCTGGAGCGCGATGGCCATGCCCAGGCCCGAGAAGCCTGAGCCGAGGATGATCACGTCGGTCTGCGTGCTCATGCCCGGTTCAGCCTGTCTCTCCGAGCGACTGCTTCCACGCTTCGATCAACTCGAACCCGCCCCGCGTGGCGGGATGAAAGTCGCGCCTGAAGTACGACAGGTACGGCCGCACCAGCGCGCTGAGCGCCCCGGGGTCGACGAAGCAGAACTTGAACAGCCGCCAGTGCTCACGCACCGAGAACAGGAAGCCGCGCTGGGCCATGAACACGAGCTGCTGCATCACCACGAGGCTCCAGAAGAAGAGCGAGACCACCAGCATCACGCGGCACCGCTCGAAGAACGTCCCGCCCACCGCCTTGTAGACGTCGAAGGCCACGCTGCGATGTTCGTTCTCTTCGGCCGCGTGCCAGCGCCAGAGCGAGCGCATGGTGGGGTCGCTGCCGTCGAGCGCCTCGGGCTTCGCGAGAATGAACTCGCCCATCACCGAGGTGAAGTGCTCGAGCGCGCAGGTCACCGCGAGCTGTCGGCGCGGCGAGAACAGCTTCATCGAGACCCCGAGCAGGAACCGCACGATGCGCTCGAGCCCCGCGATGGGCAGGCCCTGCTCGGCCAAGCGGTCGTTGTACGCGACGTGCTCGCGGCCGTGATGACCCTCCTGGGCGCAGAACGCGGCGACCTCTTCACGCAGGCGCGGATCGGTCAGCTGTGACTGGTAGTGCTTCACGCTGCGCACGAAGAACCGTTCACCCAGTGGAAAGAACACGGAGAGCTGATCGAAGTACGCGCTGACCGCGGGTCCCTGGCCGTGCCAGTCGCGCGGTGAGCTCGAGATGGGAAAACGGAAGTCGCGCACTTCGATGGAGGTCATGACCTGAACTTGCACCTGATGAGGGACCGGAGCAGTACCCGCTGCCGTGCCGGGGTGCCACGCTGTTGTCTTTCCGGGCCAGCCGCAAGGAGAGGCACAGTGGTATGGCGGCCGCGTGAGCCGAACCGCCACCCGGTGCGCACCACGGCGCTCGCGTTCAGGCTGACGGTGGACCGAGCGCAGTCGAGGGGGCACTTGCCGAGCGAAACAGAGGTAATCCCTCGACTCCGCTCGGGATGCACGGTGTGCGCTTCTTATTTCGATCAACCCTGCGAGCCCAGTCGAGGGGTCACCTGCCGCGCGGCGCAGAGGTGGCATCTCGACTGCGCTCGATGCGACCGGTGGGTCTGTTCCTTCGGACGAAGTCGCCTGCGAAGCCGGTCCCCTGCTCGGGATGCACGGTGTCCGCTCGGAGTTTCGATCGCACAGGGAGCTACTCCTCCATCACCACCAGGATCTGCCCTGCGGTCACCTGGTCGCCTTCGCGTACGAGCACCTTCTTCACCACGCCATCTGCGGGGCTGCGCGTGGCTTGCTCCATCTTCATCGCCTCGAGCAGGAGCAGCGTCTGACCGCTCTTGACGGCCTCGCCATCTTTCACCAGCACCTTGACCACCTTGCCGGGCATGGGCGCCATGAAGCCGCCCTTCACCGCAGCGTCGACAGGCGCAGGGAAACGCTCCTTCTCCACCAGCACCTCGCTCCCCAGCCGTGAGTGCACGAAGAGCTTTCCGTCAGCCGCCACCACGCGCACGTGCTGACGCAGTCCCTCAGGCGACTCCAACGTGAGCGCAGGCGCGTCCCACGCGATGACCTTCCACGGCGCGCCGTTGACCTGGAACTTCCCATCACCCAAGGCGCGGTACTCCACCCGCGGGGCCGACACGTACTCAGTGAACTGATCTGCGAAGCGGTTGTTGCGGAAGCCGGTGATCACCCCGGGCAAGAACGGGTCTGCGGCGCGCCGAGCGAGATGCTGGGCGAGCGTGGCCGCGATCGCACACAGCGTGCTGCGCTCGGCATCGACCGGCTCGGCCAGCGCGTCCTTCATCTTCTCTTCGATGAACGCCGTGTGCAGCTTGCCGGCGACGTAGTCAGGGTGACGCAGCAACCGGGTGAGGAACCCGCGGTTGGTCGTGACGCCCTGCACCGACAGACCTTGCAGCGCCCGCACCATGCGTGACGCGGAGTCGTGCCGGTCTTCACCCCACGCGATCAGCTTCGCCGCCATGGGGTCGTAGTGCATCGACACCTCGCCCCCGGTCTCCACACCCGAGTCGACGAGCAGGCCACCGACCGGGTGCACGTGGAAGTCATGCACCGGGCCGACGCTCGGCAGAAAGCCGTTCGCCGGATCCTCTGCGTACAGGCGCACCTGCACCGCGTGACCCTTCTGTTTCAGGTCTTCCTGCTTGAACGGCAGCTTCTCACCCCGCGCGATGCGCAGCTGCAGCTCGACGAGATCGACGCCGACCACCAGCTCCGTCACGCGATGCTCGACCTGCAAGCGCGTGTTCATCTCGGAGAAGTAGAACTGGCCGTCGGAGTCCATGATGAACTCGACGGTGCCCGCATTGCTGTAGCCGATGGCCTTCGCCACCTCGACCGCGGCCGCGCCCATCTTCGCGCGCGACTCGGGCGTGAGCGCCATCGACGGCGTCTCTTCCACCACCTTCTGATGACGGCGCTGAATGCTGCACTCACGCTCGAAGAGGTGCACCACGTTGCCGTGCTCGTCGCCCAGCAGCTGGATCTCCAGGTGCCGCGGACGCTCGAGGTACTTCTCGATGATGAGCGTGGGGTCTCCGAAGGCGTTCTGCGCCTCGCGCCGGCCTGATTCGATCGCGTCCTTCAGCTCACCCTGCGCGCGCGCGATCTTCATGCCCTTGCCGCCGCCCCCTGCAGACGGCTTGAAGATGACGGGCAGGCCCAGCTCTATCGCCTCTTTCTCGAGCGTCGCCGTCGACTGATCACCGCCGTCGAAGCCGGGCACCAGCGGAACGCCGCGCGCACCGACCAGCGCCTTGGCCTCACGCTTGAGGCCCATCGCGCGAATCGCCGCGGGCTTCGGCCCCACGAAGGTGAGCCCCGCATCGATCACCGCCTGCGCGAAGTCGGGGTTCTCCGAGAGAAAGCCGTAGCCGGGGTGCAGGCAATCAGCGCCCGTCAGCTTCGCCGCCCGAAGCAGGGCGGCCTGGTTCAGGTAGGACGCCGATGAAGGCGCTGGGCCCAGCCGCACCGCTTCATCCGCGAAGCGCACGTGCGGCGTGTTCTCGTCGGCATCCGAATACACGGCGACGGTGGCCAGGCCCATGCTTCGCGCCGTGCGCATGACGCGCAGGGCGATCTCTCCACGATTGGCGACCAGCAGCTTTGAGAGGGTTTTCATTTGAGTGGAACCGTCAGTGGCGGAAGACGCCCCAGCTGGTGGTGCCCTCGACGATGCGCGAATACGCAGCCGAGAGTGAGATCGCGAGCACCGTGCGGGTGTCACGCGGGTCGATGATGCCGTCGTCCCACAACCGCGCCGTGGCGTAGAGCGCGCTCGACTGCTGATCGATGGCGTACTCGACCAGCTGCTTCATGCCGCTGAGCGTCTCTTCATCGACGGCCTCACCGCGCTTGATCATCGCGTTGCGCTGAATGATGTCGAGCACGCCGGCCGCCTGCTTGCCGCCCATCACGGCGATCTTGTGACAGGGCCAGGTGAAGACGAACCGCGGCTCGTACGCGCGGCCCGACATGGCGTAGTTCCCCGCGCCGTAGCTGGCGCCCATCATGATGGTGATGGCCGGCACGGTGCTGTTCGAGACCGCGTTGATCAGCTTCGCGCCGTTCTTGATGATGCCGCCCTCTTCATAACTACGCCCCACCATGAAGCCGGTGATGTTCTGCAAGAAGAGGATCGGCACGTTCGACTGGTTGCACAACGCGATGAACTGCGCGCCCTTGTTGGCCGACTCCGAGAACAAGATGCCGTGGTTCGCGAGGATGCCGACGGGAAAGCCGTGAAGGTGCGCCCAGCCGGTGACCAGCGTGTTTCCGTAGAGGGGCTTGAACTCGGAGAACCGGCTGCCATCGACCAGCCGCGCGATCACCTCACGCGGATCGTACGGAACGCGCGAGTCGGGCGAGACGATGCCGAGGATCTCCTCGGGGTCGTACTTCGGCGGCTCGACCACGCGGGGCAGCGGAATGGCGGGTTTTCTCCAGTCGAGGTGCGCCACCACTTCACGCGCCAACCGAATCGCGTCGCGTTCGTCTTCAGCGAGGTAGTCGGACACGCCCGAGATGCGGCTGTGCATCTCAGCGCCGCCCAGTGACTCTTCGTCGGTCTCTTCGCCGGTGGCCATCTTCACCAGCGGAGGCCCACCCAGGTACACGGTGGCCGCCTTCTTCACGAAGATGGCGTAGTCGCTCATGCCCGGCACGTACGCGCCGCCAGCGGTCGACGAGCCGCACACCACGTTGATGGTGGGCAGCTTGAGCTCGCTGCGCCGCGACAGATCGCGAAACGCCGCGCCCCCGGGCACGAAGATCTTGTCCTGGTTGGGCAGGTCCGCTCCGCCCGACTCGGTGAAGCTGACCGAAGGCAACCGGTTCGATCTTCCGATCTCTCCCAGCCGCATCGACTTGACGACGGACAGCTCGCTCATCGCGCCGCCCTTCACCGTCGATTCGTTGCCCGACACGATGCACTCCACGCCCGACACCCGGCCGATGCCGCCGATGACGGATGCACCCGGCGCGTGACCGTCGACCCCGTGACCCGCCAGCGGACACAGCTCGAGGAAAGGCGAGTCGCGATCCAGCAACAGCTCGATGCGCTCTCGGGGCAACAGCTTGCCGCGCGACTTGTGGCGTTCGGTGTAGCGGGCTCCACCGCCTTCGCGTGATTTCGCCAGCGCTGCCAGCACCGGCTCCATCAGCTTGAGGTGCTGCTCACGGTTGCTCTCGAACGTCGGGCCGCGCACATCGAGGTGCGACGACAGCACCGGGTACGGCTGCTCGTTGACGCGCATGGGCGGCACCATTTCGGAATCACGTCGCGGGCGTCAACGGTAAATTGACTCAAGAATCAAAGAGGGGGGCCGTTGGTGACTGGTCTTCCGCGTTCGGGTGACGCCACAATGCACCGCAGTGAGGGCGCCGACGGACATGGTCAAGCTGCTGTTGGTAGATGACGCGGTTATCGCGCGGGACTTTGTTCTCATGATTCTGGCCGAGGTCGGCTCGAGCATCGAGCTGACCTGGCGCTCCGATTACGAGACCGGCCTCGAGAGCCTGCTGCACGGTGACTTCGACGTGTGCTTGCTCGATTACCGGCTCGGTGATCGCAGCGGCCTCGAGCTCTTACGCGCCGCCAAGGCACGCGGCGTGCGGCTGCCGATCATCATGCTCACGGGGCACGGGAGCAAAGAGCTCGATCTCGAGGCGATGCACGCCGGCGCCGCCGACTACCTCGTGAAGGGCGACTTCACCGGGGAGTCTCTCGAGCGCATCGTGCGCTACCTGCTCGAGCGCACCCGCGCCGAAGACGCGCGCCGCGATTCCGAAGAGCGGTACGCGCTGGCGATGGAAGGCAGCAACGACGGCCTGTGGGACTGGCGGGTCGGGCACACGCAGGTGCACTTCTCCTCGCGGTGGAAGCGCATCCTCGGGTTCGAGCCTTCCGAGCTGCCCGACCTCATGGCGAGCTGGTTTGAGCGCGTTCACGAAGACGACCGGTTCCGGCTGCAGCAGGACTTCGACGGGCACCTGCGTGGCTCGACCGTGCCGCACTTCGAGAACGAGCACCGGCTGCGCCACAAAGACGGCACCTGGCGTCACGTGTTGGTGCGCGGCAAGGCGGTGCGTGACGAGCAGGGCCAGGCCACGCGCATGGCGGGCTCGCTGACCGACGTGACGATGGCGCGCAGCCGCGATCCACTCACGGGGCTCGCCAACCGGGTGCTCTACCTCGACCGGCTCGAGCACTCGTTCCACCGGGCCGCCCGCGATCCGAGCTATCGCTTCGCGCTGCTCTTCATCGATCTCGATCGGTTCAAGAACATCAACGACAGCCTCGGCCACGATGCGGGTGACGAGCTGCTGGTGGCGATCGCGCGGCGGCTCGAAGGCTGCGTGCGCCTGGTGGACACCGTCGCGCGATTGGGCGGCGACGAGTTCGTGGTGCTGCTCGACGAGAGCCGCGAGCCCGACGGCGCGACGCGCGTGGCCAGCCGCGTCATCGAAGAGCTGGGCCGTGCGTTCCAGGTCGGCGGGCGAGAGCTCTTCACCGGCGCCAGCATCGGCATCGCGCTGTCCGACCCGCAGTACAAGACGCCAGGCGAGCTGCTGCGCGACGCAGACACCGCGATGTACCGCGCGAAGGCCGATGGCCGCGGCCGCTTCGTGATCTTCGATTCGGCGATGCACGCCCGGGCCCTGCACGTGCTCTCGGTGGAGTCGGGGCTGCGCCGCGCGCTCGAGTCGAAGGAGCTCGAGGTGTTCTACCAACCGGTGATCGCGATGGGGTCGCTGCAACCGTTGGGCTTCGAGGCGCTCGTGCGCTGGCGGCACCCTGAGCGTGGCCTCGTCTCACCCGCCGACTTCATTCCCGTCGCGGAAGACTCGAGCCTGATCGTATTGCTCGATCTTCATGTGCTGCGCACCGCGGCCGCGCAGCTCAAGGCGTGGCGAGACGAGTTCAAGCGCGACCTCTCCATTTCGGTCAACGCCTCACGCCGGCACTTCTCTCGGGCCGAGTACGCCTCGGACGTGCAGCAGGCGCTCGACGGCGCCGGGCTGCCCGCTGCGGCGCTTCGGCTCGAGGTGACCGAGAGCGTGACGATGGATCTGCCGAACCTCGCGCGGGCGCAATTGCAGCAGCTCCACGCGCTGGGTGTGCAGCTCTACGTCGACGACTTCGGCGTGGGGTACTCGTCGTTGTCGATGCTCCACACCTATCCGTTCAGCGGACTCAAGCTCGATCGCAGCTTCGTGGCGGGGCTCGACAAGGCGTCTTCCTCGACGGAGATCGTGCGCGCCATTCTGGCCATCGCGCAGGCGCTCCACCTCGACGTGGTGGCGGAAGGTGTGGAAACGGCTGGCCAGCATGACGCGTTGATCGCGCTTGGGTGCACCCGCGCGCAAGGCTTCCTCTACGCGAAGCCGATGCCGGTAGAAGAGGCGGCGCGCTGGCTTCGCTCGAAGCGCTGAGGCGAAGCCGCAAACTCGGTTCCTCGGAATCGTTCTTGCTACTCGTGGTCCTCAGAGGGGACCACCATGCGCATCTCTCGGCTCGGAGCCGTCGTCGTCGCGGCGTTGTTCATTCCCACCTCGGCGTTCGCCTTCGCCGTTCACTTCGAGAACGTTCGAGGCAACAACTACTGGGTCGAGACCGATGCGGTGCACGTCGACAACGACGGCACCATCGCGGGCGTCGACGCGCGCATCAATGGAGGTTCCTGGCTGAGCCTGCCGCGCACGACGTGGGGCTCGTACGCCAAAGGCATGTACGTCGCGACCGGCAGCACCGTGGAGTTCCGCGCGCGCAGCACCGCGGGGGCCGTCTCGATCTCTGACGGCTATCGCTGGTCCTCGACGCCGACGTTGATCTCGACCAACGCCTTCACGGCGACCTTCACCCCGACCTCAGGCAGCCTGACCTTCATCGGCACGCGGGTCACCGCGAACAAGCCCATCACCCGCGTCGAAGCGCGCATCAACTCTGGTACGTGGTTCGTGCTCGCTCAGACGGGAACGGACTCGTGGGGCCAGTCGCGCACCGTGACGAGCGGGTCGATCGTCGAGTTCCGCGCCACCGCGAGCACCAATGAGGTCGTGGTGTCCGCGCGCTACACCTGGACCACGACGCCCCAGACCGGCTTCTCCGCGACCTTCTCGAACGTGCATGGCAACACCTGGTGGCTGGAGACGGCCATCAGCGCGAACCAGACCGTGGCGGGCGCCGATGTGCGCCTCAATGGTGGCCTGTGGCGCGCGATGGCGCGGCAGTCGTCAGGCACGTGGGCGGCCTCTTTCCAGGTCGGCCGCGGCGCCGTCGTCGAGTTCCGGGCGCGCAACTCGAGCGGCGCGACGGTGCTGTCGGCCGGGTATCTGTGGCCCGACGCCACGCTCCTGGGCGCACCGGGCGATCGTTGCTCAGCCGGTTGTTCCTCTGGGCGGTTGTGCTGCCAGGTCTCTGCGCTGGCCGACGTGTCCGAGTCGACCAAGCGGTTCGGGTGCCTGACGCCGGTCAATGGCAGCTGCCCCGCGCCCGACCTGCGCGTCGATGCCGCTGAGCTGAACGCCTGGTACGTCGAGACGAAGACCTTCGGCACCGACTCGTGTGCCGTTGCCGAGGCCTGCGTCGATGTCTCAGGCGTGCGCAAGTTGCTGCGGTTCCCCACGCTCACCGAGAACACGGGCACGCGCGACCTGGTGCTCGGCGATCCTTCGGTCTCGCCGAACCTCTTCGGCTACGCGCAGTGCCACGGGCACTACCACTTCAACGGCTACGCGACGTATCGGCTGGTTCGCGCTGACGGCAGCGTGGTGGGCACCGGGCGAAAGCAGTCGTTTTGCCTCGGTGACAGCCTTCACATGTCGGGGTCCACGTACAGTCCGCAGTACCACTGCAACTATCAGGGCATCACCGCGGGCTGGGCCGACGAGTACGTCGCCGCGCTCGACTGCCAGTGGATCGACGTGACCAACGTGCCAGCGGGCTCGTACTACCTCGAGGTGACGGTCAACCCGGGCCGCTCCTTGTTCGAGAGCAACTTCACGAACAACACGGCGCGGGTGCCCGTAACGCTCCGCTAATCGCGCCGGGAAATGGGCTGAAATTGCCAACTGCGTTGACACCTCGGGTGGCAACGCGCACCGGGAGTGGCCCGATACTCTCTTCATGCGAACGATCGCCGGCTTCCCCAACCCTCTGCCTCAGCTCAACCTCCACGGTGGCAAGAAGCCCGCACCGGCGAAGCGCGAGAAGCTCACGATCGCGACCGTCAACGACGACTACACCGACAAGAAGACCCGGCTGGAGCGCCTGAACAAGGTCACCGACGTGATGCTGGTGCAGGAGGCCAAGAACACGAAGATCCGCAAGCTCCTGGGCAAGGAGAACGGCGTTCACCAGGATCGTTCGTCTGAGGATCGCGCCGGCTCGGCCGTGGTGTGGGATCGCAAAGACGCCCGCGCCACCAAGCGCGGCATGCAGCTCGCCTCGAGCAAGGGCCAGGGCGTGCTCAACCGCTGGGTCACCTGGGTCGACCTCAAGGTGGGCGACAAGAAGGTGCGCATGGTCTCCGTGCACCGCCCTCCTGGGTACGCGAGCAAGCTCTGGCCCCAGTTCGATGCCAACCTGCGCGCCTTCATCAAGCAGACCCGCGCGGCGAAGCTGCCCCTCGTCATCGGCATGGACGCGAACACCGAGAGCTATGGTCGCTTCGCGCGGTCTGCCGGCCTGAAGTGGCACGCGCCCAAGGGCCCGACCGCGCACGGCAAGGTGATCGACGGCTTCCTCGCTTCACCCGGCATCAAGTTCGAGCACCTGCACCGGCTGAACAAAGGCCCGAGCGATCACACCCCGGTGGTCGCCGACATCATCCTGCCGCGTTGATCAGGGGACAGCACCATCGTTCGCGCCGAGAGGGTTGGCCGAAATAGGAATTGAGAACCCACCGGTCCCCCCGAGCGCAGTCGAGGGGTCACCTGCCGCGCGGCGCAGAGGTGGCATCTCGACTGCGCTCGATGCGAACGGTGGGTCTGTTCTTTCGGTTGAACGCCAGCGGTGATGAGCACCGAGGTCATGGAATCGTGCCTTTCGCCAGGTGAAGGAACCGGCCACCCAGCCGCTCTGCTTCCTCCCTCGCGTGCGTCACCAGCAAGGTCACCAGTTGCTCTGCTTCGACCAGTTCTTTGAGCTCACTGACCAGCTCGTCGCGCAGCGTTGCGTCGAGCGAAGAAAACGGCTCGTCGAGCAGCAGCACCCGCGGTCCTCTCGCCAGGGCGCGCGCGAGGGCGACCCGCTGCGCCTCACCACCCGAGAGCGTCGAGGGCTTGCGGCGAGCTGCGCCCTGAAGCCGCAGCCGCTCCAGCCACCGCGCCGCGTCGTGCGGAGTGCGCGCGCCGAACGCCACGTTCTGCTCGACCGTCAGGTGGGGAAACAGCGCTGAAGACTGGAAGACGTAACCGACCTCACGCCGCTCGGGTGGAAGCGAGTGCTTCGCGTCGCTCCACACGCTCTGGTTGAGCCGAATGAAGCCCGCGTCGAGCCTGAGCAGTCCTGCGATCGCGCGCAGCGTCGAGGTCTTCCCGCTGCCTGAGGGGCCGAAGAGCGTGGTGACGCCGACGGTGGCCTCGAGCGAGAGCTCGAGCGTGAAGGCCCCGAGGTGAGCGAGCAGCTTCGCCTGCAGCACGTCACCGCGCATGAGGTCGCCTCCCCAGCCATTGCACGGAAGCGATCGACACCACGGCGAGCACGGTCAACGCGACGGCCAGCGTCTTCGCGTCGGCTTCACGGCCCGCGAGCACGGCGTCATACAGCGCGAGGGCCGCGGTCTGCGTCTCACCGGGAATGTTGCCGGCGATCATCAGGGTCACTCCGAAGTCGCCACACGCGCGCGCGAAGCCGAGCAGCAGGCCCGCGGCGACCCCCCGCGAGGCGAGTGGCAGGGCGACCCGCGAGAGTGCGCCGAGCCGCGAGGCACCCAGCGTGCGCGCCGCATCGAGCAAGACCGGATCGACCGCGTCGATGGCCGCGCGCGCGCTCTGCAACACCAGCGGGAGCGCCGTGATGGTGGCGGCGATCACCGCGCCGGTGCGCGTGAAGACGAACGAACTTCCGGTGAGCGACTCCCACGCACCACCCAGCGCGCTTCGGCGGCCAAGCAGCGTGAGCAGGTAATACCCGAGCACCGTCGGAGGAAGCACGAGCGGCGCGGTGAGCACCGCGTCCACCACGCCCGCGATTCGTTTCCCGTGCGTCAGCGCGATCAGGGCCAGCGCCGAGGTGCCTGAGAGCAACGTCGCCAGCACGGCGATCTGCAGCGACAGCGCGAGCGGCTCGAGCAACACGGCGGTCAGGTGTACAGCCACGCCCAGGCAATGAGCACCGCCTGCAGCGGCAAGCGCGCCCACAACGCCCAGACCGGCATGGGCTTCTTGCCCAGCGGTATGCGGTTGATGGCCATGTTCACGTTGGCGGGGAAGACGGCGATCAAGAGCGCGACCAGGCCCCACGCAGCGATGCGCTGGGTCGAGGGAATGAGCAGGCCGACGCCGCCCATGATCTCGAACACGCCTGAGATCGCCACCAGCGCTCGAGGTGCCGGCAGCCACTTCGGGACGATCTTCACGAAGCCGCGCGGCGAGACGAAGTGCATCACGCCCGCGAAGGTCATCGCGCCAGCCAGCACCCACTTCAGAATGATCACGATCATCGTCGGGTCTCTCGGGGCGCTTCGAGCGCGAAGAAGGGCAGGTTGGCGCGGCGGGCGGCGTAGAGCCCCGCTCCCACTTCGCGGAAGTGTGGCAGCAGGCGCTTGCGGTACCAGGCCGCCGGTCGCAGCTCGACGCGCAGATCGGTGCGTTGTGCGTCGATGGCGTCCCTCATGTCGTCGGCCGTGATCGCCTCGAGATACAGAAAACCACCGCACATCGCGGCGAGGTTCTCGATCGCTGCCGAGGCGCCCGTGGCGTCGGCGATGTACGGCAGCACGCCCTGGCAGATCACCAGCTCGAACTGCTTGTCGAGGCGGAAGGCCGTGATGTCGGCCTGCTGATGGCCGTACTTCTTGCAAATCTCCCGATCCAACTCGGTGGAGATCACCTTCGCGCCCTTGCGGTTCTTTCCGAGCCACTGGCCCCACCAACCCAGGCCCGCGCCCACGTCGAGCACGTCGATGAGATCGACCCCGAACCATTCGATGAGGCCGACCACGCCCGAGATCAAATGGGCGTGGCGCTTCTGGTCGTACACCCGCGTCGACGGATCTTTGTAGAACCGGCGGTAGTAGGCGTCGTCGAACTGGAGCGTCACGGCGTGCCGGCGTCCACGGCGGCGGCATCGACAGGTGCTGCTGCAACTGCTGCTGCCGCGGCGGCTGCGTCGGCGGCAGCGGCAGCCTTCGCGTCGGCGGCCTGCCTGGCCGCCGCTTCTTCGGAGACCTTCTTCATGCTCGCGAGGCCCTTCTCGAAGTCGGGACCGACCAGCTTGTCCAGGTCCATGAACAGGCTCATCGCCTTGCCCACGAAGTCGTTGGTGCCGCTCATGGTCCAGGTGACCGTGGTGCCTTCGCCCGTCCTGGCGAAGTCGAAGTCGGTGCGGTTGTGAGCCTCGAAGGGCGTCATGAAGTTGAGATCGAGCCCCAGGTGCTCAGCGGCCTTGGCGTTGGTGATCCTCATGCTGCCTTCACCGACGTCCTTGTTGCCCACCCAGTGGTAGTCAGCGCCGACGCCCGCGGACACCTCGTTGTAGGTGCGCTTCATCGTGGGGTCCTTCTGGTCCCAGGGGCTCCACATCGCCCACGACTTGAAGTCGTCGACCTGGTCGTAGACCACGTCGGCGGGCGCGTTGATCAGCAGCGAGCGCTTGATCTCGAAAGTCCCAGGCCGGGTACCGACCACGACGAGGAACATGACGATCATCACGGCGACCGCGCCGAGGACTTTCTTGGCCATGGGCGGGTCGTAGCGCAAGGCGCGCCAGTAGAAAGCGCAAACAGCTACGGTGCCGGCCATGAAGACGGCCCCCAAGCCCCTGGTCCTTTCGTACTCCGGCTGCTCGACCTGCAAGAGGGCGCTGAAGTGGCTCGCCTCGAAGGGCGTCGACGCCCAGGTCCGCGCGATCGTCGATGAGCCGCCCACGAAGGCCGAGCTCGAGCAGTGGATCCCGAAGAGCGGCAAGCCCGTGAAGAAGTGGCTCAACACCTCGGGGCTGAGCTACCGCGCGCTGGGCAAGGAGAAGCTGGAAGCCGCCAGTGAGACCGAGCTCAAGAAGCTGCTGTCGGCCGACGGCAAGCTGGTGAAGCGGCCCGTGTTGGTGATGGGTCAGCGCGTGCTGGTCGGCTTCAAGGAAGACGAGTGGGCCGCCGCCTTCACTTGAGCTCCTCGCGGAAGTGAGGGGAGTGGGCTGCGAGCTGCTGCACGTAGCCGCGCACCTGCTCCTGCGCCGGGGCACTGAACTCGCGCAGTGACTTGATGTGCGCCTCAGGCACGAAGCGGAAGGACACGCTGACCCGGCGCAGCCGAAAGTCGTCGAGCACCGTGGGCATCACCGGGCTGTCGCCGTGCCGGACGCGCACCACGCGATGGTAGAGGGAGTCTTTGTAATGCGGGCCGCTGAGGATCACGACCGAGCGGTTCGCCAGCCACAAGGACAGCTCGGGTGTCTCGGGCTTCGCGCCATCGACGAACTCGAAGAGCGCCGGTTGGCCGAGGGAAAACATCACCACCGGCCCTGGCTCTCCGTCGCGGTGCATCTTGAGCCGGGCGTAGTCGACCGGTTGCACGCGGCCCTTCGCGTCTTTGGTCAGCTCACTGCCGTAGTAGTTGATGAGGCAGGTGTTGGGTTGTTGGCCGCGTTCTTCTTGCGTCTGGTGTTCGGCGAGTTTGGGCGCGAGCCGCTCGAGAATGCGCACCAGCTCGGGCGCCATCGGCTCGGCGCGCAGGCACTTTTCCTCGAGGTGATTCGGCGCTGAGTAGTAGCCCAGGCACGCGAACTGCCACGCGCCCAGCCAGTACACGGGCCGGGTCAAGCGCCGCGAGCCCTGGCCTTCGCGTGTGGCGCGATCGCCGACGTAGCGCGTTTCCCACAGCGGCTTGAGCGAACCGAAGTAGGCCAGCAGCGCCTCGCTCTCGGGCTGGGTGATGAAGCGCGGCAGGTACGAGAAGCCCGGGTTCTCGATCGGCTCTGCGCCTCGGAGGGGTTCGACGGCCATGCGGTGCACCTACTCCATCAGCGGCGAGACAGTCGCGGGCTTCCCTGACACAAACGCGGCATGCACGGGAAGGTCGCCATCGTCACGGGAGCAAACACCGGTATCGGGTTCGAGACCGCTCGCGGGCTGCTCGAGAAGGGAGCCACGGTGGTCCTGGGCTGCCGAGATCTCGAGAAAGGTGAGACGGCGCGCGCCGAGCTCGTCACCAGCACGGGCAATGAAAACGCCACGGTGATGCTGGTCGATCTCGCCAACCTCGCCCGGCTGCGAAACTTCGTCACGAAGTTCGAGGCGCAGTTTCAGCGGCTCGACCTGCTCGTCCACAACGCTGGTGTCTGGCCGCGCACCCGCCGCAAGACGGTCGATGGTTTCGAGCTGACCCTGGGCGTCAATCACCTGGGCCCGTTCTTCCTCACGCAGTTGCTGCGGCCGCTGCTCGAGCGCAGCGCGCCTGCGCGGGTGGTGGTGGTGACCTCGTCGTTGCACATCAGCGCAGCGATCGACTTCGACGATCTGCAGTTCAAGGTGCGCAAGCACCAGGGCGGCATCGCCTACGGCCAGTCGAAGTTGTGCAACGTGATGTTCACGCATGCGTTGGCGCGCCGGCTCGAGGGCAAGGGCGTCACGGTGAACTGCGTGCATCCAGGCGTGGTGGCGACTGAGCTGACCCGCGAAGCCCCCGCGCGCGCGGCCCCGGTGCGCGGGCTGCTGACCCCTCGCGAGGGCGCGGTGGGGTCACTTCATCTGGCGACGTCGCCTGCGCTCGAGGGCGTCAGTGGGCGCTACTTCGAAGGCGTGGTGGAGAAGGTGCCTTCGAGCTTCAGCCAGGACCTCGAGGCGCAGGAGCGGCTCTGGGCCATGTCGCTCGCCTTGCTCAAGCTTTGACTCGCTCTCCCTCTCCCTTCCGAAGGGAGAGTGTTGAAGAAGGCCTCGACAACACGAACTCACACCGTTCATCCCGAGCAGGGGACCGGCTTCGCTGGCGATTTCGTCCGAAGGAACAGACCCACCGTTCGCATCGAGCGCAGTCGAGATGCCACCTCTGCGCCGCGCGGCAGGTGACCCCTCGACTTCGCTCCTAAGGAACAGCACCGTTCCC
>JBKJSE010000207.1:0-18304 GCA_046595925.1 Archangium sp. | reverse complement strand
GAGGGGTGACCTGCCGCGCGAGGCAGAAGTACTCCCTCGACTCCGCTCGGGAGGACCGGTGTGTTCCTTCGGTCGAAATCGCCAGCGAAGCTGGTTCCTTGCTCGGGGGGACCGGTGCTGTTCCTCAGGAGCGCAGTCGAGGGATTACCTCCGCTTCGCGCTGCAGGTGGCTGCCCTATTTCACCAGCCTCGAAGGGAGAGAGAAATAAGTCACTGCTTGAACCAGCGCTGCTCGGAGCTGTCCGGCTCGCCTGCAGCGGCTGTCTTACGCTGCGTGAGTTCCATCGGCTCGACACCCGCCGCCTTCAGTGCGCCAGGGCCGGCGATGACTGCGGGCGGATCGACGATCACCTTGGGCAGCTCCTCCGACGTGGTGCTGGTCGGCATGGCCGCGCGCACCGTCTCTTCACTGCGCGGCTGCTGCGTCAGCTGCACCGGCGCGGGCTGCTGCTGCTGCTGCTGCGAGCCCATCGGGTCGGAGTTCGCGTCCGTAATGTATTGCGTGACCGCTTCACGAATGACGCCACCGACCGACTGCCCCAGCCGGCTGGCGAGCGCGGTGAGCGCATCGGCCAGTTCCGGGGTGGAACGGAACGCCATGGTGCGGACGCCCATCATCATCTGGGTGAGCTCTTGAAGCGCCATCGACGGCCGCGCCACGTTGAAGTCTCCCGAGTCGAGCATCGCTCGAATGCGCCGCGACAGGTCCTCGCGCGTGTACCAGCCGCCATCGAGGAAGATGGCTTCTGCATCGACGTCGATCGGGAATTGGCTCATGAACACGAACACTATCGCGGAAGTTCCCTTGCGTCCCCGCGTGTTCTCGGGAATGTGTCCGGCGCCTTGGTTCGATTGGTAACGCTCCTCTGCATGATGGTGGCTGCCTCGGCTCCCGCCGCCGAGCCCGATGGAGGCTTGTCGCCTCCCAACCAGCTGCGTGTGCGCGTGACCCCCGACCGCGCCAAGCTGGGCGAGCCGGTCACGCTCGAGATCGTCGTCACCCACGACCCCACGCAGCGCTACGAGCTCAAAACCCCAAGTGATCTCGGCGACTTCGACTACCTCGGCCAGGAGCGAAAGCGCGTCGACGGCGCTGATCAGTCGACGACCACCTTCCAGGTGAAGGTCGCCGCCTTCAAGCTCGGTGAGCTCGACACGCCTGATCTCGAGCTCGAGGTCAGTGCGCCCGAAGGCAACGCCACGCTCCCCATTCCGCACGCGCGGGTGACCATCGATTCGGTGCTGCCGCCAGATGCTCAGAGCAAAGGTGCGAATCTGTACGACGTGAAGCCACCTGAGGAGCTGCCCATTCGCAGCTGGATGCTCCTCTACGCCCTTGCGGGGCTGCTCGCGCTGACGGGCATCGTCTACGCGGTCGTGCGCTACCTGAACCGGCCGAAGCTCGCCGCTGCTGCGTACGTTCCGCCGCCCGTGCCGCTCCACGTTCGCGCGACCAAGGCCCTCGACGAGCTGGCGAAAGAGAACCTGCCCGCGAAGGGCGAGTTCAAGCCCTACTACTTCCGCCTCTCGGAGATCGTGCGCGGCTACCTCGGCGAGCTCTACGGCTTCGAAGCGCTCGAGAGCACCACGCCTGAGCTGCTTAACGCACTGCGCTCACGCGTGACGCCCGGCTTGCCGATGCCCGATCTGACGACCTTCGCCGAAGCGTCCGACTTCATCCGCTACGCACGACAGCTGCCCACCGTCGAAGACTGCAAGACGCATCTCGAGCTGGGCTACCGGATCATCCACTCGACTCAAGCCGCCATCGCTCCGCCCAAGCCCGCGTAATGGAACTCCTCAACAGCTTCCACAGCCCGCAGATGCTCTGGCTCCTGGTGCTGGTGCCGGTGTTCCTCGGCTGGACGTACGTCGAGAAGAAGAAGCGCGCGGTGTTGCGGTTCTCAGCGGCCAGCCAGCTCTTCAAGCAGGGCCGGGGCGTCAGGCCGTTCATGTTGTGGATCCTGCCCGCGCTGCGCATCGGCGCGTTCGTGCTGGCGGTGCTCGCCCTCGCCCGCCCGCAAGAGCGAGACAGCCGCATCAAGGATCTCTCGGTCGAGGGCATCGACATCATGATCGCCCTCGATCTCTCCACCTCGATGGAGGCCGCCGACTTCCGCCCGAACAACCGGCTGCACGTCGCCAAAGAAGTGCTGACCGAGTTCCTCGCGGGCCGCTCGAACGATCGCATCGGCCTCGTGGTCTTCTCCGGCGCTGCGTACACGCAGGCCCCGCTCACGCTCGACTACGGCGTGCTCAAAGAGGTGATCAAGCAACTGCGCACCCGCGTGCTGGAAGACGGCACGGCCATCGGTGATGCCGTCGCGACCGCGCTCAATCGCCTGCGTGACTCGGAAGCGAAGAGCCGCGTGGTGGTGCTGATCACCGACGGCGACAACAACGCAGGCCGCGTCTCACCGCTCGACGCAGCGGAGGCCGCGAAGGCGCTGAAGATCCCCGTCTACAGCATCCTCGTGGGCAAGGGCGGCAAGGTCCCCTTCCCTGCCGGCCAGGACATCTTCGGCCAGACCGCGTGGCGCGACGTCGAGATCCCCATCAACCCTGAGCTGCTCACGCAGATGGCCACCATGACCGGCGGCGAGTTCTTCCGCGCGACCGATCGCGAGACGTTGAAGGAAGGCCTGCAGAAGGTCCTCGACTCGCTCGAGCGCAGCAAGTTGATGGAAGGCGGCGCGATGGCCACCTACCGCGAGCTCTTTCACGAGCTCCTGCTGCTCGCCGCGTTGCTGCTGTGCATCGAGTTCTTCCTCAAGTCGACCGTGCTCAGGGTGTTCCCGTGAGCTCGGTCGCCCTGCGCATACCGTTCTTCCTGAGCGAAATAGGGAGCGCACACCGGTCATCCCGAGCAGGGGACCGGCTTCGAAGGCGATTTCGTCCGAAGGAACAGACCCACCGTTCGCATCGAGCGCAGTCGAGATGCCACCTCTGCGCCGCGCGGCAGGCGACCCCTCGACTTCGCTCGGGGGGAACGGTGCTGTTCCTGAGGAGACCAGTCGAGGGATTACCTCTGTTTCGCTCGGCAAGTGCCCCCTCGACTGGCTCGGGTGACCGGTGAGGTTCTTAATTCCTACTTCCGCCAACCCCAGGGAGCCGTGATGCCCTGGCGCTTCACCTTGCTCGGCTACAAGGCCGGCTTCGCGCAGCCCTGGTTCCTGCTGGGAATCCTGCTCGCGTTGCTGCTCGGCGTGATCGCGATCGCGGTCTCCGTTCGCCGCAGCAGTCGGCTCTCGAAGGCGGTGCCCAACCGCCTGGCCGAGGTGCTCGCGCCCGGCGTCTCGGTGCTGCTGCCGTCGTTGCAGAGCTCGGCGTACACGGCGGCGCTGGTCTTCTTCGCGCTTGCCCTCGCGCAGCCCCAGTGCGGAGAGAAGGCCGAGGTCGCCAAGCGCCGCGGCATCGACGTGGTGGTCGCGCTCGATGCGTCGAAGTCGATGTACGCGCGTGACGTCACGCCTTCACGATTGGAACGCGCGAAGCTCGAGCTCACCTCGCTGCTCGATTCACTCAAGGGTGATCGCGTCGGCCTGGTCGTGTTCGCAGGCGACGCGTTCATTCAGTGCCCGCTCACCTCAGACTACGCAGCGGCCAAGCTCTTCCTGCGCGCCGTCGATCCCGAGACGATGCCGCAAGGTGGCACCAACATCGGAGCGGCGCTGCTGCTCTCGCGCCAGGTCCTGGAGAACGCAGATCGCGGCGCGAAGGATCGCGTGGTGGTGCTGCTCTCTGACGGTGAAGACGTCACGGGCGACGTGGGCGAGGGCATCGACGCGCTCAAGGAATTCGGCGCGCGCGTGCTGGCCATCGGCATCGGCAGCGATTCCGGTGAGCCGATCCCCATCCTCAACAAGGGCGGCGATGTCGTCGGCTACAAGAAGACCGAAGACGGCGTGACGGTGATCAGCCGGCTCGATCGCGCGGGGCTCACCCGCATCGCGTCAGCCACCGGCGGCGAGTTCTTCTACCAACCGCGCGGCGTGGCGATGGGCGACGTGGTGAAGATCATCGACACGCTGCAGAAGAGTGAACTCGAGAGCCGCGTCACCCTGAAGTACGGCGAGGCGTACCAGCCGTTCCTCGCCATCGGCATCGCGTTCCTCATCCTCGGAATGCTCATCCTTCCTTCGTGGCGTCGCACGGGCTCGAAGCTCGCGGTGCTCTTCATCGCGCTGCTCGCAGGTCAAGCGCAGGCCGCCGGTCCGCTCGAGAAGAATCACCCTGAGATCGAGCTCGGCACGAAGGCCTTCGAAGCGCAGAAGTTCGACGAGGCGCTCACGCACTACGACGCCGCTTTGCAGGACAAGCCGTCCGACCCGCGCGTGCAATACAACCGCGGCCTGGCGCTTCACAAACTCGGCCGCAACGACGAGGCGAAGTCGGCGTTCCAGGCCGCGCTCGAGCTCGATCGCTCGGGAGAGCTGAACTCGAAGCTCCACTACAACCTCGGCAACGTCGCGGCCGCCACCGGCGACAAGCAGCAAGCCGTCAAGGAGTACCGCGCGGCGCTGCGCAAGAACCCGGAAGACGAGCTCGCGCGCCACAACATGGAGGTGCTGCTCAAGAACCTCCCGCCCGAACAATCGAAGGGCAGCGACGGCGGTACGCCTGATGGTGGCGGGCACGACGGCGGCAAACCCGATGCTGGACAAGACGGCGGCGTCACCGATGGAGGCTCAGACGCGGGCCGCCCCGATGGTGGCAAGCCAGATGGGGGGGACGGCGATGCAGGCCCCAGCGATGCCGGCGCCGATGGTGGTTCCGACGGGGGCGAGAGCAAGGGCGACGGTGGTGAAGGTGACGGCGGCTCTGGCGACGGCGGCCAGGGAGACAAGGAACAGAAAGGCGACGGCGGCAGTTCCGACCAGGCCGAGCCCGGAGATGGTGGCGCCGACGGCGGCAATGAAGAGCAAGATGCGGGTGCCGCGCAGGAAGGGAAGCCGCAGCTCCTCCCCGATGGTGGCATCGACGTGAGCCGCAAGGATGCCGAGAAACTGCTCGACTCACTCAAGAGCAACGAGAAGAACCTCCAGCTGTGGCGTTTCAAACAGAAGACTCCGAAGAGTGAACCCAATGGCAAGGACTGGTAGCGCTAGCGCCATCGCGATCGCACTCCTCGTCGCTGCCGCTCCTGCGGTGGCGGCGGAGCTCGAGGTCACCATGCAGGCCGACCGGGAAAAGGTCGGCACTGAAGACACGTTCCGTCTCGAGATCGTGGTGGCCAACGCACCCGAGAGCTCGGTGCTGCAGCTCCCCGTGGCGGAAGACTTCGAAGTGCTCGGCCGCAGCCAGTCGACACAGATGAGCTACTCGCTGGGCCCCGGCGGTGCCGGCGTGATCACCCAGGTGCAGAAGCACACGCTCACCATGCGCGCCAACCGCACGGGCCAGCTCACCATTCCCCCCGCGGCCGTGCAGACCGCCTCGAGGCTCTACAAGACGCGGCCGGTGGTCATCGAAGTGGTGCGCGGCCGCCTCGCGCCCGATCGCACGGGGAAGCGCCAACCGCCGACCAACCCCTTCGGCTTTCCGGGCGGCCTCCCCCCCGGCTTCGGCGGCATGGATGACGACGGCGATCCGCTCGGCGGGCAGCCCCGCCTCGACGATGAGCCGGCGATCCCGCGGGGCGACTCAGATCTCTTCCTGCGCATGTCGCTCGACAAGAGCGAGGCCTACGTGGGTGAGCAGGTGATGGTGAACATCCATCTCTACTCGCGGGTCGACCTGTCCTCCGTCGACACCGTCACCGCGCCGAAGCTCGATGGCTTCTTGAGCCTCGACTTCAAGACGCCCAGCCAGCTCACCTCAGAGCAACGCCTGATCGGCGGCGTGCCGTACCGCGAGTACCTGCTGCGTCAACGCGCGGTCTTCCCGCTCAAGGCTGGCACCGTCACCATCGACGCGCCCGAAGCCGACATCACCACCGGCATCTTCTACGCAGGGCGCCGCGTTCACCGCAAAGGCAACGAGAGCAAGCTGGTGGTGCGCAACCTGCCCCCTGGTCCCGCCACCACGCTGGTGGGTCGTTGGCGTCTTTCACGCGAGGTCTCGCAGACCGAAGTCGCGCTCGGCGAGCCGGTGCAGGTGAAGTTCATCTTCGAAGGCCGCGGCAACCTGCAGACGATTCCCCTGCCGGCGCTCGGTGCACCTGCCGCCTTCAAGGTCTTCGACCCCGAGACCAACGACCAGGCGAAGAACACCAAGACGCACGTCGGTGGCACGCGGGTGATCGAGTTCACGCTCGTGCCGCAGCAGACCGGCACCTTCGTGCTGCCTGCGCTCAACGTTCCCTCCTTCGATCCCGAAGGGCGCAAGTACGAAGACCTGCGCGTTGATGAGATCACCATTCGCGTGAAGCCCGGTGCGGGCGGCGCGACGGTCGGCCCCAACCCCACGGCGCCCACGGGCCTCGATGGTCCGAAGAATCAGCTGATCGCAGGCGGCCTCAAGTCGTTGCGGCACACCGCGCGGTTCGCGGCCCCGCGAGCGGCCCTCACCACGCGGCCGTGGTTCTTGCCGTTGGCGATCGCGCCCTTCGCGTTCACCCTGCTGGCCGGCGCGTTCTTCTTCGCGCGCGGTGCGCTCGGCTCTGAGTCGGCGGAGTCGGTCAAGAAGAAGCAGGCCCGCGCCGCGAGGAAGCGCCTGGCCGCCGCAGAGAAGCTGCTCAGCAAGGGCTCCACCGCCGAGTTCTACGCAGAGGTCGAACACGCGCTCACCAGCTTCATGAGCGCCCGCCTCGGAACACCGGTCAGTGGGCTCGCCCGCGGTGAGCTCGTGACGAAGCTCACGGAAGCCGGCATCGCCGAAGCCGATCGCGCCCGCATCATCGCGGTGCTCGAGACCTGCGACATGGGCCGCTACGCGCCAGGCATGGGCGAAGCAGCAGCGCGCCGCCGCTCGATGACGGAAGCCGCCGCGGCGATGGAGGGCTGGTCGTGATCTCGATGCTGCTCGCGCTGACCCTCGCGCAGTACACGCCGCAGGAGTCTCAGGCGCTCTTCGTCGAGGGCAACGACGCCTACTACAAGGCCGACTACGTCACCGCGAAGGAGCGCTACACGAAGCTGCTCGAGGCGGGCTTCGGTGGCCCCGACGTGCTCTTCAACCTCGGCACCGCGCACCTGGCAGCCGGCGAGCTGGGTCCCGCCATCCTCTATCTCGAGCGCGCGAATCGGTTCTCCGATGACGATGACATCGGCGCGAACCTCGCCGTCGCGCGACAGCGTCAGGTCGATCAAGTCGTGGGCGAAGAAGGCGCCGTGCCTTTCACGCAGCGCCTCGCGGAAGCGACCAACGAGCGCTTGGTGGCCATCGCCTTCTTGATCGTCTGGTGGCTGGGCTTTGCGCTGTTGTGGGTCACCGCGCGCTCGAGCTCACGCGTGGTGCTGGGGCTCATCACCGCCCTATTTCTGCTCGTGGGGGCAGGGCTCGGCGGCACGCTGGCCGTTCATGAGTGGGTGAACGACACGGTGGTCGAAGCGGTGGTCATGCCCGAAGCGGCCAAGGTGCTCGAGTACCCCGGCGAGAACGCGAAGGTGTCGTTTGAGGTGCATGCAGGTCTCAAGCTGCGCATCATGGAGACCTCCGGGCGGTACGTGCGGGTGCGCTTGCCCAACGCCCTCGAAGGGTGGACCGAGAAGGAAGGGTTGGTTTCGTTGTGAGTGACGCGATGATCGAAGTGAGCAACGTGGTGAAGGTCTATCGCCGCGGCAAGAACGAAGTCCCCGCGCTCCAGGGCGTCTCTCTGACCGTGCCACGCGGGCAGTTCCTTTCGGTGATGGGCAGCTCGGGCTCGGGCAAGAGCACCCTGCTCAACCTGCTCGGCGCGCTCGACGTGCCTACCAGTGGGACGCTGAAGATCGACGGCAAGGAGATCTCGCGCTTCCCCGACGACGAGCTCTCCCGCTTCCGGCGCGATCGACTCGGCTTCATTTTTCAGTTCTTCAACCTGCTCCCCACGTTGACGGCGGTGGAGAACGTGATTCTTCCCGAGCTGCTGGCGGGCAAGAACCGCGACGAGCTCGAGCCGAAGGCCAGGCTCCTGCTCGAGCAGTTTGGGTTGAAGGGGCGGCACTCGCATCGCCCTGATGAGCTTTCCGGCGGCGAGATGCAGCGAGTGGCCATCGCCCGCGCCCTGCTGTCAGAGCCCGCCCTCTTGCTGGCCGACGAGCCCACGGGCAATCTCGACTCACGCACCGGGTCAGAGGTGCTCAAGCTCATCCGCGAGGCGACCCGCGCCCGGAACCTGACCGTGGTGATGGTGACCCATGATCCCAAGGCCGCTGAAGTAGGCGATCGCCTGGTGTTGTTGGCCGATGGAAAGATCGTCGGTGACGACCCGGTGCGCGCCGCTGCGTGACTCGTTGCGCCGGATCGCGCGACTCCTGTAAGAGGAAGGTGTCCCGGGGGGGTTCTGCAAGGAACCCAAAGTGGTCCGCATCTCGCCTGACGTTGGTCGAAACAGAATCGTCATCACGTTCTCGGGGGCCCCCTCGTCCGCGCAAGCCCGCGCGGGTGAACGTGAGCTGCGCGATGCGCTCTCGCGGCTCCGCTCTCCGGTCGACGTGCTGTCCGACATTCGTGAGGTCGAGACGATGGAGTCCTTCCTGCCCGAAGACTTCCGCCATCTCGGAGAGATCCTGCGGGCGTTCGGCGTGAGGAAGGTCGTTCGGGTGGTGGGCAAACGCGCCCAGGCGGCCGTGCACATGGAGCGCCTGTCGCGCCACCTCACCAGCCACACCGCCCACCTGGCCTTCACGCTCGACGAAGCCGAGCAGGTGTTCGGGAAGTAGTTTTCGAAAGCGATTCCCGGGCCTGCCGTTAAGGTGCGCGCGCCCATGTGGTCTCTGCTTCGTCTCGTCTCGCTTCGGCATGTCGTGGGTTCGCCGCTGCGCGCCCTGCTCACGCTGGTGGGCGTCGCCGTCGGCGTGGCGACCCTGGTGGGCATCGCGGCCATCAACCGCTCCGTGATGGAAGCGTTCCGTTCGACCATCGACACGGTGGCCGGCAAGGCCGATCTCACGGTCGCCGCCGAGACCTCAGGTTTCCCCGAAGCGCTGCTCGAGACCGTGCGCGCCGTGCCGGGGGTGCTGCACGCGTCGGGTGGCATTTCAGTCGTCGCGCCGGTGAAAGATGCGCCGGGCGAGAGCATGTACGTGCTCGGCGTCGACCTGCTCGATGACGGCTTCTTCCGCACCTACGAAGGCGTGGACACCGACGTCGGCAAGCTGGCGGACGATCTCGAGTTCCTCAACTCGACCGATCGCGTGCTCGTCACCGACACCTACGCGAGCGCGCATGGCCTCAAGACAGGCGACGCGATTCACCTGGTCACGCCCGATGGCGAGAAGCCCTTCATCATTCACGGGCTCTTGAAGGAGACCGGACCGCTCAAGGCCTTCGGTGGCTCGGTGGCGGTGATGTTCTTCGGCAGCTTACAGGAGGCCTTCTCGAAGGGCCGTACGCTGACGCGCATCGACGTGGCGATCGACGCGAAGGTGGGCCTCGAGGGGATGAAGGAGCGCCTGCAGAAGGCGGTCGGCAGCGCCATCGAGGTCGAGTCACCCGATCGCCGGGGCCAGGCCGTGCAGACGATGGTGCGCAGCTTTCAGCTCGGCCTCAACCTGGGCTCGGGCGTCGCGCTGCTGGTCGGCGTCTTCCTCGTCTACAACACGGTGTCGATCAGTGTGGTGCAGCGCCGCCGCGAGATCGGCACGCTGCGCGCGTTGGGCGCCACCCGCAGGCGCATTCGCGCGCTCTTCGCTTTCGAGGCGGGCGTGTTCGGGCTGGTGGGCAGCGTGCTGGGCCTGCCGATGGGCTTGATGGTGGCGAAGCTGGCCATGAGCACCGTCTCCGACAGCATCTCGGAGATCTACGTGAAGGTGAACGCCAAGAGCGTCGAGCTGGGCGCCACCGAGCTCGCGGTCGGCCTGACCATGGGCATCGTGGGCAGCGTGCTGGCGGCCTTGCGCCCCTCGTGGGTCGCCTCGGCGGTGCAGCCGGTGGAAGCGCTTCGCAAAGACGCCGCCATCGGAGCAGGCGCGGTCGCGGTCAAATCGTGGCCCACGTACCTGGGCATTCTGTTGCTGCTGCTGGCCTACCCGGTGACGCAGATCCCCCCACCGCTGGAGAATTTTCCCATCGGTGGCTACGCGGCGATCTTCTTCATCTTGATGGGCGTCACGCTGCTCTCGCCGCTCGTGCTGCGCTGGCTCAACTATCCGTTCCGCGCGCCGGGCCAGTTCCTCTTCGGCATCTCGGGTCGCCTGGCCGCCGACAACTTCGCGCGCGCGCCCGTTCGCACTTCGGTGCCGGTCGGCGCGATGAGCATCGGCGTCACCATGGCCGTGACCCTCGCCGCGTTCATCGGCAGCTTTCAGAAGAGCGCCGACGCGTGGATCGCCCAGGCCATCCCCGCAGACCTCTTCGTCACCTCGTCGGCCAAGCTCGCGGGCGTGCAGAACCAGCCGATGCAGGCCGCCATCGGCGACGAGATCCGCGCGATCCCCAATGTCGACGTGGTCGACCCGGTGCGGTTGCTCCAGCACGACGCGCTCGGCCTGCGCATCTTCGTCATCTCGCTCAACCAGGAGATCTATTCGACCCGGGGCAAGCCGCTGATCCTCGAGGGCGTCTTGCCGACGCCCGCGCAGCGTGAAGCGAACTACGTGGTGATCAGCGAGAACCTGGCGCGCCGCCGCAACCTCGGCGTGGGCACCACCTTCCCCATGAAGACGCCCACCGGTGAGCACACGTACACGGTGGGGGCGATCATCATCGACTACACCTCGGACCAGGGCTCGGTGATCCTCGACCGCAGCATCTTCATGAAGCAGTTCCTCACCGATCAGGTCGACACGTTCCACGTCTACCTGCGCGATCGCGCGACGCTCGAGCAGACCCGCGCCGCCATCACCGCGAAGCTCGGCCAGCGCTTCGATCTCTACGTGCTCTCGAACGCCGAGCTGCGTGACGAGGCCCGCAAGCTGCTCAGCAGCGCCTTCTCGATCACCTACGCGATGGAGGCGGTCGCCGTGGCGCTCGCGCTGCTGGGCATCATCAACACCCTGCTGGCCGCGGTGCTCGATCGCACCCGGGAGATCGGCCTGCTGCGCGCCGTCGGAGCGGACCGGAAGCAGATCATCAAGCTCTTCGCGGGCGAGGCCTTCTTCATCGGCCTCACCGGGAGCCTGATCGGGGTCATGACAGGTGGGGTCGTCGGCTACATCGTCACGAAGATCGTCGGCGTGCAGGCCACCGGCTGGAATTTCCCGTTCTCCTACCCCTGGGACACGGCCGTGCAGATGGTGGTCGTCTCCACCCTGGCCGCGATCATCGCCGGCCTCTACCCAGCCCGCCGGGCAGCCCGCCTCGACGTCGTCGAAGCCCTCGCCTACGAGTAGCGGTATGGTTCCCCCCTGATGGCTGGCTCCTTCCGCATCCTGGTAGTCGAAGACGAGCCGGTGATCCGTGAGCTGGTTCGCAGCCTGCTGACCGAAACCGACTGCGAAGTGGAGACCGCCTCACACGCCGCCGACGGGCTCAAGCTCGCCAAGACGCAGACGTTCGATTTGGTGTTGCTCGACGTGGTCTTGCCGCCGGTGGGGAGCATTCAGCTCGACGGCATCGCGGTGTGCCGCATGCTGCGCGCAGACCCGCGAACGGCGAAGACGCCGATCTACATGCTGACAGCGAAGGCCAAGAAGTCAGACGTGGAGACCGCGATGAAGGCCGGAGCCAACGGGTACATCCACAAGCCGTTCCGGGGCGCCGAGCTGATGGACCTGGTGTCCCAGCTCAAGGCGCGCGTCGCGGCGGCAGGCTGAAGCATTACTTGAGGCGCGGGTGAAGGAAGCGCGCCAACGCGAACATGTCGTCCCAGTCGAGCTGATCGAACTCGAGGGCGAGCTCTTCTTCTCCACGGCGGCGCACCGTCGCCCCGGTGACGACCTCGCGATCACCCGGAATTGGAATGCTCAGCGTCATGCGATCGTCGGCGCTGCCGAAATCGCCGATGAGCTTGAGGCCCGCCATCGAGAGATCGGTCGCCTTCGCCACCACGGAACGGCCGCCGGTGAAGAGCTTCACCATGAAGCCGGCGTCGACGCGGGGATGAAAACGGGTGGGCATCGGGGACTGCGCGGTGACGGTGAGCATGTGACGGTCTCCTTGAGGTGAGCTGCGCTACAGACCGGCACCAGTGTTGATCACGATGTTGCACTCGCAAGTTATTGGCGCTGGCTCATGAGAGAGATGAGCGCAACCATCGAGATCTCATGAGCACGCAGACGATCTCATCCAAAGGAGCACACCGGTCCTCCCGAGCGGAGTCGAGGGAGTACTTGTGTTTCGCGCGCCAGGTGCCCCCTCGACTTCGCTCGGGGCGAACGGTGGTGCTGTTCCTCAGGAGCGGTGGCGGGTCCCTCCCATGAAGCCCCGCATCGGCCTGGTCTGTTCCGGCGGTGGTGCTCGCGGCGCGTACGAAGCCGGGGTCATCCGCTATCTGCGCGAAGAGCTGCCCGCCGCGGCCCGCGCGAACGTGCGGTTCGACGTGCTCGCAGGGACGTCAGTCGGCGCGAGCACCGCGTGTTTCCTCGCCGCGACGATGCACATGCCCGACGAGCAGGGCCGCGCGCTCGCAGGACTGTGGACGGGGCTCTCGCTCGAGAAGGTCTTCCGCGTGGAAGGCGAGTCGCTCTACTCGGTGAGCCGGAAGATCTGGCGCGCCACCCGCGCGAACGAGCGGCCCGAGGGTTGGCGCCTGTACGATCTGTTCCACCCCGAGCCCATCGAGAACATCGTGCGCCACGCGATCGACTGGCCTCGCATCGCCGCCAACCTCGCGCGTGGTTTGTGCTCCGCGGTCTCCGTCTCGGCCACGCGCATTCGTGATGGCAAGACGGTCATCTTCATTCAGCGCCGCGAAGCAGGTCTGCCGCGGTGGAGTCGCGACCCGTACCAACAACCCGTCGAGGTCGTGCTGGGCCCGGAGCACGCGTTGGCCAGCGGTGCGATTCCCCTGCTCTTCAAGTCGGCGCGCGTGGGCGACGAGTACTACTGCGACGGCTTCGTACGGCAGAACACCCCGCTCTCCCCCGCGCTGCGCCTCGGAGCAGATCGCGTGTTGATCCTCTCGCTTCGCCACAAACCCAAGACGAGCGTCGACGAGCCCAAGCCCCACGAGCCGATGCCCACCACCACGAAGATCATCGGCAAGGTGCTCACCGCGCTGATGGTGGATCGCACCGAGTACGATCTCGATCGCCTTCGCCGCGTGAACGAGATGTTGGAGAGCGGCCGCCGTGCGTACGGCGACGACTTCGTGTCCCGCATGAACGAAACGCTCGAGCAGGTGCGCGGCCAGTCGTACCGCGTGGTGCGCGACCTGGTGGTGCGGCCCAGCCGCGACCTGTCTGAGCTCGCGAGGCCTCACCTCGAGAAGTTCGCCAGGAAGGAGAAGACCCACTTGCTCCCCACCCGGCTGCTGCACCGGTTGTCGGGCTCGAACCTGTTCACCCAGGCAGAGCTCGGCAGCTACCTGCTCTTCGATGCCGCCTACGCGAACGATCTCATCGCGCTGGCGATGGAAGACGCGCACGCCAGGCGCGAGCAGCTGATCGAGTTCTTCGATCCTTCATCGAAGTGAGCGGCTGAGGTCGAGCTCCTTCTGGAGCGCGTGTTCATCGTGCCCCTGGAAGAGGTGCTGTTCGCTCTTGGTGTAGATCGCGCCGCGCACCACCAGGTTGAGGCCGGGAAGGTCGATGCCGACGCCCAGCGCGCTCTCTTTGGAGATCAAGGTGGTGATCGAGCCCTTGATGGCCAGCATCGGTGCCAGGGGCTGACTGACGAGCTGATCCATGTCGACTTCTCCCTCGAGTCTCTGAACCAGCGCGTAGCCGGCAGCGAACAGCGTGTTCACCTCTTCGCGGTGTTCTCCTTCGAACACGAACGAGCGGGTGCTCTCACTCTCGCGGATCACGTCGAGCGCAGAGAGTTCGCCGTTGGCAATGCGCGAGAGCATCTCGCGCGGCAGCTGCGTTTCGGTGCGTTGCTTGACGGTGAGTTCGCCGGAGATCCCGGTGCGAGCGCCAATCACCGAGGCACGACCCAGGACTTCTGCATCGACAGCCTGCTCCGTCACCAGCAGGTTCTTGTCGAAGTCGACCCACGCCGTGCCCTTGTGACTCAGGTCTGCACTGCCGTACTTGATCGCCAGCATCCCATGCGCGCTGTACCCGTACTCCAGGCCCACTTCGACCCGCTCGAGGTGCTGCTCGGAATAGCGAGCCAGCTTCGGCTTGTCTGAGGAGGTCAGCAGAGTGTGCAGAAGATCGGCCGCGGCCTCAGGAGTTCTCACCCGGTAGGTGGCTGCCGCTGTCCCGGCGACCTCCAGCGCCACGTGGGGCAAGGGGCTGGTGAGCGCCACCTGGGGCTGACCTTCGACGCGAATGAGGAACTCGCCTGACGCATCGCGATCGGCGGTGATCTTCGCCTTGCCGCCCTGGTGCATCACCTTGGCTTTGACCTCGAGCTCGAGCACGCCGGGCGAAGGAACAGCGGCGAACGCCTCGAACAACTTCTCTTCGGTCAACGAGCGCTCACCGGCAAAGACGCGCTCTTCGACCCGCGCCTGCTCCACGCGATCGACGCACACCATCGGCGCGACCGGAGTCGTGGTGGGCGCTTCCACTTCGCTCTGCAGCGTCTGTTTCGAACCTTCGATCTTCAAGGGGTGCTCCTTTAGGACTGCGGGGGTCCGGGCCCGCAACGCAGCAATCGTTCCAACGCGCTGAATGCCTGCTTCCGCGGACTTCGCTCGCACTCGGCGTCCACGCGGGTGGACGGGTGGACGGGGTGTTCACCCGACGAAATCCGGCCACTTCGCGTCGGCACGGGAACTGAACAGGAGCCCGCCACCACACGCCGCAGGAGGACACCCCATGGAATCGTCGAACCGCATCTCGCTGACCCCCACCGTCTCGCGCCAGACCCCGAAGAACGAGTTCGGCAACATGCTGAAGAACGCGATCCAGACGGCGGCGAGCGTCGGTGGCTCACTGCTCAACTCAGTGCCTGGCGTCGGCATCATCAGCGCGGCGGTGGGCAACGTGACGGCACTGGCCAGCAGGGGAAACGGCGCGCAACAGGCCTCCTACGCGGCGACCGGTGTCTCGTCGGTGCAGGGTGGTGGCGGAGCGACGGCGCAGGCCATGGCCACTTCACCTGACGGCGTGCCCGGTGAACTCACGGGGATGATCGGCCAGATGAGAGCAGAGGCCGATCGCTCGACGATGATGCAGATGCAGATGCAGCAGGAGAGCCGTGAGTACAACACGATCTCCAACGTGCTCAAGGTGCGGCACGACTCGGCGAAGTCGGCCATCAACAACATTCGCTGAGGGCGCGGCCATGGCAATCACTCCGCTCTCGGGCGCCGGCCCCGCAGGCATCTCCGGCACAGGCAGCGCTCAGAAGATCGGCGAAGGTTTCGGCAAGGTGATGAAGGCGCAACCCGCCCCCACCAGCCGCACCGAGAACGCGCCGATTCCCGTGAAGAACGAGGCGAAGTCGGCGCAGGTCGCGCAGCCCGGCAAGTGCAAGGTGGAGAGCCTCAAGCAGGCCGAGCCCGGCAAGCAGGTCACCGCCACGAAGGTGCTCGACCAGGTGAACCAGGCGCAGAACCGCATGGAGCAGATCCTCAAGATGGCTGAGTCGGGGAAGTCGTTCTCTCCCGCTGAGCTGCTCTCGCTGCAGACGCATGTGTACCGCGCATCTCAGGAGCTCGACCTCGCGGGCAAGGTCGTCGAGAAGGCCACGGGCGGCGTGAAGCAGGTCCTCCAGACGCAGGTGTGAACCCCATGAACCGCTCCCTCATCATGACTGCCGCGTTGTTCTTCTGCGCGTGCTCGACCCAGATTCAGCACGGCCTCGACGAGCGTGACGCGAACGAGATCATCTCGGCCCTCGTCGCGCGCGGCTTCGAAGTGAAGAAGGTGCCCGAGAAGGGCAAGAAGCCCACGTGGGCCATCGAGCTCGACGACGCGCAGGCCACCGAGGCGATGCGCGTGCTCAACGAGCTCAAGCTGCCCCGGCCGGCGCGGCTCAAGACCCAGACGCTCGCGCAGAACGTGGGGCTCATCGATACGCCCTCGGCCGAGCGGCTGCGGCAGCTCGAGGCGCAGGAAGGCGACATCGAAGAATCGCTCGAGACGATGGATGGCGTGGCGTCGGTGAATGTCGAGCTGGTGGTGCCCGCGGCGCCTCGCCCTGGGCAGGTGGCGGTGCCTTCGAAGGCGTCGGTGCTGGTGCGGGTGCAGCCGATCGCGCTGGAGAAGTTGCAGATGCAGCGCGGTGAACTTCGGGCGCTGGTCGCGGCGGCGGTGGACGGCTTGAGCCCGGACGACGTGGTGCTGGTGATCGATCCGGTGACCATTCCCATGGTGCCGGTGAAGGAGCAGACGAGCTCAGGCATGCGGCCCCTGGTGCTCGTGCTCGGGCTGTCGTTGTCGGTGGTGGCGATGCTGGTGGTGTTCCTGTCGTGGCGCCTTCGCGCGAGCAAGCGGGTGGCGCCCACGGCCACGGCCACGGCTCCGGTGCAGCCGCCGCAGCCGCAGCGTCCGGTGATCAACCCTGCGATTCAGCGAAAGGTGGCGTGAGTCATGACCAGCACGCGTGTCGAGCGGCGCAAACATCACCAGGCGCTCAAGGTGATGGGCTTTCCCGAGCGGGTGGCGCTATTCGTGGCGGCGATTCACCGGCCCCGGGCGGAAGAGCTGCTCGCGGGTTTCTCGAAGGGGCCGCAGGAGCGGGCGAGCGCCTTCGCGGAAGACATGAAGCAGTGGGACTCGGCGCGAAGGCAGGCGCGGCTCGCTCATGAGTTCGGCGTGCGGCACGACGCGGGCGAGCGGCTTCAGCAGTTGGTGGTGCGGACGACGGGCGAGTTGCGGGCGGCGATCGTCGCGTCGTTGCCACCGGCAGTGCGGTCGCAGTTTCCGCAGTTCAAGGGCGGGTCTGAGGCGTTTCCCGCGGCGGTGCGGGCCGTGGCAGCGCGGTTGGTCAAAGAAGCTTCGCGCTGATGGATGTTCTCCCTCTCCCTCCGGGAGAGGGTCGGGGTGAGGGCGTCGGGGTGGGCGTCGTGGTCGGTTGTGCGCGTGGGGTGAGGGGTGGCGCTCGAGTTCCGGGGAGGAACTCGCGCTGGCCCCTCACCCCGAGCCTCTCCCACTGAGCAGCGAGCGGAGTCCATGGCGGCGGACGGCTTCGCATCCCCGGACTCTTGAAATTCCAGGACCTTAGAGCTGGCGCGATCCCTGAAAAGCACGCCCCCATGCTCGACGAATCAACGCAGATCACAGAGACCGTCCCCACCCCCGCGGCGATGCCCCGCGCCCCTCTCGCGAACCGGGTGCGGCTCACCACGCTGCAGAAGCTCACGCGCGCGCACCTGGCCATCAACGCCCGCCCGGCCGCCTGCACCGCGCTCAACGAAGCCGTCACCCGCGTCGCCCAGAAGCTCGGGCCCCAGCTCAAGACGACGCTGAGCTGCATCCCCTCGCTGCTCCCCTCGACGCTGCACCCCTTCACGCACCTCGCGGCGCGCGCCCTCTTCATCACCTTCGAGTTCGGCGGCGAAGCGCTCGGCGTGCTCGAGCTCGACCTGATGGCCGCCGGCACGCTCCTGGCGCGAATCACCGGCGGGAACGAGCCGGTCGGCATTCCCACCCGCCTCTCGCACATCGAAGAAGCCGCGCTGGGCTGGGTCGCGCTCTCGACGCTCGCTGAGCTTCGAAGCGAAGCCGCCTTCAAGGCACTCTGCCCACGCCTCGTCTCGTTGACGCTCGATCGCGGGGAAGTGCTGCAGCAGGTCGACGCGCGCCTCCGTCACGTCGCGATTCAGCTCGAGCTCGGCATCGGCGAGACGAAGTGCCTCGGCCGCCTGCTGCTCCCTTCACTCTGGGCGCAGTCGAAGTTCGAGGCGCTCCCGCAGGAATCGAGCGCGCCGCTGCTCGCTGAAGTCGCCAGCGTCACGCTCCCGGCCCGTTGCCTCATCGGCAGCGCCTCACTCCCCCACGCCGACGTCACCTCGCTCACCTGCGGAGACGTCGTGCTCTTCGCGAACCTCACCAACCAAGCGAACGGCCTCGTCGGCAGCGGCCGGATCATCGCGGCCTCGTTCGAGCTCCGCGGCACCTTCACCGAAGCAGGCTTCACCCTCACCCGCTCCATCGAGCGCCCCAACCAGGAGTCTGAAATGTCCCACGCCGACCCCAGCGTCCCCGTCGAAGTCGAGATCGAG
>JBKJSE010000214.1:0-25465 GCA_046595925.1 Archangium sp. | reverse complement strand
GTGCAGACCGTCACCGTCGACTTCGGCACGCAGTACGCGAACCGCACCGTGTGGCTGCGCTGGCGCATCGGCACCGATGACGCGAGCGGCACCTCGGGCTGGAGCATCGACGACGTGCAGGCCAACGGGCTCACCACCGAACCGTTCGTCGACGCCGTGCCGCACCGGAACCTGTGCACCAACCACCTGCCGATCGTCTCGGGCACCACCAGCATCACCGTGAACGAGCGCGCTGTGGTGACGCTGCTGCCCGGCACCGTGAGCGATCGAGATCTCGACGCGCTCACCGTCACCTGGTCGCAGACCTCGGGCACCTCGGTCGAGCTGCTCGACGACACCTTCACCTCGCCCGAAGTCGGCGTGGCGGGGGGGACGCTGGGTTTCCGCGTCACGGTCAACGACGGTAAGGGCGGCATCGACACCGATGACATGACGGTCACCGTGCGCAACGTGAACCGAAGGCCCGAGGTGATGGCGGGCGGATCCACCACGGTGGTCGCAGGTCAGACGGCCACCCTCGAAGCGACCGGCACCGACGCCGATGGAGACCCGCTCACCTATCTCTGGCAGCAGCAAGGCGACGCGACGGTCACGCTCGGCGAGGCCAACGCGGCTCAGACCACCTTCGTCGCTCCCGAGGTGAAGGTGCCCGAGCTCATCTCGTTCCAGGTGATCGCCCTCGACGCGGACACCGCCAGCGAGCCGTCGTTCATCGCCATCACCATCACCCCGAAGCCCAGCTCGTGCGGCTGCACCACCCTGGAGCCGTTGTTGGCGTTCGGGGTGCTGCTCTTCTTGCGTCGGCGACGCGCGGGGGCCTCGCCCCGGAAGGACGGGCGGTGCTAGGTCAGGACCCATGTCCCGAGCCCTCACCCTGATCTCCCTGTCCGCGCTGCTGGGCGCGTGCGGAATGAACCCGGTCGAAGAAGTCGATGGCGGCTCGGGCGGAGGCACCGCGACTGGCGGAGGCACCGCGACTGGCGGCGGTTCGGCGACGGGTGGCGGCTCGGCGACGGGTGGCGGAACGGCGACGGGTGGCGGCTCGGCGACGGGTGGCGGCAGCGCGACGGGTGGCGGTTCAGCGACGGGCGGCGGCAGCGCGACGGGCGGCGGAACGGCGACCGGTGGCGGCAGCGCGACGGCCGACGCAGGCACGGTGGTGCGTTTCGTGGCGATTGGCGACACCGGCAAAGGCAATCCAGATCAGTCCCTGGTCGGCGCCTCCATCGGCACCGTCTGCGCGGCCCAGGGCTGCGACTTCGTGGTGTTGCTGGGCGACAACTTCTATCCGAGCGGCGTCAGCTCGACGACCGACGCGCAGTGGCAGACGGCCTTCGTCGATCCCTACGCCACGGTGAACGCGCCCTTCTACGTGGCTCTGGGCAACCACGACTACGGCGGGGAGGGCCTGGGCTACGACTTCGCCAAGGGGCAGAACGAGATCGACTACTCCGCGGTCAACCCCAAGTGGCGCCTGCCCGCCTTCCACTACAAGTGGGCCCTCGGCAACGTGGAGTTCTTCGTCGCCGACACCAACCGCTCGATGTTCGCCGCCGACAGCACCATGCGCTCCGACTTCGACACCTGGCTGCCCGGCTCGACCGCCTTGTGGAAGATCGTCTTCGCGCACCACCCCTACAAGTCGAACGGCAAGCACGGCAACGCGGGTAGCTACGACGGGGTTCCGTTCATCCCGCTGGTCAATGGCGCCAACGTGAAGTCGTTCGTCGAGGCGCGCGTGTGCGGGCGCGCTGACTTCTACATCACGGGCCACGACCACAATAATCAGTGGATGCAGGACACCTGTTCGCGCTCGGGGTCCACGCTGCAGACCCAGCTGATCGTCTCGGGAGGCGCCGCGTCGACCACCCCGCTCGAGGGCAACAACCCCACGTATTACGAGAGCGATGAGCTGGGCTTTACGTACATCGTCATCAACGGCCGCAGCCTCACGGCCAGCTTCTATGATGCCCAGGGCGTTCAGCGGTTCACGCGCACCGTCACAAAGTGAAGCGGACGACGACGCTTCATGAGGAATGAAGCAATCGGTGTTACGGCAGTTAAATGCCCATCAACACAGGTCCGCTGAAGCTGTTGGTGATCGTCGCTGAAGCGGTGCTGCGTGATCGCCTGGTGGCTGAGTTGAAGACCCTCGGCGTTCCGGGCTGCACCCTGACCCCCGCCATGAGCTGGGCCCGCGAGGGGCTCGGCTCAGGTGAATTCGAAGGGCCTTCGGTGCGCATGGAGGTGGTCGCTTCGGTCGAGGCGGTCGACGCCATCCTGCTCGCGCTGTCAGAGAAGTACTTCCCCACCTGGTCGATCATGGCGTGGGTGACCGACGTGCAGGTGGTGCGGCCTGAAAAGTATGCAGTGACGCCAGGCAAGTAGGCTTCTGGTCTGACGAGCAACCGCGATCGGGGGATACGCTTTGCTTTCTGAATCTGGGCCGCAGGCAAAGAACGAAGAGCGCTTTCGCCTCGCGGCGGCCGCAGCGCAGGCCATGGTCTACGACCTCGAGGTCCAGACCTTGCGCGTGCACGAGATGGCTGGCGTGCGAGAGTTGCTGGGTCACGCCCCGGGAGAAGTCGAGCTGACGCTCCTGTGGTGGGATGAGCAGATCTTCCCCGATGATCTCGCCCGCTGCCGTGCTTCCTTCGAAAAGCTGCAGGCGGGAGCCGAAGACACGCAGGTGCTCCGGTACCGCGTTCGCCATCGCGATGGGCATCTGCTCTGGGTCGAAGATCGAAGCACCGCGCTGCGAGACGCCACCGGGCGGCTGCTTCGGGTGGTGGGCACGCTGGTGAGCATCGACGCTCAGGTGAAGGCCGAAGAGGCGCTCACGAGTCAACGCGAACTCTTTCGAGCCAACACCCGGCACTTCGAGCTCGCCCTGGAGAGCTCACGCGTCGTCGTCTTCAACCAGGATCTCGACCTGCGCTACACGTGGATCCACAACCCTGCGCTGGGGTTTCAGGCCGCGGAGGTCATCGGCAAAAGCGATCGCGACCTCTTCGAGCGTGCCGCCGATGCCGAGCTGATCGAGGCGCTCAAGCGCGAGGTGATTCGAAGTGGCGCCGGGTGCCGTCAAGAGGTGTCGGTCTACCGGAAGGGTGAAGAGCGCCGCTACGACCTGCGCGTCGAGCCGCTGCTCGATGAAGACACCGCCGTCATCGGCGTCAGCTGCGCGGCCATCGATGTCACCGAACAAAGAGCCAACGAGCAGGCCCTGCGCGCGGCGCTCCAGAAGGCCGAGGCCGCCGTGCAGGCGCGCGATGAGATCATGGCGCTCGTCTCGCACGACCTGAAGAGCCCGCTCGCTTCGTTGATGATGGGCGTCGAGGTCATCCGCGGTCACCTGAAGCTGAGCCCCGAGCGGGTGCACTCCGACCTCCAGCGCATGTCGCGGCAGATCTCGGTGTTGGACAGGTTGATCGACGAGCTGCTCGACGTGGCGCGCGTGAGGGGTGGGCAGGCGCTGGACCTGGAGCGCACTCGCACCGACCTCGTGGCCGTGGTGGGAACCCTGGTGGAAGAACACACACAGCTCTTCCCGCATCACCGGTTCGAGGTGACGGCGCCCGAAGCGCTCGAGGGTTGGTGGGACGGCCCGCGGCTGTCGCGCGTCATCACCAATCTCCTGAGCAACGCCACCAAGTACAGCCCGAGAGGGGGCGCCGTTCACCTCACGCTCGAGCAACGTGCGGGGCCCTCGGGGCCGGTGGCCATTCTTCAGGTCTGCGATGAAGGCATCGGCGTTCCCCTGGTCGATCGACCGCGCATCTTCGATTGGTATGCGCGGGGGACCAACGTGGCCCACGGCCTGATTCGAGGCCTCGGCATCGGCCTCGCCGGCGCGCGCCAGATCGTCGAGCAGCACGGCGGATCGATCTCCCTCGAGAGCGAAGAGGGCAAAGGCTCGACCTTCGTGGTTCAGCTGCCGCTGCGCTGAGGGCGAGGCGCAGGTGGGTGTGGGTGGAATCCCCTCAAACGTGCGGTGGCGGTGTCGATCTACCGGCGCGTTGGGGTTAGCCTTGTCTCGTCATGCCGAACGACCCCGACGATCCGTACGACGACGAACAGCCACAGGCGCCCCAGGACCTCTTCCCGTTCGACGAGATGTCCACGGGTGTGACCTCGTCGCTCCTGCGTCGCGCCAACGTGATCACCGGTGCGCCTCAAACCCAGTTCGCCCAGCCCGACCCCGCGCTCAAACCGATGACCGGAGCGCAGCTGGCCTTCCGCCCTTCAGCGCCCCCTCGCCCGGCCGCCCAGAAGCCCACCACCGGCACGCACGCGGCCTTCAAGCCCGCGCCCACCACTGGCGTACAGCCGGCCTTCACGCCCACCAGCGGCACCCACCCCGCCGTCAAACGCAGCGGCACCGGCACCAACACCTTCGCCGCCTTCAAGCCGTCGGTCGACCCCATGCCGCGCGACGAAGAAGAAGAGCCGCCGGTGTTCGACCCGGAGCGGCTGCAGGCACAAATTCGCGCGATGTCGATGACGGACTCCGCGCTGGGCCGCTCGGTGAAGTCGCAGAAACCCAGCAAGGCGCCCAGCAGCTCGGCCGACGACACCTTCGTGAAGACCAAGATGAAGCAGGCCGAAGCGAAGGTGCCTGACTTCGATCTCGACGAAGACCTGGGCTGACTCAGCTCATGAAACCCGGTGTGCCGCTGGAACCCGGCGTGGTGCAGCAGGTGCTCGGTGCCTGGGTGCTCGCTGAACGCCGTGAACCCGGCGAAGTCGAGGTGACGCTCGGCGAGGCCGAACGGGCGCTGCTGGCACAGATGCCCTGGCCGCTGCGCCGCTGCGAGTGGCTGGCCGGCCGGCGAGTGGCCAAGCGGCTCTTGCAGCAGGCGATGGGCTTCGAGCCGTCGCGCACCCAGGTGCTCCCGCTCGAATCGGGTGCACCGCGCGTGTCGATCGACGGCGTGCCGCGCACCGATCTGGTGATCAACCTGAGCCACACCAGAGGCTGGGCGGTGGCCGCGGTGGCGCCTTCGCGGGTGGGCATCGACGTGTGTGACGACGTCGACGGTGAGCGCATCGCCCGCATCGCGCGGCGCGTGTTCTCGGAAGGTGAAGCCGAAGCGTGCGGCGCGTTCGCCAGCCGGGAAACGCAGGCCGCGGTCTGGGCGCTCAAAGAAGCAGGCCTCAAGCTCTTCATCGGGGGCGTGTTCGACCCGGGGGCCCGCGCGATTCGGGTCGAGTCGCTCACGCCGCCCCGCGTGGTGGCCCACCCCGCGATGCAGGTGGCGCTGCTGCGCTTGCCTGACGCGGCGCTCGCCGTCTCGCGCGACGCCTGACGGTGAGAAACTGGACGAGCAACAGGCCTGTGCCACTTTGTGGCGCATGACGACGCGCCGCCAGACGCTCCGCCGCACCCTGCGCCTCCCGCTCTCTTTGGGGCGAAGGCTTCCCGCCCTCTCCGCCGACGTCTCGCGCGGCGGTTTTCAGGCTGAGCTGCCGCAGGTGTTCCTGCCGGGCTCGAAGGTGCACGGCTACTTCCTCGTCAATGAGAAGGAAGTCGCCTTTCGCGGCACGGTGCAGTGGGCCGAAGCGGGCAACCCCCAGCTCTCGCTCTACAGCCGCATCGGCGTGGCGTTCGACGCGTTGCCCGAAGGACTTGCAGGCGTGCTCGCCGCGCAGGATCGCCGCCCCAAGAAGCTCAAGGCGCGCGCGAAAAAGTGAACTGAAGTAAGCCGGTCCGCGTGACGCCTCCCCGGCGAAATCCCAACAAGCGGCTGCAGACCTTGACCCTGGCGGTCACGGTGGCGCTGGCTGTGGCGCTGGGCGGCATCATGTACCTGTCGCTGACCAGCCTGCCGTACCTGGCGAGCACTCCGACCACCGACCCTTCGTTCGGCGCGCTCAACGCGTGCCTGCTGGGCGCGGTGCCTGAGCGCCTGGGCTTCGCGGTGAGCCGTGATGGGGCCAGCGTGGCCGCGTGGTCGCCCCGTCAGCTGGTGGTCTGCGCGGGAACGCCTGCGGCCGCGACGCTTTTTCCGCGCAATGGAATCACCCAGGCCACCTGGGACGGCGCGGGCGGTTTGTGGATCGCCTCGGGTGGTTTCGATGGCGGGCCCAGCGCCTTGTTGCGGTTGGAAGAGGGCGTCTTCGTCGAGCGAGGTGTGTTCGCTCCGGCCGCGCTGGTCGGCACCGCGAAAGGCGTGGTGGGCCTCGAGCCTTCGGGGCAGTTGATCGCGTTGTCGTCGACGGGTGAGGTCTCAGCCACGCGCACGCTGCCCAGCTCGCGCAACGTGCACCTGCAGGTCAGTGGTGATGGCGCGCTGGTGGCGTTGTACGGCGGCGGCCGGTTCGCGGTGGTCGACGCGGTGACGCTCGAGTCGACCCCCGCTGAAGCACCCTGCCCCGTACAGAACGTCTGGTGGCGGGCCGGAGCGCCGTTGCTGCTGGTGGAGTGCGTCGATCTCTCGCTCGAGATCAACGCGCTGGATTCACGGAGCGCACTGGCCGAGCCGCGGCGCCGCGTTCCAGCCACCCTCGTCGGCGCGCCGGGGCTCTACGTTCAGAGCTGCGACGTGTTGCCCTGCACCGTCGAAGCGCCGCGCTGACCCTCGTTCCCCCTCGCCCTGGGGGCGTGCTGAAGAAGGCCTCGAACTCAGCCCGAAGGGCTCATCGAATAGGCGAGCGCCCAACGTTCATCCCGAGCGGCCGAGCGCCGCTCTCAGGAGCGCGGTGTGAATGGGTCCACGCTTCAGCTCACGACGATCAGACCCCTTGAACCGGACACCGCGAGTCCACGCGTTTCTCAAGCATCGACGAAAGTGACGCCCCGGAAGCGAAGTGCGCGCAGGTTGCTCAACGTGGCGATGAGTCGGAATTGGGTGCTCCGCGGCTCGTTCTTCAGCGCTTGTTGCGCAGCTATCAATCGACGTGTGTGTTCGCCACTCTCCGAAGGGAATGAGGCTCAAAGCACCATCGATTGATAGTTGCGCAACATCGACGCGCCAACAGAGCAGCCGCGCATCCTTGAGCGAGCCAGAGGGGCCTGTTCGGAAAGCGCGCCAAACCAGACGATGACGTTGACCGCCTTTCCCAAGGCCAGCCCGCGAGCGACGAGTTTGGCCCGAAGCTGAGAGGCTTGCGCGACACGAGCAGGAGACGCTGGGACACGGTCAGGGTGCGGGCCTCGAGAGCTGAGGCACCTTCGACGACCACCGCATCGGAGCCAGGTCCACGCCGGCGGTGCGATGCAACATCACGTACCCCGCATACAAGACACTCGTCATCACGACGTCCGATAGGAAGCGGTCGACGAAGTCCGTCAGCAGCTCGTGCGGAAAGCGGGGAACACCGAGCGCATCGAAGGCGACCGCGATGATGGACTCGAGGACGATCATCGGCACGAAGGCCACGGCGATCGCGCTCAACCCGAAACCGAGGCACCGCCAGAAGCGGCCGCGCACGATCGCCTCCGAAGCATCGATGGCGTCGCGATCACGCGAACGCAGCACCGCGATGTTGCTGAACATGATCATCGTCGACTTCCAGAACGCGGGCACGATGAGCAGCAGCGCGAACCCGAAGATGATGAGCCCCGAGCGAAACCGAACGCCTACCGCGCGGGTCCAGCTCTGCATGCCTTCGTTGATCGCCCCGCCGAACGAGAGGCTCCGGCCTTCGCTCCGGGCAATGGGGCGCCTTCCAGTTCTCTCACGGCGTGACCGTCAAGACTCCGAGCTGGGTGAGGTCGAAGTCGAGCCCGCTGTTGGAACCCGCGCCGTTGAGGTCGCAGTACGTCCAGTGGATGCCGTCGAGCGAGAAGCGGGTGGTGTAGTTCCACGTACCGGCGGCGGGCGCGGTGAGCGTCCTCTGGTACTCGTCGTCGTTCCCCACCTGGACGTTGAAGGTCGCGTCGGCCCAGATCCACCCCGGCTGATTCTGCGGGTTGGCCGTCACCGGCCCGTAGCCGACCTGTGCGCGCACCGTGCCGTTCGCGCCGCCCGCCTCGGTGACGCCGCTCTCGAAGATGCGCCCGTAGATCAACTCGGTGAGCTGCGCGGTGCCTGCGGTCGTCGTCGCCGGGAACTGAAGGTTGCAGTAGTCCAGCTCGCGAACCGAACCGATCTCGTTGACGGTGCATGCACAGAGCACAGCATTCGCAGGAGCACTGTTGCGGGGCGTCGGCGCGGCGATGAGGAAGTCGCTGGCGTTGTTGTTGCTGTCCGAGCAGCCGTTGTTCTTGCGAATGACCGCGGTGGTGTTGGACGGCGCACTGGTGGTCGTTCCTTCGGCGCACGTGCCGCTCGCCGCGCCGACCAGGTCGATGAGGGTGGCTCCGGAAGGACAGCCGGTGATCGCCGTGGTGTTCGTCGTGAGCGCGACTTTGAAACCGGTCCCAGCCATCGAGAACGTGGTCGTCGGGGCAAAATCGGGAGTGGGAAGCAACGGTGCCGCCGTGTTGGCGCCGATCGCCTCTTGAATGAGGAAATACCCGCCGGGAGGGATGGTGGCGGTGGGAAGCGCCTGAACAGCCCAGGCCCCGGTGCCGGCCGCGCTGACGAACTGAATCGCCAGCCCGGTCGTGACGATCGGTGCCGCGGTCGGGTTGTGCAGCTCGATGAAGTCGTGGCGGTACTGGCCACCGCTGTTGCCGCCACCGCCGTACGCCTGGCTGATGACGAGGCCGGTACCGCACGGAGCATCGACGCCCGTGGTGAAGCCCGCGGCCTGCGTGAAGGCGGAAGCCATGGCCACGCCCGTCGCGCTCATCGCAGCGGTGGTGACGCGCACCTTGTAGTTCGTACCGAACGTCAACGCCGGAGCAGGAAGGACCGTGACGATCGTACTGGCCCCGTTGAACGTCGGCGCCTGAAGCCCGATGCACGACGCGAAGTCATTGCGTGAGATCTGCAGGCTGCCCGTACACGCACCCGCGGCAGACTGCACCGTGACGGACGCGACAGTCATCGCGCGATCGAAGGTCACCGAGATCGCCGTCAGCGCAGAGACGCCCGCTGCGGCATCGAGAGGCGAGGTGGTGCTCACGACCGGCGGCGGGGCGCTGACGGTCACCGAGGTGGCGCCGACGATCGCGCCGATGGTGGCGCTCACCTGCGAGCTGCCAGAAGCGACGCCCGTGACGAGACCTGAGCTGTTCACCGTCACAACGCTCGCGGTCCCGGGCGCCCACGTGGCCGTCCCGGTGACGTTGCTGGACGACGCATCGCTGAAGGTTCCCGTTGCGGTCAGCTGAACGGTGGCGCCGATGTTGACCGTGGGGGTCACCGGGGTGACGGCGATCGACACCAGCTCAGCCGCGGTGCAGTTGACGGTCTGGTCATCGCTGATCGCGCCGAGGGTCGCCGTGACCGTGGCAGTGCCGACGGCGAGCGAGGTGACGAGGCCCGTCGTCGAGACCGAAGCGGTCGCCGCAGGCAACACCGACCAGGTCACCGACGAAGTCACATCGGCCTGGCTCGCGTCCGAATACGTGCCGGTGGCGACGAGCTGCGCGGTGCGGCCCGCAGGAAGCGAAGCCGGAGCACCGGTGATGATGAGCGCCATCAACTGCGCGGGCGTCACGTCGAGCGTGGTGCTGCCCGAGACGGCGCCGAGCGCGGCGACCACCGTGCTGGTGCCCACCGCGACACCGGTAGCGAGGCCTTCACTGCCCGCGAGGTTGCTGATGGTGGCGGTGGCCGGCGTGCCCGTACTCCACGAGACCTGCGTGGTGATCGTCTGGGTGCTGGCGTCGCTGTAGGTGCCGACGGCCACGTACTGCTGCGTGCGGCCGCGGGCGATCGAAGCCGCCGCCGGAGTGACCGCGATGGAGACCAGCGTGATATCGGCCACGGTCACCACCGTCGAACCCGTCACCGAACCGAGCGTGGCGCTGACGGTGGAGTTGCCCGCCGCGAGCGCGCTCGCCAGGCCTTCCGAGCCCGCTGCGTTGGAGATGCCCACGGCGGCGGTGGCCGACGAAGTCCAGGTCACCTGCGTCGTGATGAGGGTCGAGCTCGCATCTGAATACGTGCCTCGCGCGATGAACTGCTGCGTGCTGCCGACCGTGAGGGTCGGGGTGGCCGGCGTGACGGCGATGCTGGTCAGCTCTGCGGGCGTCACCGTCAACGTGGCCGAGCCCACGACCGAGCCCAGCATCGCGTTGAGGACCGCCGAGCCTTCGGCGACCGCGGTGGTCTCTCCGGTGGCCGAAATCGAGGCGACGGTCGGAGCAGACGAGCTCCAGGTCACCGCCGTGGTGAGCACCTGCGTGCTCGCATCGGAGTAGGTGCCCGTCGCGATCAAGTTCGCCGTGCGCCCCCGAGCCAACGAAGCCGGCGCCGTCACCGCGATCGACACGAGCGTCGCGTTGGTCACGGTCAACGTGGTGTTGCCCGAGATGGACCCCAGCGTGGCGATGACGGTGCTGCTGCCCACGGTCAGCGCGGTGACGAGGCCTTCGCTGTTCGCGGCGTTGCTCGCGGTCGCGACGGCAGGCGTGCCGGTGGTCCAGGTCACCTGCGTGGTGAGGTCTTGCGTGCTCGAATCAGAGAACGTGCCCGTCGCGGTGAACGGGCGCGAATTGCCCGCCGCCAGTGAAGGCGAGGCCGGCGTGACGGCGATGGAAATGAGATCACCCGGAGTGACCTCGACGAACCGGCCGCCCGAGACGTTGCCGAACGTCGCGGTGACGGTGGTGACCCCCACGCCCACGGCCGTCAGCAGCCCTCGCGTGCCCGGCGCATTCGAGATGGTCGCCACGCTCAGCGGCAACGAGTCCCACGAGACGCTCTGGGTCAGGTCTTGCGTCGAGTTGTCGGTGTAGACGCCCGTCGCGGTCAGCTGCAGCGTGCGCCCGCGCGCGACCCTGGCCGTCATCGGCAGCACGTCGATGTGATCGAGCCGCGCCGTGGTCACGGTCAGCGTGGTGCTGTCGGTGATGGTGCCCAACGTCGCGGTGACGGTGGAAGTGCCCAGCGCCACGGCGGTGAGCAACCCGGGGCTCCCGGCGGCGTTCGAGATGGTGGCGACCGAAGCGGTGCCCGTCGACCAGGTCACCGAGGTGGTCACGTTCTGCGTCGAGCCGTCAGACAGCAGGCCCATCGCGGTGAACGGCAACGTCAGGCCGCGCGGAAGCGAGGGCGCGGAGGGCGAGATGCGCAGCCCGGTGATGGCCACGGCCGTCACGGTCAGCGCAGTGCTGCCGCTGATGGCGCCGCGGGTCGCGGTGAGGGTGGTGCTGCCGACGGTCAGCGCCGTCACGAGCCCCGAAGAGTTGGTCGCGTTGCTGATGCTCGCCACGGCCGGGTCGCTGCTGCTCCAGGTCACGGTGCTGGTGAGATCCTGCGTGCTGGTGTCGGTGAAGATGCCCGTCGCCACGTAAGGAAAGGTCAGGCCGACGATCAGCGTGGACGCCGCGGGGGTCACCGTGATCGACGCGAGCTCGGCGGGCGAGACGGTGACGAGGGTGTTGCCGGTGATGGGCCCGAACGCCGCCGAGACGAGCGTGGTGCCGAGCGCGACGCTGGTCACGAGGCCTCCGCTCGAGACGGTGGCGGTGGCCACGGTGCCCGAGCTCCACGTGGCCTGGGTGGTGAGGTCTTGCGTGGTGTTGTCAGAGAAGCGGCCCGTGGCGGTGAGCTGACGGCCCAGGCCCAGCGCAATCGTGGGCGCCGAAGGCGTGAGCTCGATGGCCGTGAGCACCGCGGCGGTGACGGTGAGGGTGGTGCTGCCCGCGACCCCGTTGAACGTGGCGGTGATGATCGCGCTGCCCGTGTCGACCGCGCGCGCGAGGCCGGTGGGGTCGACGGTCACCGTGGCGCTCGAAGAAGCCCAGCTCACCTGCGTCGAGAGATCCTGCGTGGTGGTGTCGGAGAAGCGGCCGGTGGCGACGAGCTGCTGCGTGGTGCCGCGGGCGAGCGACGGCAGCGCGGGCGTGACGTCGATGCCGACCAGCGTGGCCGTGCTGACGGTGACCAAGAGCGTGGCGCTCACGCCCGACTTGCTCGCGGTGACCTGCGTCGTGCCGCCGGCGATTGCGGAGACCAGGCCCGAGGCCGAGACGGTGAGGATGGCTTCGTCAGCCGAGCGCCACGTCGCGTCGGTGATGGCGGCGTTGGTGCCGTCGCTGAAGATGCCGGTGGCGGTCAGTTGCAGCGTCGTGCCGATGGCGAGGGTGGGCGCGGCCGGGGTCAGCTCGATGCGCGTCAGGCTCGCGCTCGCCCGGGCCACCGTCACGGTCACGCTGGCGCTCGCGTCGCGCAGCTTCGCGATGACGATGACCGTGCCGGGGGCGATGGCCTGCAGCGCCGCCGTGCCGTCACCCGTCGAGCTCACGGAGAGCACCGCGGCGTCGCTCGAGGTCCACGTCGCGCCGTTCGCCGGGCTGGTGGTCGTTCCAGCGCGGACCTGCGCGGTCACGGTGCGCATCTCGCCGGGGGCGAGGGTCAAGGCGGCGGGCGAGAGCTCCAACGTCTCGGGCGAGGGAGCGGGGGGGCAGGCAGCCAACAACATCGACACCGCGGCGACGAAACGAATCGACAAGCGCATGGGTGCCGTTTGGCGCAAATACCCTCGAACCTCAATGTGGGGAGGTCGAAATCTTGAGCGGTCCCGAGGGCGATTTAGCCTCCGGCGATGGACAAGGTCTTCCTCACCGGACAGCTCGCAGAGAAGTTGAAGCGCATTTACGAGCAGGCCCTGCGGGCGGCAGAGGACGCGCGGCTCGATGCGAAGACGGGCGCTCCCCGTGCGGTCAATCTGGCGGCGGCGACTCGCACCCGGCTCGAGGCAGCTCAGGCCGCGTGGGAAGCGGTCACTGACTTCAAGCCGGTCTCACTTCGCAGGGGCGAGCGCATCGGGTTGGGTGCGCTGGTCGAGCTGGAAGATGGAGAAGGCGGGAAGACGTTGTTCATGGCGCCCGCGGGCGCGGGTGAAGAGCTCACCGGGCCGGGTGGTGATGGGTTTCTTCACGTGGTCACGCCAGGCTCGCCCATCGGCAAGGGGCTGCTCGGGAAGAAGGTCGGCGACGTGGTGGAGGTGATGGTGAAGGGCGAGCTGGCAGAGTGGGACATCGTCTTCGCCGCTTGAGGAGCCGAGTTGAGCCCGCAGCCATTCGACGGTTCACTCAAACGTTGCTGAAACTCACCGCAACTCCACGTCCTGAAATGCCGGCGCGTCGGTGCGACCAAACATCTTTCCCAAGAAGGTCTTCAGCTCGGGCGACCACTCGGGGCGCATGGTCGCCGTGCGGGCGAGGGGAGGCTGCGGTGGAATCGTGGGGCACGCACCGACGCCGGTCGTGACCACGTTGTCCATGATGAAGCTGTTGTAGTCAGAGAAACAGCGGATCGAGAAGCTCGCACCGAATGAGGTCGGCGCCGTACAGGTGGCGCTCAGCGTACTGACGTCGACCCCCCCAAGCCGCAGCAGCTTGAGGTTCGGGTAGAGCGAAAAGTACTCGACGTCTGCCGTGCCGATGCCTCGCAGGGGCCCGAAGATGAAGCTTCGGAGCGAAGTGGTCCACGCGCCGAGATCACACGTGGGCGTGCCGCTGCGGGACGACTTGCAGCCGCCGGCCGCTTCGTACTGCATGCTTCGGATTGAATTGAGGTCGTCGCACGCGTGCGCAGCGAGCGCCACGTCCACCGTCTCTGGTCGGCGCATCGGCCACAGCGCCAGGCTCTGCGTATAGACGGCCCCCGAGGTCATCCACACCAGCAGGTGCACGGTCTGGGTGGCGCCGTAGGAGCCTGCCGAGGCGCCGAAGAAGTCGCGTACGTCGAGGGCGATGCGGAAGTCGAGTTGATCCGGGTCGGCCTCATCAGGGGCTGATTCCTTGCGCAGCCACATGTCACCCCGCTTCTCGAACAGGGGGCTGGTCATCTCGAGGTTCGAGTTGGCCGGTCGAATGGGAGCGTCATAGCGGCCTCCGACCGAGCCCCAGGCCACCAGCGCGACTCCGGCGACCCGGGTGTCCTTGTCGATGGCCTCAAGGGTGTCACCCGTCGCCGGGCGCCCCAACGAGTCGAGGTGACTCGAATAGCGCTTGATGACCCCGGTGATGTCTTGCCGTACGGGCTGCACGTATTCCGCGTTTTCGCCGCACGAAGTGCAGGTGGTGTTGCAGCAGTTCGATTGCACGTTCGTTGCGTAGGTCTGTGGCGAGAGGGTCACCGTCGAGGTGAGCTGATTGACCACGGGGAACCCGTTGGGGATCGGCACAGCAAAGTTCACCTGGGCTGGGTCGGCGCCTGCGAGGCGCGCCTTGAGCACGACCCCGCTGTAGGTCGAGAGCTTGAGAATTCCCTGCTCCTTGAGCGTGAGGGAGAACGGTTGCGACGTCCAAGGGGTACCGCCGGGCGCGAGTGGAGTTCCCTGCGCGTCTTCGACGGGCACCGTGCCCATTGCTTCGCCATCGAAGCGAACCGACGTGAAGGAGACCTCATCGAGGCGCAACGTCACAGAGTCACCCGGCCCGTTGCCGAGGTTCCACAAGCGAACCCTGAAGCGCGTGAGGTCTCCTGGCTCGGGAACGAGCTCGGCTCGGAGGGGTGGCATCGCGAGTGTGAGCACGGTCAACGCGGTGCCTTTCGCGCGTTGCATCAGCGGGAGCGCATAGGCTGCCCAGCAGTCGGCGCTGATGATGTTGCGGTCACCTTTCTTCTTCGCGATGCATTTGGGAAAGGACTGGCCTGGCGGCTCGGCGCCAAAAAAACCGGAGAGGTCTGGTCCTGTCAGTCGAGGCCACGGCATGCGTTCGAAACCGACGCCGGCGGTGGGGGGCACGGTGGTGAAATAGAGAATGTCTCGCTCGAACAGCCCTGCTCCAGGGTTGAAGAAGAGATAGGGAAGGTGCACGTAGGGGGGCGTGAAGCGATTCCACGCGAGAAAGTTGGCTTGCGTGAACTCGGCGATGCCCGCTCCTTCGGCGAGCCCATCCGCCGGTGAGGCGCCGCTATAGACATCTTGATCCCAGAAGGCGCGCAGCCCCCCTCGTTCGATGCGCTCCAGCGGCATCTTCGGCCAGGGTTGAGGAGTCGCCCGGAAGGCATCTGGCTTCTGATTGAGCCATTCCTCGAATCCCTGCCCAGGGTGGGCGAGGTCCCGTGCATGATCTGGAACCGTGTTGTCGGTTACCAGATGCTCCACCTGTCCAAGGCTTCGAAATGCGGCAGCCAGGCCCCGCTCACGGTCCTCGGCAGTCTGCTTAGTGAGGAACTCGGTGAACCCAGCTGAGATCGTCGGGTAGCCCCACTCGTTTCGCTCGCTACTTGAGCCCCCCTGCGCCCACCGCGTGGCAGAAACGCCAGCGCGGAAGAGGTCGACCACGGGCTTGCCAGTCTTCGCCTTGACCCAGTGTGCCGTGAAGCCGGTCTCCGTCTTGATTCCGGTGTAGCCGCCCTCAAAAGCCAACGGGTCATGGAAGTGATTGGGTGCGCGGAGACCGCCGTAGAACTGGGCATCGCCCATGCTCGCGAAGCCGTCTTCCCACAGCCCTCCGAGTTCGTTCCATTCCAGAAGCGACACCGTCATGGTGGGCCGGTCGGAAGGGCGGTCGGTGCCACGGGGATCGTTGCTGAAACCAACACCGGCCACTTTTGAGCTGAGCCCATCGCTCACATAAAGCACGCGCTCTAAGTACTGATCGACCGACTTGATTTCGGCTCCAGCGCGTTTGAAGGAGAAAGCCTGACCGTCCTCGAGCAGTTGGACGTTGAAGAGGCGATGGTCCGACGCCCAATATCCAAGCAGCGACGCAACGAGCGCATGAGTCACCATAATCCCTCTGCCATCATCGGGAGGACGCGCCGCTCGAGTCTTCCGGGGCCTGCGACGTAAATGACGTGGGGTGCGGTGACGCGCGGCGACCTCTCGTCAGAGAGGCGGCTCATCAGGACGTAGCCCGCGCTTCCGTCCACCGCGATCGCAGTTGCGGGGAACCCGAGGCGAGTCACGCGCACGTTGGAGACGGTACTGAAGCGCTCCTCGAGTCGGCCATCCGGTCTCAGTACGACCCACCACGGGTTGCTCGTCGGGAGCCCGCGCGCCGCATCAATCACATCATCACCCTTGGAGAGCGGCTCATGGTCGACCGAGCGCAGGAGCTTTCCGCCCACCAGAAGCCACGAGTCGCCCGTGCCACCAAATGCACTGTCCGTGCTGATTAAGCGTCTGGCCATTTCTTGAGTTGGAGGGAAGCACCTGGGCAGCCCTCGGCACTTGATGACCCCTTGAGACGTCGCCACCTCGAGGGAGATTTTGAACCCCCCATCCAATTGATCATCGCTCTTCACAAGGATGCTGGTTGGTGCGGCAATCCGCTCCCCCCTGACCTCGCTCAGCACGCCGCCATCGCCGAACGAAGAATCCAGCGTGCCGTCTGCGAGAAAACGCACCAAGCGGTTGTTCCCCGTGTCGGCCACGTAGGTGCGCCCGAGGGGATCCTGTGCCGCCCCTTCCGGAGCGCGCAGGCCTGTAAGGGTGCGCACCAGTTTGAGTTCGGCATCGAAGACCTTCACCACGTCACCATCTGCAACGAGCACCGCCTGGGTGAAGCTCGTGGGGTCGCTCGCTCCAAGGACATCATCGGGTGTCTGGTAAGCCGCCATCACGTCTATCTTTCGAGGGACGACGGCCACTGCCCGAGGCGAGGTCACCTCGGTCGACTGATGAGTGATGTCGTCTTCCCCCATCACCTGAATCGGGGCCACCGCCATCACCCACTGCCCATCGATTCTCGTGCGCGCGAGCGCGAGGTAACTGCCCGCTCTCTCGTAGGTGTGCTTTCCAACGAGGCCTTCTTCGTCGAAGCGACCGTCGCCGTCATAGTCCCACTGCCAATTCTCGACCTTGGTGGCCGCGTGGGGCTCGAAGGTGACCCGCAGCGGTGCTCTGCCTCCCTCACTCGGCGAGACGACCATCGTCGCCGGCGTGCGGACGCTGCTCGAGTTGACCGAACGATCGGCCTGCGCGGCCGCCGTGCCCTCGGAGGTGAAGGCGATGATGAGCAGGTCTGTCTTGCCGACCGCCAAGGGCACGCGCGGGGCGATGAAGCGACCATCGGCACGCATGCTCAGGGGTACCGAGGGAATGCCACTGTGGCCGGTCGGTGCGTAGAACGTCGTCGAGGGAGCGCCCACCACCGCGACGAAGGCGTACCGGCTTCGGTCCACCCAGCCCGACACGGTGACCCACTCGGCGTCGACGCTGGCTCCATCGGCCGGCTGATCGATCACCAGTCCCGTATCACCGAGACTCGCTGGCTTCGTGTCTTCGAGCGGGCCCAGCGAGGGCGCGGCGCAACGACAGCTCGACAGCGTCACCATGAGCCCCAGCGAGAGCGTTTTCAGTTTCATCGATGAGTCCCGTGGAGAAGAAGTCATGGAGGGCACCTGAAGCCATCTACGCAGCTCGGCTTGCCGTCGCGAAGGCAGCACAACAGGTCGTCACATTCGTCGCAGGGGCACCCTGAGCAGGAGACGGCGGGATGCTGGGCGGCACAGGAGTCGTCGATGCACACCTCACCGGGGTCGCAGCGCGCGGTGCATCCGCCACAGTGGTTGGGGTTCAGGCCGGAGCGGCAAAGGCGCTGGGCGGTGCAAGTCTCCACGCCGATCGCGCAGCTGGTGCCGCAATTGCCCTGGCTACACAACTGACCGGCGGCGCAGACACTTCCGCACGCGCCGCAGTTCTGGGAATCGTCGGCCAGCTCGGTGCATCCGGAGCTACAGCGAGTGAGGCCCGGCTGGCACGCGCAGGCGCTCGCAGTGCAAGTCTCACCCACCGCGCAGGTGGCCGCGCACGAGCCGCAGTGCAGCGGGTCACGCGTCAGGTCGACGCACCCGTTCCCGCAAGTGATCGAGCCCGCGGGGCAGGCGCAGACGCCACCACGGCACGTGCCGCCGGAGGGACAGACGGCGCAAGAGCTCCCGCAGTGCGCCGGGTCGTTGGCCACGTCGAAGCACCTTCCTCCGAGGCAGTTCTGCGGTTGCGCGCAGCTCACTACACACTGCCCGGCTTCGCAGCGTTGGCCCGCGCCGCATGGCATGCCGCAGCCGCCGCAGTTCGAAGGGTCCGTGAGGATCTCGGTGCAGTCTGTGCCGCAGAGGCGCTGACCGGGAGCACACGCGCAGGCTCCGGCGACGCAGCGCTCGCCTCCATTTGAGCAACTCCTGAAGCAGGAACCGCAGGACACTTTGGCCTGCTGGAGATCGACGCACAGCACCTCCGAGCAGAGTTCGCCCCGCCCCTGGCAGTCGCAGACTCCGTTCAGACACGGGGTACCGGGGCCGCAGTACAAGCACGTCATGTTCCCCGACGAGGTGCAGGCGCCCGCGTTGCACGTCTCGTTGCTCGCGCACGACTGGGCGCAGGCTCCGCAATTCGATGAGGAGCTCTGCAGGTCGACGCATCGGCTGCCGCAGAGGGTTGAAGGCGCAGTGCAGGGTGGTGGAGCAGGCTGGCAGGTGAAGTCGGGCTCGCAGATCAGGTCGCCCGGGCAGCGGCCTTCGAAGTCACAGCTGAATCCCCCAGGGAGCGCTTCGTCGTCGCAGGCCATCAGCCCGGCGCACAAGAGGCCTGCCAAAACCATCACCCTCCCCATAGCGCCACCCTTCGTGCCGTCTACTTGGAAACCTAAGCCGGAAGCAGGGTCATCTCTTGCGTGAAGTCCTCTGACGCAAACTCGAGAGTCAGCGCGCCACCCAGCCGCACCTTGGCCCCCGGCCGTACCAACAGCTCTTCCCCGCGCGCCACCGCACGCCCGTCGATCTCCGTCGTACTGGTGGAGACCGAACGCAGCATGAAGCCATCCGCGCGGCGGTGCAGCTCGAAGTGCCAGCGGCTGATCCGGCTCTGCAGGTTCGGATCAGACAGCGTGATCACCACGTCATTCGCCGTCGCGCCGTCCTGCTCGCGAAGGCGCCCGAAGCGGATGACGTCGAGCGTGGGCAGCCGCTGCTCAGTGCCATCTTCGAAGCGCACCTTGGTGGGAAACTTGGTCGCATCGAGCCAGTCGAGCGTGAACAGCTCTTGCGGCTTGTCGACGCCCTTGAGCTCCACCGCGCGCTGACGCCGGCTCTTGAGGCGCAGCTCGATCTCCGTCAGCTCTGAATACGCGGCCAGCGAGAGGCGAATTTCCCCCGAGCCCGCGGACCCTGCCACGCGGCTGCAGAAGTTCACCGCGTCGCCGGCGACCAGGGCGCCGTCAGTCAACACCGGGCCGATGTGCAAGCCGATGCGAAGGTTGAGCCGGTGTTCATTCGCGCGCGAATCGTTGTCGCGAACGATCGAGCGCTGCAGCCCCACCATGGCGCGCGAAGCGGCCGTGACGCTCTCGAAGCACAGGAAAACCCCGTCACCCGCCGTGTCGACCACCCGGCCGCCTTCGGGCGAGATCGCCGCGTTGACCAGGTCGTAGTGGCGCTGCTGCAGCTTGCGGCCCGCCTCATCACCGAAGCGCGCGAAGTACGGCGTCGAGCCGACCACGTCGCTGAACACCAGGGCCAGGCGCTTCTCGAAGCGGCGGACGATCGCCTTGGACAGCACGTCCTGGAGCCGGATCAGCTCGGTCATCGACAACTGCTCTGCGAGCTCTTCGAAGGTACTCACTGAGGGAACCCAGCCTAGCGCCCCGCGGACAAGGTGCGGACTCGTTCTGCGAGGTTGCTGCTGAACAGCCGGTAGATGCGCATCGCCGCGTTGGGGGTGTTGAACACGTACTGCTTGAAGGCCTCGCGGGAAATGAAGAGCGCCTTGACCTGGGTGCGGGCGGTGACCCGGGCCGACGTGGGGCCGTCGAGCAGCAGCGAGATTTCGCCCACGTAGCCGCCTACGCCCAGGGTGTTGAGCAGCCGAGACTCAGGCCCGATGCCGCTGAAGACCTCGACCTGGCCGTCGACGATGACGAAGAGCCCACGGCCTGCTTGCCCTGGCTCGATGAGGTTCATGCCCACGCCGAACCCGTGCTGCACCGACACACGGAACAACGAGCGCATGTCCTCGAGCGAGAGGTCGGCGAACATCGGCAGCGCTTTCAAGAAGCCGTACGCGTCTCCACCGGGCGTGGCGGCGGGCATGGGCAAGGCGGCGCGCAAGACGGGAATCGGCTGCGGCGTCTTCGAAGGCGCGGGGGGAATGCGGGCGCGCACCTTGGCTGCAGCGGCGGCGTTGTTCGTCGATTCGAGCAGACGCGCGAGATACTCGAGCAGCCCGCCGTCGTTGCGCGCCTTGTCCGAGGTGCGCACGCAGTTCATCAGGAACTCCACCGCGCGGTCGGTGTGACCGTGGTGCGTCATCAGCTCGGCCAGCCGCATGGTGGGCTGCATGGCGTCGGGCGTGGCGGCGACACAGGCGCGCAGGGTCTCGACCTCACCATGCAGGTTGCCGAGGTCGCGGTAGAGCGCCGCGGCGGCTTCGAACTTCTGACCTCGCGCGAGGGTCTCGGCCATCTGCTCTTTCGAGCCGGCCTGACCATAGAGCGCGACCGCGTCGTCGAGCCGGCCACCACGCTCGTAGGCAGCGGCCGCTTTCATGATCTCACCCAGGCGCTTCCACGCGTCGGCGGCGCGCACGAAGTCGTTGGCCTGCTCGAAACAAGGCGCGGCTTCCGCGTCGAGCTTGAGCGTTTGGTACACCTCTCCTGCGGCCGCGAAGTCACGCGCGCGCTTGAACATCAGCGCGATGGCCTTCTTGAGCTCGAAGGAAGCGGTGATGGCCTCGAGGATCAACCCCGCGCGCGCGGAAGAACCCGTCTCTTCGTAGAGCCGAACGGCGCCGTCGATGTCCTGACGGGCGAGCAGGCCTCGCAGCTGGGAGAGAGGCCCGCCGACGGGAACGAACTGGCCATCATTGTCGTCGCCGAGAAACTCGAACTCGAGTGAATGCGTCATCTGTCGACGAAGCTACAGGGGTTCGGGCTATTGAGGGAGCGCTCATGAAGACGCGCAAGCCCGCCCGAACGACGAAGCCGAAGGCGAAAACGAAGAAGAAGAGCGTGCTGCTGACGGGTGGCAATCCGCAGATCGCGAAGGGTGACGGCGACGCGCCGGTGCAGGCGTACATCGCGGCCATGCCGGGCTGGAAGAGCGCCGTGGGCAAGCGCATCGACGCGCTCATCGAGAAGAACGTGCCCAACGTTCGCAAGGCGGTGAAGTGGAACTCGCCCATGTACGGCGTCGAGGGCGGAGGGATCTTTCTGGGCGTGCACTCCTTCACCCGCTACGTGAAGTTGGCGTTCTTCCGCGGAGCGTTGCTCAAGCCGATGCCGCCGGGCACCAGCAAGGACGAGAACACCCGCTACCTCGACATCCACGAAGCCGATGAGCTCGATGAAGTGCAGCTCGCGAAGTGGGTGAAGCAGGCGGCGAAGTTGCCGGGCTGGATGGTCTGACTTCGGCCCTCACCCCGACCCTCCCGAAGGGAGACTGGTGAAATAGGTCCACCACCGGTCCCCCCGAGCGAAGTCGAGGGGTCACCTGCCGCGCGGCGCAGAGGTGGCATCTCGACTGCGCTCGATGCGAACGGTGGGTCTGTTCCTTCGGATGAAATCGCCGGCGAAGCCGGATGATCGGTGTGCGCTCCTTATTTCGCTGCAGGTGACGCCTCGACTCCGCTCGGGGGGACCGGTGGAGGGGGAGAGGTCAGTCGCCGCTACTCGCGACGGTAGTTCGGCGCTTCCTCGGTAATGATCACATCGTGCACGTGGCTCTCCTTGAGCCCGGCCGCCGTAATCTGAACGAAGGTCGCCTTGTTCTGCAGCTCCTCGATGTCCTTGGCGCCGCAGTAGCCCATGCCAGCGCGAAGCCCACCGAGCAGCTGAAACACGTTCATCCCCACCGTGCCCTTGTACGGAACGCGGCCTTCGATGCCTTCAGGCACGAGCTTCTTCTCGTCCTGCACGCCGCTCTGAAAGTACCGATCCTTCGAGCCCTGCTTCATCGCGCCCAGCGAGCCCATGCCGCGGTAGGCCTTGTACGAGCGGCCCTGGTACAAGATCGTGTCGCCCGGTGACTCTTCAGTGCCCGCGAAGAGCGAGCCGATCATCACCGAGTTCGCGCCCGCCGCGATCGCCTTCACCACGTCGCCCGAGTACTTGATGCCGCCGTCAGCGATGATGGGCACCCCGCTCCCCGCCGCGGCCCTCGCACAATCATCGATCGCCGTGACCTGAGGCACCCCAACACCCGCGACGACGCGCGTCGTACAGATCGAGCCCGGCCCGATACCGACCTTCACCGCATCGACGCCCGCATCGATGAGCGCCCGGGTCGCATCACCCGTCGCGACGTTGCCGGCCACCAGCTCCCACGAGCCCTTGAAGTTCTTCCTCAGGTCCTTGATCGAATCGATCACGCCGCGCGAGTGACCGTGCGCCGTATCGACCACCAGAATGTCCACGCCTGCCTTGATGAGCGCCTCGACGCGAGCATCGCGATCAGCCCCCACGCCGACCGCCGCCGCGACCATCAGCCGCTGCTTCGAGTCCTTCGCGGCGTTCGGGTACACGCGGCGCTTCTCGACGTCCTTGACGGTCATCAACCCGCGCAGCTCACCCGCCTCGTTGACCACCAACAGCTTCTCGATGCGGTTGGTGTGCAGCAGCTCGATCGCGCGCTCCTGGGTCACGCCTTCGGGCGCCGTGATGAGCTTCTTCGTCATCACCTGGTGCACCGTCTGATTGAGGTTCTTCTCGAAGCGAACATCACGGCTGGTGATGATGCCGACGAGCTTCTTCCCCTCGACGACGGGGATGCCGTTGATGCCGTGCTCGCGCATCACCTCGATCACGCGCGACAACGGCGCGTCGGGCGTGATGGTGATCGGGTCGACCACGATGCCGGTCTCGTGCTTCTTGACCTTGAGCACCTCGGCCGCCTGCAGCTCAGGGCTGAAGTTCTTGTGAATGACGCCGATGCCGCCTTCCTGCGCCATCGCGGTGGCCATGCGGGCCTCGGTGACGGTGTCCATCGCGCTGGAGAGCAGCGGAATGGGGATCCGCAGGTTCCGGGTGACCTTCGTGAACAGCTCGACCTGGTGCGGGAGAACGGAGCTCTCGGCGGGCTGGAGCAGGACGTCGTCGAAGGTCAGACCCAGGCGGATGTTCGCAGTCAGCATGTTGGGCCTCTAGACAACTTGGGGGCCGAACGGAAGCAGCCCGCCGACCGGAATGACTGGTCTTTTCCAGAGGGGGGACCTATTCCCATTTCTGTTGTGGCCACCGACAACAAGCCCATCGGCCTTTCGGTGCGCCTGCCCTTCGCGACGGCAGAAGACTTCCTCGCGAAGTACGGGGCCAACCTCACGCGGGGGGGCATCTACCTCCGCTCCAAGTCGCTGAAGAACCCCGGCACGTCGGTGCTGCTGGAGATCAAGATCGAGTCGGGCGCGCGGGTGCTCTACGCCTCGGCGGTCGTCCACTACGTCACCGGCAACAAGGGCCAGGGCGTGATGGGCATGGGCTTCAAGTTCATCACCCTCGACGCCGTGAGCCGTCGGTTCCTCGAGTCGGCCTCGGCCGCGATGCCGCACGCGCGCTCGTCGGAGCCGCCGATTCCCCGGAACGTGGGGCCGATCGACACCAGCCCCGACGCCATTCCGCCCGAGCTGCCGGAAGCCTCGCAGGCCCAGGCGCCCCTGCCCTCTGAGCTGGCGGGCCGGCTGCTGGTGCAAGGCGACACGAAGCAGGTCAAGGCGCCCCCCTTCGAGCCTGCGCCTGAGCCTCCGCGCACCGGCCCCATCATCGGCATCGATCTGGGCACCACGAACTCGTGCGCGGCGATCGTGCGCGACGGGAAGCCGATGCTGCTGAGCTGGAAAGATGGCCAGTCGCTGGTGCCGTCGATGATCGCGCTCACGCCGCGGGGGCAGCTCGTGGTCGGAGCGGCCGCCAAGAGCCAGCTCACCATCAACCCGAAGTGGGTCGTCTACGGCTTCAAGCGCCTCATCGGCCGGCCGGTGGATTCGCCCGAAGTGCGCGAGCTGCTCAAGCGCTTCCCCTACGAAGTGGTGCCGACCGAAGACGGCGAGTGCGCGGTGCAGCTCGGCGATCGGGCGTACCGGCTGGAAGAGCTCTCGGCGTTGCTGCTGCGCGAGCTCAAGCAACTGGCTGAACACCGCCTCAACGAGCCGGTGCACCGTGCCGTCATCACCGTGCCGGCCTGGTACTCAGAGCGTCAACGCGAAGCCGTGCGAGAGGCGGGGCGGCTGGCGGGTTTCCACGTCGAGCGCATCGTCAACGAGCCGACCGCGGCCGCGTTGGCGTGGGGCCACTCGCATCGCAAGCCGCAGCGCGTGCTCGTCTACGATCTCGGCGGCGGTACCTTCGACGCGTCGGTGCTCGAGTACACCGAGGCCGTCTACGAAGTGGTCTCGACGGGCGGCGACACGTTCCTGGGTGGCATCGACTTCGACTCGGCGATCGTCACGCAGTTGATGAGCGACTTCGAGGAGCGGACCGACACCATCTTCACCGACCGGGTCGCCATTCAGCGCGTCTACGACGCGGCAGAGCGCGCGAAGATCGCCCTCTCGAACCTGACCGAAGCGCGCATTCACGTGCCCTTCGTCTCGGTGGTGAACGGCAAGCCGATCGACCTCGACGTGACGCTGACCCGTCAGCAGCTCGAGCGCATCACCCGGGCGATCGTCGATCGCACCATGGAGGTCTGCCAGGAGGTCGTGCGCAACCGCACTCTGCGCGCCGATCAGATCGACGAGATCGTGCTGGTCGGTGGCCAGTCGCGTGCACCGCTCGTGCAGGAGCGCATCGCGCTGCTCTTCGGCCGCCAGCCGGTGATGGCGGGCAACCCGGAAGAAGCGGTCGCGCTCGGGGCGGCGCTGCTCGCCGATGCGTTGGAGAAGAAGGCCGGGCTGCTGCTCATCGACGTGCTGCCGATGTCGATCGGCATCGGGCTACCGGGCGGGCGTTTCCACCCCATCATCCCGCGCAACACCTCTTTGCCGACCACGCGCAAATACCAGATGGTCACCACGCGCGAGAACCAGACGACCCTCGAGCTTCCGGTCTTTCAGGGCGAGGCCAACCGCGCCGGTGAGAACACCTGGCTGGGCAACTTCAAGCTGAAGGATCTCCCGCCGGGGCCACGTGGCTCGGTCGCGGTCGAGCTGAGCTTCGAGCTGAGCAACGAGTGCCTGCTCACCATCACGGCGAAGGAAGAGTCGACGGGGCGGCACATCGTCTCCCAGTTCGCCACGCGCGATACGCCGGCCAACGTGAAGGAACACATTCGCGCGATGGAAGAGGACACCGACCCCGAGGTCGACGTGTTCCAGCCCCGCGGCGTGCTCGGCTGGCTCAAGCGGCTCTTCAAATGATGTTCGCCCACTCCCTTCGGGAGGCTGGTGAATAGAGGGCCGCCCCGATCCCCCCGAGCAAGGAACCAGCTTCGCTGGCGATTTCGACCGAAGGAACACACCGGTCCTCCCGAGCGGAGTCGAGGGAGTACTTCTGCCTCGCGCGGCAGGTCACCCCTCG
>JBKJSE010000200.1:0-13616 GCA_046595925.1 Archangium sp. | reverse complement strand
GTCACCTGCCGCGCGGCGCAGAGGTGGCATCTCGACTGCGCTCGATGCGAACGGTGGGTCTGTTCCTTCGGACGAAATCGCCGGCGAAGCCGGTCCCCTGCTCGGGGGGAACGGTGGGGTCTCAATCCCCATTTCGGCCGACCCTCTCGGCCTCTCGGGGAGAAGGGTGGTGGTGTGCCTCCTCCGTTTAGTCTTTGAACACATCGCCCCAGATCGGCCGTGGGTCGAAGCCGGTGGGTTTGATGTCTCCCAGCCGCAGCCCGCGTCGACTCAGCTCCCCGAGCACGCGTGCTTCACCCGTCACCACCACCCGCGCCATCACTGGCCCGAGCTGACCGAGCTCACGCGCGTACCGATAGTGCACGTTCTCACCCAACCGCTGCTCGAGATCCGCCGCGAGCTGTTCTGGTTCACGCGCGCCTTCGACGTACACGACGTAGCGCGGCAGCGCTGACAACTCCGGAGCGAGCAGCGCGAACCGCGCCGGGTGTTCCTCGAGCGCAGCTCGCACCGCACCTTCAGCAAACGTCGCGTTCAGCTTTTCTCCGCGCAGGTCACTTCCGCGATCCAACCGGCCCTCGAAGCGCAGCAGCGGCGCGCGTCGATGAAAGCCCACGCAGCGCACCTGGTCCGGCAGCCGGTACCGCGCGAAGCCACCTCGCGTCGTGAGCAGCGGAGCGTACGTCGCGCCTTCCCGCAGCTCGTGCACACCGAGCACCGCGTCATCGTCGAGCGACTTGAACTCGAGGAAGTGACTGGTCACCGCGGCGACCGGCGCTGGCAGACCCCAGAGCGGGAATGAAACGACGCCCTCCGTCGCGAGCAGGCCCTTTCCCTGAATCGGAGTGGTCGGGAAAAACTTCCGCAACCCCGGCAGCGCCTGCGCCGCCCATGCATCAGTCCAACAACTGATGAGCTGAAGCTGCGGCCAGATCGCCTCGCCGACGAAGGCGCCCGCCTTCTCGAGGCGATCTTCTATCTGCGCGCGGCGCTTCTTCGGGAGCGGATACGCGTAGCTCGCCCACCGCGTGACCAGGTCCTGCATCAGCAGCGTGAAGAACGAAGGATTCCATACCGAGATGAAGCCGAGATCTTCAGCGGCGATCAATTGCTCGAGCGTGCGCTGCCGCCAGACGTCCACGTCGCGCAGCTGCCCCACCGCGCCGTCCACCGCGAACAACCGCTTCATCGCGAAACGCGTGGCCGGGTCGAAGTACTCGGTGTCGTCCTCCATGCCGATGCGCAGGCCACCGCGCGTCACTTCCGGGTCCCGCGAGGCAGGCGAGAGGCTCCAGTACTGCCGCGAGCTGAAGAGGCGCGGGAAGGACAACGAGAGATCGTCGAGCCACGGACTGGTGGCAGCGCCGAAGTCACCCAGCAGCCCCCTCGTGTACGGAATGTGTTTGGGCCCCGCGACGCTCCCCGAGGTGCGCTCGAGCATCAACACCGGCTCGCGGGTGAGCACCTCACGCTCCCCCCCTTCGATGCGCTCGACCCAGGGCGCGAGGGTTTCGTACGACTCCACCGGCACGCGCTCGCGAAACTGCGCGACCGTCGTGATGCTCGCGTACCCGTGCGCCCGGCCGTACGCCGTGCCTGCGTTGTCGGTCAGGTAGTCCTTGAGCCACCGCTCCTGCGCGCGCCGGGGATCTGCCAGGCCCGCGTGAAAACGCGCCACCGAAGCACGTCGCGTCAGCGCCCAGGCGAGGTTGAGCGCAGTGACCTTCACAGGAAGATGCGCGTGGTCTTTTCCACGAACTCGTCATCAGCGCGGGCCAGGCAGCACAGCTCGTCTCCTTCAGCCCAACGCGGGTTCGTCTTCAGGAAGAAGTGCACGTCGGGATCTGACTCGAGCCGCTTGGGCACGTCGGCGAGCGTGTCGGTCAGACGCACGGCATCACCACCGGCATAGCGCAGCAAGCCGGCAGCCGCGTCCCACGCCGCGCCGAACTTCGCCTTGCACAAGGTGTCGAGCAACGCCGACTCCTTCACCGGCAAAGGCGCATCGTGCCGCGGCCAGTGATTGGGGAAGTAGCGCGAGATGAGGAGGTACGTGCGGTAGCCCTTGGTGATGAGGAACCAATAGACCGGCCGCCCCGGCTGGGCGTGACGCTGCGTCATCAGGTACCAGATGAAGGCGCGCTGAAGCGCCGTTTGCCCCCAGAAACCCGGCGCGACGATGGTGTCGCCCGAGAAGACCACGCAGGCGCCTTCGACCTCGAGCCGCAGCAGCGTGGAGAAGCCCCGCACCGTACCCAGCTCGTCCTTGAGCACGATGACATGGTGCTTCTCGGACAGGTCTCGCTCGAACCCCTCGCGGCGCGCACCGGCGTAGGCGCTCTCGAACAGCGTCCACATCGAATCGAGCTCGCGCTTCGTCAGCGAGGTGACCCGACGCACGCGCGCCTGCAGCCCGCGGCTCGGCCGGAAGAAGCCCCGCATGCGCAGCAGCTTGGTGGAGATGGTGCGGTGCGCATTCCCGCGAGACGTCACGCTCAGGAACATACCTCTTCGCTACAGTCCGCCTCGTGACTTCCGAGGTGATTCCCCGCCTGACCACGCCGGCCGACAATCAGGGCTGTCTCGACCTGTTCAGCGCCGTCCCCATGCGCGGGGAACTCGTGCTCTCCACCCAGCGCGAGCCAGACTTCTTCTCGCTCTATGCCATGCAGCGGGTCGAGCCCTTCACCTACGTCGGTGATGACGGCTCGGGCGGGCTCGTCGGCATGGCGACTGCGCTCATTCGGGAAGGCTGGCTCGATGGCGCTCCAGCGCGCGTCGGGTACCTGGGCGATTTGCGGATCCGCTTCGATCGCGGGCGCACGTTCGGGAGGTTCTTCGGCGACTTCTTCGACGTGCTCTGCGAACGCACCGGGTGCACGGCGTACTACACGGCGATCCTCACCTCGAACCGCGCGGCGATGAACGCGCTCACGAAGCGCAAAGCAAAGCGGGTCAATCAGCCGTACTACCAGCGGCTCCACGCGTTCGATGCGGTGTCGGTGCAGCTCACGCGCAGGCGCAGCCCGTCATCCTCGGTGAAGGTGCGCAGCGCGACCACGGCTGATGTGCCGCGCATCGTCGAGGTGCTCGCGGCTGAGCACGGGCAACGGGCGTTCGGGTATCGCTACGATCGAGGTGAGTTCGAACACCGCCTCGCGCGGTGGCCCGGCTTCACGCTCGAGAGCACGCTCCTCGCTGAGGATGCGTCGGGTGCGCTCATCGGCATCACCACCATCTGGGATCCCTCGCCGGTGAAGCGCTACCGCGTGCACTCGTACGAGGGCTCGATGAAGTGGGTCAAGCGCGGCTTCAATCTCGCAGCGTCCCTCGCGCGCTGGCCAAAGCTGCCTGAGCCGGGCGGTGAGTTCCGCTACGCGTACCTGACGAACCTGTGGGTGAAGGGGCAGTCACCTGAAGTCTTCCAGGCGCTGCTCGAGCACGCATACGCGCGGCTTCAGCCGAAGGGGTTTCACTTCTTCACCTTCGAGCTGCCCGAGAATGACCCGCTCTCGCCTGCACTGAAGGGCTTTCGGGTGCAAAAGCTCGGGTTCACCTTGTTCGGAGTCACCCCGGCGAAGGTGGGGCGCACTGAGTGGCAGCCCGGCCGAACGGGCTTCGAGATCGCGCTCGCCTGATCTCCCTCTCCCTGCGAAGCGGGGAGAGGGTCGGGGTGAGGGGCCGTTCGTAACGCCTACTGAAGCGCCAAGGCCTGCACGAGGTAGCACTCGACGAACCGCGACGAGTTGACCCGCAACCACGGCAACCCATCGCGCCGCTCGACCACCTTGAACTTGGCGCGCTCAGCGAGCTTCTCAAGCGCGTCGTCTTCACCAAAACCCAGGGACGGCTCAGGCGTGGTGACCAACAACTGGCCCTTCTTGTTCAGCGCCTTGCGCGCCTGCGTCAGAAACTCGAACGGCTCATCGAGCAGATCCACCACGTGCTCAGCGATGAGCAGATCGAGCGTGCCCCGTCGAATCGGCAGGGCAACGGCGTCCATCACCACGCCCGCGACCTCAGACTCATGCCGCGCCGCGCGCGCCCTCGCCCGGAACACCGCGCGCAATGACAGGTCTCCCACCAACAACCGCTCGGCATGTTGCGCCAGCACCTCAGACCGCTCACCCGCACCACAACCGACCTCGAGGGCCAGCTTCACCGGCTTGAGCCGACGCGCAAACCAGCTCGCCGGACCATCTTCGCGAGCCACCTTGAGCAGCGCCCCCAACGCCTTCGTCGCAGCGCCCTTCACCGGCACCGGCGCCTCACCGCCCGAGGCTTCATGCGAGGTCCAGTCATCACCGAACGCTTCACGTGCTTCCACGCGGCCCTCGGCAAACGCCTGCACCACGGCCACGCCTTCACGCTCGGCGAGGTCGTGCTCTGCCAACGCCGCGAGGATCGCGTCGTGAAACCGCGCGCAATACCCGGAGGGGTCCGCCACCAGCACCGGCACATCACCGAGCACGGGGTACGGCCCGCACACGCTGCACCGCGCGAGGTATTTCCCGACATCCAAAGCGCCACCGCACCGAGGGCACCGCAACACCGACGACCACCACTGGTTCTTCATGCACCAGCGATTAGCCCGGAACCTCCGACGGCCACCACACCTTGAACGTGGTTCCTTCACCGAGCGCTGAGCTGACCGTCACCTCGCCCCCGTGTTGGTTCACCAGCTGCTGCACCACCGACAAGCCGATGCCATGCCCGTCGGGACGGGTGGTGAAGAACGGGTCGAACAACTTCTCCTTGTTCACGTCAGCGATGCCTTCACCGCTGTCGATCACCTCGAGCTGCACCCCGCCTTGCCGCTTGCGAGCCTTCACCACCACCACGCCACCCTTCGGCATCGCCTGCAGCCCATTGGTGACCAGGTTGAACAACACCTGGTTGAGCTGCGACGCGTCGGCCCAGATCTCGAGGCCTTTCTCGGCGTCGAAGACCACCTGCCAGCCCGGCTTCGTCTGCCCCGCCAGCAGCCTCGAGAGATCCGCCAGCACCGGGTCGAGCGGTTGCATCACCGCGACCGGCGTCTGCCTGCGCCCCAGAGAGAGCAGCTGCGTGACCAGCGAGGCCGCGTGGCGGGCCGACTCTTCCATCGGCGCGAGCACGTCGAGCCCACCGCCCCGCTGCATCACCAGAATGCCGCTGGTGATCACCCCCAGCAGGTTGTTGAGGTCGTGCGCCACGCCCGCCGCCATTCGACCGAGCGCGTCGAGCCGGTGCGCGTCCTTGAGCTTGAGCTCGAGCGCGTGGTTGAGCGCTTCGGCCGCGAGCCGCTCATTGACCTCGAGGAAGTGTGAGAGCAGGTCCGCCACGGTGGCAGCGAACTGGCACTCTTCGCGTTTCCACGCGCGCTTCGGGCCGACGTGTTCGTGACACACGATGCCCACCACCGCGCCGTTCCGATACACGGCGGCGTCGAGCATCGACGTCACGTTCCACGTCTCGAGATACTCGAGCAGGCCTTTGGTGGGCGACTCGGTGCGTGCGTCGTCGACGGCGACGAAGCGGCGCTCGCGAATGGCGTTGAGGTACGTGGGGTGTTTCGACATCAGGATGGGCGGCGGCGCCCCGTCACCCTTCACGTCATGCAGCGTCTTGCAGGACAACGAGGTGAGGCTCGGGTCGAAGAACCACACGCCGACCCGAGCCACGCCCAGGGCCTGCGCGGAGATCTCGGTGACCTGGCGATAGAGCTGGTCGAGATCTCCATCGAGCTGGAGCCTGCTGATCTTGAGCCGCGCCCCGGTGAGGAAGGCGCGCTGAGTGACTGCACTGTCGTCACTGCCCATGGCTGCACCTCTCGCTGTGCGACCCGACTCACTCCAGGATGCAGCCCGTCTTCTCGTCGACGAAACGAGCCGTGGCGGCCCAGCTGATGAAAGCAGAAGACTGCACGCGCTTGTTGGCCACGTCGAAGGAGACCTTCGCCACATCTGGGGACGCTTTGACCCAGGCGCGGCAATAGGCCTCATCCATTTCCATGACGAACATGCAGCTGCACCCCATGCGCGCAGAGTTGCCCACCGCCAGCTCGAGGTCGTTGTTGTCGTAGGTGCGCGGCGTGCCGTTCTCGTTGGCACAGCCAGCGAGCAGCCCCAGGGCGAGCAGCCAGAGAACGTTCTTCATCGCGTCACCGCCAGGCTGAGCTTCATGAGCTCGTTCACGTCCATGCTGCCTTTGCGGTCGTCGCCGACGCGCACCACGATCACGTCTTCGGAAGGCACCACCACGATGCGCTGGCCCCAGTGGCCCAGCGCTGCGTAGGTGTCTTGAGGAACGTCGGGCCACGGCATCGGCTTGTTCTGCGACGGCACCGGTCGGTTGAGCCACCACGCGTAGCCCGAGGGCGTCGTCTCGCTCTCGGGCGCGCTGGCGACGAAGACGTCGGAAGGCGTGGTGCTCGTCGCGACCCAACCCTCGGGGAGAAGGCGCTCGCCGTTCCAGCAGCCGTCGTTCAGGAAGAGGAAGCCGAACTTCGCGTAGTCACGCGGCGTAGCGAACACCATCGAGCCACCCAGCGGCGTGCCCTTCGCGTCTTCTTCGAACGTCGCGCGCTGCATGCCGATGGGGTCGAACAGCAACTTCCAGAACGCGTCCTTGCCGTGACCCTTGGCCAGCGCGCGCTTGGCGAGGGCCGAAGCGAGCTCTGCGTCTCCGGTGGAATAGCTCCAGCGCTTGCCGGGCTCGGCGACCAGCTTGTGCGTGAGGATGTGCTTGAGCTGATCCTGGTGGCCCGAGCCGAACAGCATCGAGATGACGGAAGACACCTGGTAGCTCTGGTCTTCGTATTCTTCCTGCCAGCCCAGCGCGGTGCCGAAGGTGATCGCGTCCTTCACGGTGATGGCGCACTGGGGAGAGCCCTCGAAGTCGGGGAAAATCTGGCAGACGCCGTCATCGAGCTCGAGCGCGCCCTGCTTGACCGCGACCCCGACCAGCGCGCTGGAGATGCTCTTGGCGACGCTCCACGAGAGGTGGCGCTTGGTCTCATCGAAGCCGCGCGCGTAGCGCTCATAGACGATCGCGCCGTTCTTGATGATGACCAGGCCCTCGGTGCGGTACCCGAGCCGCTCGGAGTCTTTGCCGACGAGCGTGAAGGCGAAGTCTTCCAGCGCCTTGATCTCCGTCTGCTTGTTGGTCGCGAGGTTCTGCGGCCAGTCGGTGGTGGGCCAACTGGCGCGCGTCGGGCAGTTCTGCGCGAAGGCGACGGAAGAGAACACGGTCAACGAAACGAGGAGCGCTCTCACAGGCTCACCTTCATCAGCGGCACCAGGGTGGTGTCCGAGATGCCGGGGACGAACGAGGTCACGATGACCGGCTGCTTCTTCTGCGTCGCGTGCATGATGCCCACGCTCGCGCCGCTCATGAGCAGGCCGTCGATGAGCGAGTAGATGAGCAACGCGGCCGGGTTGGTCCACGGCACCACGAAGAGCAGGCTGGCCAGCACGTAGGCTGCGGCGTTGGCTGCGAAGGCGCCCGCGAGCGGCAGCCAGAAGCTGAAGCGGCCGGGCGAGTCCCAGTTGCCGATGAGCATCGCGACCAGGACGGTGACGATGGGCGGCAAGAACAGGTTCGCCAGCAGCACGGGGATCGCGGCGGCGATGAGGTTGTTCGACAGCACGCCCAGGCCAGCGCCGATGAGCACGCCGGTGACGGAAGAGGCCATGCCCACCGCGGCGGTCTTGGCGAAGTGTTCACCGAACTCGATGGGCGCGTTGGCGAACTCCTTCACGTCGGCGGCGGCGAGCGCGGCGTCGAGCAGGCGCGGCGTCGCACCGGCGAGCAACTTCGGGGCGTCGCTGAGCAGGCGCGCGGAACGGCTCTCAGCCTGGGCCGTCGCGGCGAACATCGCGAGCACCAGGGGTACGAGGCACAGCTTCTTCATGGGGACTCCGGGCGGAAGGACCGGAGTGCTTCGTACCGTTCACCCCAGGAGCAGTCGAGGGGCCACTTGCTCCGCTGGGAACCATCGCCCCGTCCGCAGTAGCCTCAGCTCGCATGAACGCTCGCTCGACGATGCTGTGGAGTCTCCTGGGGTTCGCCAGCCTCGCGTGGGCCGCACCCCTTGCCCCGCCGCCGCCGGAGCTCTTTCCGCGGAATGGGACGGTGGTCGCGCGCAACGCGAAGGTCTGGGTCTTCGGGAGCAACAACACCGTTCAGCTCTTCGACCCGCTGGGCGCCGAAGTCGCCGTCTCAACGGTCGACGTCCGAGGCCTCTTCGGGGAAGGGGTCGTTCAACTGGTACCTCGAGCGGCACTGGCACCCGGCGCGTACCAGGTGAGTCAGTTCGGGACCCAACTGGTCACCTTCACCGTGACGTCAGACGTGGACACGGTTGCACCCGCGGCACCGCAGGTCACCGTGAGCTCGACGGGAAAGGTGGGGCAGCTCAGCGCCATCACCACCTTCACTTCGGGAGCCGACGCCGAGTCGTTCCTGGTGGTGATGGAAGAAGGCCAGACCTGGCAAACCACCGCGGTCCTGACCACGAGCCTCGACGGCCCTGCGACCGTGGTGGGCCTGCCGAAGGGAGAGACGAGGCTCAAGGTGATCCGCGTGGATGTCGCTGGCAACGCGAGCGAAGCAGCTGACGTCGTGGCGACCGTGCCAGCCGACCGCGCTTGTTCCGTTGCTCCGGTGTTGCCGCTGGTGTTGCTCGCCTCGACGCTGCTGCGCCGTCGACGCGTTCGAACTTGAAGTGAAACTTCGCAAGCCACACTGTGCACTGCGAGGCGACAGGTCGCGCCGCCAACCACCGTGATCGACACGCGAGCGGGGTTGGCCTGAGCCGTGCTCTGCGCGTCGTCATGAAAACAATCCTCTGCGTCGCTGTGCTCACCGTCGCTTCTTCCGCTGCTGCCCAGACGTGCGACTTCACGCTGTGTCCGTCCGGCTGGGAGTACCGACCCAGCGCCTTCGCTGCCGACGAAGGCACGTGCCATCACTGCGATTGGTTCGGGTACTGCTCGCACACCATCAATCAATGTCCCACGGGCAGCACGCTCAATCAGAAGACGGGCTTGTGCACGTGGGACCTGTGCGGGGGCGACGGCTGCGGGGGTGAGCTGCCGCTGTGCGACGCGCCGGCGCGGTACACGGGCTCGAACGTCGGCCCGACAGGGGTGTACGGCGTGTGCACCACGGGCCCGAACTTCCCGACGTGGGCGATCGCGCATGAGCTGCGGCGTTGCCGGGAAGACTTCGAGCTCGATACGAAGCGCGGCGTCTGCGTGAAGAAGTGCGCGCCCGCTGATCTGATCATCGCCAAGCCGTTCTTCCTCGACGCGAAGGGAACCGTCGTGACGTCCGTGCAGGCGGGGCAGCCGTACTCTCTGTGCGTGCAGGTTCAGAACATCGGCGTTGGTGCTGCGCCCATCTCGAAGGTCGCCGGTGGTGGGTTGGGCGTGCCGTTCAACCCCACCGTGGTGGTGTCGAGCCTGGCGGCAGGGGCCGTCACCGACGTCTGTCTGAGCTATCCGACGGCGCCCCCGGCGGGTGCGTACCGGGTCGGTGTCACGGCAGACAGCACGGGGCTGGTGGTCGAGAGCGACGAGACCAACAACGAGCTGGGCGTGAACGTCACGGTCACTCCCTGACGTGCACCGGTGCGTCGAGCGCTTCGACGCGCTGTGCGCGACCTGTGGTCTGACCGCGCGTGGGGACGCGCGCTGAAACCACAGGTGCCAATTTCGCGTCCTCGCCCGCAGCCGAGAGGCCTGCTCGTGTGGGCAGCCAGTCAGGCCCTCGAGCCGCCACGCCCTCAGGGCCGTCGTTCACTTCGCCTTCGTCACTCCGCTCACAAGGCGGTGGGAGAGGGTCGCAGTAGCCTCCTCCGCATGAATGTTCGCCCTGGTGGTGCTCGCTGAAGACCCGATGTGGAAGCCGACCTCTGTTCTGGCCGCGAGCGGCGAAGGCGCTGCGACCGTTTGGGGGCTTCCTTCCGGCGAGAACCGGCTCAAGGCGATCCGCGTCGACGCTGCCGGAAATGCAAACGCCACCGAGGTGGTGGCGTTGGTTCCGGCCGGGCGAGCTTGTTCAGTCGCCCCTGTGGTGCCGCTGGTGTTGCTCGCGTCGACGCTGCTCCGCCGTCGACGCGTTCGGTTGAATCAGTAGTTCTCGTGCGCCAGCGACTCGGGGAGCCGGGGGTCGTTGATGGCGACGACCTTGTTCCGGTTCAAGAGCACGCCGTAGGCCGCGAGGAACACGCCGGTCATGCCGAGCAGCGCGGTGAAGTCGAGGTAGCTGGGCGCCAGGTGCGGCTCGTGGTGACCGCCGCCGTGCGCGCCGTAGTTCGGCATCACCAGCCAGTAGATGTCGACGCAGTGCATGACGAGCGTCCACACGGCGCCCGCGGCCAGGAACGACCGGTTGCGCTTGATCTGCCGCGACAGCATGAACAGGAACGGCACGAAGAAGTGCGCGATGGGCAGGCCCAGCGAGATGTACTGCCAGCCACCTTCCATGCGGACCATGTAGAACTCGGTCTCTTCCGGAATGTTCGCGTACCAGATGAGCACGAACTGGCTGAACGCGATGTACGCCCAGAAGATCGTGTAGCCGAACATGAACTTGCCGAGGTCGTGGAAGTGCTCGGTGTTGATCGCCGTCTTGAGCACGCCCGCCGCCTGCGCCGCCATCGACATCAGGGTGACGAAGGCGAAGAACGCCAGGATGCCGGCGGTGAAGTAGTAGACGCCGAAGATGGTCGAGTACCAGTGCGGCTGCAGCGACATCAGCCAGTCGATGGCGCCGAACGACAGCGTGAGCGCGTACAGCGCGATGCCGCCCGCTGACACGCCGCGCACCAACTGAATCAACCGCGTGCGCTCGGCGAGGTTCGCATCACCGGCCAACGAGTCCTGCTTGATCGAGGTGCTGTAGAGGAACCAGCCCAGGCCCGACCACACCGCGAGGTAGATGAACGCGCGCGCGTACCAGAAGCCGGGGTTGAGGAACCACGCCTTCTTCAGCAGGATCGGGTCACTCTCGTGGCTCCACGGGAACAGCTCGTGAAAGCCGAGGAAGCCGATGGGCAGCCACAGCAGCGCGAACACCGGCAACGTCGCCGTGGTGGTCTCGACGAAGCGGCGCACCACCACGCCCCAACCCGAGCGCACGGTGTGATCGATGAGCAGCCAACCCAGGCCGCCGAGCGCGATCGCCAGCACCGTCTCGAACGCCCAGAGGTAGCTGAACATCGCGCGCGCCTTGTGCTCGCCGAAGGCCGAGCCGAGCGTGGCGCCCAGGCCAGCGACCGCCATGATGCCGCCCAGAATGGGCAGCTTCGCGAGGAAGCTCGACGGGGGAATCTGAATGTCTTCCGGCGTTTTGATTTCGTGGCTCATGGTCGGCCTTCGATCAGTTCAGCGTCTGCATGAACAGCGTGATGCTCTCGACCTCGAGATCATTGAGCTGCTGAGGCGGCATCGCGGGCGGGTAGCCGTTCACGATCTTCACCATCGGCGTGAGGATCGACTCTTTGACGTACGCCAGGTCGACCTTGACGGTGCCTGCGCTCGTCTCTTCTGAACGGCCCCAGATGCCCTTGAACGTCGGGCCGACGACCCGGGTGCCATCGAGCGAGTGGCAGGCATTGCAGCCCTTGGCCTTGTAGAGCAGGCCGCCGGCCTCGGCGGTGGCGACCTTCACGTCGACCTGCGCGACCCCACCGGGCTCGAGCGGAACCGAAGCGTCCTTCTTCATCTGCTCGCTCTTCACGTACGCGATGATCGCCCAGCGATCCGCTGCCGGAATCTGCGCCGCGTAGCTGGGCATGTTGCCGTTGTTCACGCCGTTGCGAATGGCCGAGTAGATCTTCCCGACGACCATTTCTTTCGCGATGCGCTCGAGGTGCAGGCTGGGCGGCGCGACCGTCAGGCGGGGACCGCCGTCGAGCGCGAGGCCAGCGACCGTGCCCTTGCCGTCCAACGCGGGGCCGTGGCACGGCGTGCAGTAGATCTGGTACCGGTTCTGACCACGCGCGACGTTGGCGTCCATCTCGGACTTCACGTTCGCGGGGAAAGCCTTGGTGGGCTCACTGGCCTCGTCGATGCCCTCGTCGAACTGAAAGTCTTCGACCAGCTGGCCTTGCGCGATGGTGCCTTCGACGGGCAGCCGCGACATGCGGCCGTCGGCGAACAGACCCGTGGAGTCGCGGCGGTACGCCTTGCCCTTCTCCTGGGTGTCCATGTTCTTGATGATGTGGACGGGGCGCTCTTCGGTTTCCCAACCGCGGCAACCGGCGAGCACCAGCACGAAAGCGAACAGTACATTCTTCACGGCTCGAGCTCCTCGACCAGCGTGGCGCCGGCGCCGGTCAGCAGCGCCTTCGTCTTTTCAAGATCGAACTTGGGGTCGGTCGCCTCGACCATGATGAAGAACTTGTCGTCGGTGACGCGCTCGAACGCCTTGCTGGCGAAGGCCGGGTGATGCGGGCGCGGGAGGCCGTTCAGAATCCAGTTCGACATGAAAGCCGTCACACAGCTGGAGAGAACGGTGACCTCGTACCAAATGGGCACGAAGGCCGGCAGCGAGAACAGCGGCTTGCCGCCGACCACCATCGGGTAGAGCGTGCCCATCGCCCACGACTCGAAGAAGAGGGCGAAGCTGCTGCCCAGCACGCCCATGGTCAGCACGATCCACGGCAGCTTGGAGGGCTTGAGCCCCATCGCGCGATCGAGACCGTGCACGGGGAAAGGAACGCAGGCGTCCCACTCGCTGTAACCGGCGTCCCGCACCTGCTCGCAGGCCTTGGTGATGGTGTACGGGTTTTCGTAACGGGCCAGCACTCCCCACAGCTTGGGCGCGCTCATGAGTGACCTCCGGAAGCGGCGACAGCGGGGGCGGCGTGGTGCTCACCTTCGTGCGCGTAGCCTTCCCAGTGCGGGTCGGCCTGCGGCATCACCATCTTCACCTCGGCCATCGCGATGACCGGGAAGAAGCGAATGAAGAGCAGGAACAAGGTGAAGAAGAGGCCGAAGGTGCCGACCAGGTAGAAGACCTCGGTGACCGGCACGAAGTAGTCCCAGCTCGAGACCAGCGCGTCACGGTGCAGCGAGGTGACGGTGATGACGAAGCGCTCGAACCACATTCCGATGTTCACGAAGAACGCGAGAATGAAGCTCCAGGTCGGCGAGGTGCGCACCTTGCGGAACCAGAAGAGCTGCGGGGTGATCACGTTGCAGCTGACCATGATCCAGTAGGCCCACCAGTACGGGCCGCCCATGCGGTTCAGGAAGGTGAAGCCTTCGTAGTCATTGCCCGAGTAGGCAGCGACGAAGAACTCCATCGCGTACGCGTAGCCGACGAGCGAACCCGTCACGAGAATGATCTTGTTGATGTTCTCGATGTGCTTGGCGGTGACCAGGTCTTTGAGGCCCAGCCAGTGACGCGCAGGCAGCATCAGCGTCTGCACCATCGCGAAGCCCGAGAAGACGGCGCCGGCCACGAAGTACGGCGGGAAGATCGTGGTGTGCCAACCGGGGAGCTGAGAGACGGCGAAGTCGAACGAGACGATGGTGTGAACCGAGAGCACCAGCGGCGCCGAGAAGGCCGCGAGAATCTGGTACGCCTTCTCGTAGGTCTGCCAGTGGCGCATCGAGCCGCGC
>JBKJSE010000156.1:0-9017 GCA_046595925.1 Archangium sp. | reverse complement strand
GGGGTGACCTGCCGCGCGAGGCAGAAGTACTCCCTCGACTCCGCTCGGGAGGACCGGTGTGTTCCTTCGGTCGAAATCGCCAGCGAAGCTGGTTCCTTGCTCGGGAGGAACGGTGGGCGCTCGTATTGTCGAAGCCATCCTCGACACCCTCCTGCGCAGAGGGCCTCATGAGACTTCTCCTGCGGGGTGGCCGGCTCCTCGACCCAGCCGCAAAACGTGACGGCGTCGCGGACGTGTTGATCGTCGACGGCGAGATCGCCTCGGTCGGCTCGAAGCTCGATGCCACCGGAGCGAAAGTGCTCGAGCTCGATGGCGCCTGGGTCACGCCCGGGTTCGTCGATCTGCACAGCGTGTTGCGCGACGTGCGCGATCTCGACGCCGCTCTGAAGGGCGGCTTCACCACGGTGGTGGCTGCCCCCGAGTCGAACAAGCTGCGCGATGATCGCCTGCAGTTGCTCACCGCAGCGCCCCTGACCCGCAAGCTCGAGGGTGAAGAACTCGGCGAGACGCCCGATGACGCGGCCTGCCTGAGCCAGGGCTTCCGGCCGCTGGTGAAGTCGGGCGTGTTGCGTCGGGCGCTCCAGTATTCGCGCGGCAAGTTGCTGGTGCTGCACGCGGAAGATCCTTCGCTGACCGGCGCCGGTGTTCTGGGTGAAGGGCTGACGGCCACCCGGCTCGGCCTGCCTTCAGTGCCGGTCGCGGCTGAAGCCGCCGTCGTCGCGCGCGACCTGCTGATCCTCGAGGAGACCGGCGGCCGGCTCCACTTCGCGCACCTCACCACCGCCCGCAGCATCGAGCTGATTCGCGCGGCCAGACAGCGGGGCCTGCAAGTGTCGGCCGACTGCACGCCGCACCACCTGACGCGCGATGACCGCACCGCCGAAGGCTACGCACTCGAGGCGCGGGTGTGGCCGGCGCTGCGCGGCGAGGCTGACGTGAAGGCGCTGGGGCTCGCGCTCGCCGACGGCACCATCGACGCGGTGGCCTGCGATCACGTGCGCGTCGACGTGTTGGATCGCGAACACCCGTTCGAAGCGTGCGCACCGGGTTGTGAAGGCTTCGAGCAGGCGCTCCCGGCAGTGCTCGGTGTCGGCTTGTCGCCCTTGCGAATGGTCGAGGTGCTCTCGACGGCGCCCGCCCGGTTGTTGGGGCTCAAGACTGGAATTCTCCCCGGCCTGCGGGCTGCGTTGACCCTCATCGACCCTCAGTCGCGCTCGGTCTCTGGCGTGATCAGTGGTGCGCGTTATCTGCCTTCGACTGGAGTGACCACGTGAAGCGAGCTGTCCTGGCCCTTGCAGATGGATCCCTCTTCGAAGGGCGTTCTTTCGGTGCTGCCGGCGAGACCGTCGGTGAGGTGGTCTTCAACACCTCGATGTTCGGCTACCAGGAGATCCTCACCGACCCGTCGTACGTCGGGCAGATCGTCACCATGGCGTACCCGCAGATGGGCAACGTCGGCACGAACGCGGAAGACGACGAGTCGGGCAAGCCGCACGCCGTCGGGATGATCGTTCGCGAGTACTCCGAGCCGTCGAACTGGCGCAGCGAAGAGTCGCTCGACGCGATGCTCTCGCGCTGCGGCGTGGGCGGCATCGAAGGCCTCGACACGCGCCGGCTGGTTCGGCACCTGCGCACGCACGGCGCCCAGATGGGCGTCATCTCCACCGGCGAGCACTCCGCCACGGCGCTCGTCGAGATCGCGAAGAAGGCCCCCGGCATGGAGGGAATGGATCTGGCGACCGGCATCTCGACCAAGACGGTCTACGAGTGGTCGAAGCGCACGCCCAACGTGCTCAACGACGCCACGTTGACCCAGGTGCCGCCGAAGTTCCGCGTGGTGGCGATCGACTACGGCCTCAAGAAGGCGATGCTGCAGTTCCTCGTCGACGTGGGCTGTCACGTCACCGTGGTGCCTGCGTGGGCGACCTCGGCCGAGATCCTCGCGCGCAAGCCTGACGGCGTGTTCCTCACCAACGGCCCCGGCGACCCCGCGGCAGTGAAGGGCGCCGACAAGACCGTCGCAGCGCTGCTCGGCAAGGTGCCCGTGTTCGGCATTTGCCTCGGCCACCAGATCCTCGCGCTCGCGCTGGGCGGGAAGACCTGGAAAATGAAGTTCGGTCATCGCGGCGCCAATCAGCCCGTGAAGGATCTGGTGACCGGCAAGGTCGAGATCACCGCGCAGAACCACGGCTTCGCGGTCGACGCGAAGAGCCTCGAAGGCAAGGCCGAGGTCACGCACCTGAACCTGAACGACTCGACCGTCGAGGGCCTTTCGGTGCCCGGCGCGCGCGCGTTCTCGGTGCAGTACCACCCCGAGGCCTCGCCCGGCCCCCACGACGCGCGCTACCTGTTCCAGCGCTTCGCCGACGTCATGGCCGGAGCATGAGCGGCGCACCACACCCGTTTCTCGAAGAGCTGATCGCCTTCGCCACGCCGGAAGAGACCAAGCCCGATCTCCTCGCAGCGCGGGCGGCGTGGTTCCTGAAGAACGGCGAGGTCTTCGACGAAGATCGCCAGCTCGAGCAGCGCATGGCGGGGTTTCTCGAGCACTACGCGTGCGATCGTGTCGCTCCGCACTTCGGCAAGACGCCGGCGCGGCAGCGGTATGAGCTGTCACTCAAAGAAGACGTGCCTGAGCGCGCCGCTGCCTTTCGCGCGCTCACCGAGACGATCCACGGAATCTTCGAGGTGCGGCGCATCGAAAAGGGCGAGGTGCGGTTGCGCGGGTTGTTCTCGGGCATCACCTGGGACGTGACCGAACGCAGGCAGATCGTCGGCCTGGGCGTCGGTGACGTGCTCGAGGCGCGCCTGCTGCCGTTCGCCGGGCACCTGCACTTCTCGGCGTCGTACTGTTTTCACCCGCACGAGGCGGCCAGGCAGATCAAGGCCGAGGCCAAACGCAGGCTCAAGGCGGGTGAGGCTGACGAAGCCGAGTTCGTGCACGAGTGTGCGGTTCGAAGCCTGAAGACCGATCGCTACCGGCAGATCGCGGTCGAGAAGATCTACGACTTCACGCCGCGCAAGGTCTGAAGGACGACAGCACTGGGGAAGGCGGTCGCCGTCGTTTCGGCGCATCGCTCATGCCGATCAGGCCCCTCGGCTGCGAACGAGGACGTGATCGTGACGAATTCGATGCGTTCGGGCGCGAACCGTCAGACGCAAGTCACAGGCGTACAGGGGCCTGTACGCTCGTAGCGAGACTCTCGAACTTCGTCACGCGACTGGAATTTGCTCGACGCACAGAGGCCTGCGCGAGGTGAGCAACGCACAGCAGCCCTCGAGCACCACGTTCCCTGAAGCTGCCGTTCTCTGAGTCACCGGCTGTCGAGCAACTCCAGAAAATCCCGAAGCCGCTCGAGCTCTTCATCATTGAGCTGGTCGAACTCGACCCCGAACCCGCGCACCGCGACGCTCACGTGCTCTGCGCGAGGCGTGCGCACGTCAACCCGCCCCGTACCCGCGCGAGTGAACTTGATGTGAGCCACCCACGGCTCGCCACCCGGCATCGGAATGCCGATCACGCCGCCTTCACCGGTCTGCACGTCATCGATCGCCTGCACCTCCTCGATGAAGGCGCCGGTCTCCGACAGCTCCAACACCCGGGCGCGCGCCGCATCACCACCACTGTCGAGCTCGATCTGAGAGCTCAGCTCGCAGCGGTACCGGACGGGGCGGGGCGTCGTCATGCGACCGGGAGCATCTCACAACCGCCGAACGGTCATCAGGTTGGTGTTGCCCGGCTCGCTCAGGGGAGTGCCCGCGACGATCACCACCGTCTCGCCCGTCTTCGCCCAACCTTCCTTCGCACACAGCTTGCGTACCGCCTGGATCATCGCGTCGGTCGAGGTGAGCCGGGGCGCGACGTGGCCGGTGATGCCCCAATACAGGCCCATGCGCCGCACGATCTCGGGGTGGGGTGTCAGCGCGATGATGCGTGATCGGGGCCGCAGCTCAGAGATGAGCCGCGCGGTCTGACCACTCTGGGTGAACGCCACGATCGCCGCCGACTGCAGCCGATCCGCCGCGCTGACCGCCGCCGCCGATACCCCGGTCGCGAGGTCTTCGGTCGACTGGTACGGCTGCGCGCGGAGCGGGTTCCTGCGCTCGGCCTCGAGCACGATCTTCGCCATCATCTTGATCGTCTCGACGGGGTGTTTGCCCGCGGCCGTCTCACCCGAGAGCATCACTGCATCAGCACCGTCGTAGATGGCGTTGGCCACGTCGGAGACTTCAGCGCGGGTGGGGCGCGGACTGTTCACCATGCTCTCCAGCATCTCGGTGGCGACGATCACCAGGCCGCCGCGCGCGTTGGCCGCGGCCACGGCTGCCTTCTGAATGCCGGGCAGTTGCTCGAGCGGCATCTCGACGCCGAGATCGCCGCGCGCGATCATGATGCCGTCGGCCGCTTCGGCGATCGCGTCGAGATCGGCCACCGCCTGCGGCTTCTCGATCTTCGCGATGAGCGGCGTGCCGAGCTTCTTCACGTGCGCGCGCGCCTGGTGAATGTCCTTCGCGCTGCGCACGAACGAGAGCGCCACGAAGTCGACGCCCAGCTCCTGCCCGAACGCGAGATCGTCGATGTCCTTGGCCGTGATGGTCGGTACCGAGACGGCCGCGCCCGGCAGGTTGATGCCCTTGTGATCCTTCAGCACGCCGCCCACGAGCACGTGGCAGACGATCTCCGTGCCCTTGACCGAGAGCACTTGCAGCTGAACCCGGCCATCATCGAGCAGCACCGGGTCGCCCTTCTTCACGTCACGCGGCAGTGACTTGATCGGCGTCGGCAACACGCCACTTTCACCGAGGATCTTACGGGTGGTGATGGTGACCTTCTGACCCTCGACCACGGTCATCGAGCCGCTCACGAAGCGCCCCAACCGCACCTTGGGACCCTGAATGTCCTGGAGCAGGGCGACGGGCTTGCCGACCTTCCTGGAAACCTTTCGGAGCAAATCGACCCGGGCCCGATGCTCATCGTGGGTGCCGTGCGAGAAGTTGAGGCGAGCGACATCCATACCGGCGAGCACCATCGCCTCGAGCACCTCTGCCGAGGAAGAAGAGGGGCCGAGCGTGCAGATGATTCGGGCTTTGCGCATGGGTTCTCCGGGGCTGTGAGGCTGTGTCGGGAAAATGCCCCGCTTGACGCCTTCGAGCGCGACTTTCTACGCTGTGTCTTGCGGTGGCGGCGAAGTGCCATCCGGGGGGAGCGCAGGAGCTGTTCCTTGCGTCACACGGAGGCCGGAGTGAGTGAGAATCGGAAGTTCGAGCGCGTCGTGTCCCGCCTTCGCTGCTGGTGCGAAGGCCAGGACATCACCGTCTACGCGCGCATCGGAAACTTGAGCGAGGGCGGGATTTTCGTTCGCACGAGCACGCCGATGGAGCGGGGCAGCAAGGCCACTTTGCGCTTCGGCACCGAGGGCGTCGAGGCGCCGGCGGTGGTGGTGTGGAGCCGGAACGAAGGGCACGGCGGGCCCCCCGGTATGGGGCTGGCGTTCGAAGAACTTCAGGACGGCGTTCGCGATGCGATTCGTCGGTTGATCGAAGAAGATCGCTCGCCTTCCAAGGCGCAGATCAGTAACTGAACTTTCAGCCCCGTTGAACCAGAAGTCCGAGGAGCGCCTTGCGGATCGCCATCATCTCCGACATCCACAGCAACATCGAAGCGCTCACCGAAGTCCTCAAGACCATCGACAAGCAGAAGGTCGATCGCATCGTGAGCCTGGGTGACGTCGTCGGTTACGGCGCCTCGCCCAACCCCTGCTGCGAGCTGGTCCGGGAACACGCCGAGGTCACGCTGCTGGGCAATCACGACGCCGCCGTCGCGGGCCGCATGGACTACTCGTTCTATTACGACGCCGCTCGCCACGCCCTGGACTGGTCGGCGAACGTGCTCAACGAAGAGAACTTGAGCTGGCTGCGCAGCCTCCCCTACACCTACCGGATCGGCGACGTGGGCTTCTGCCACGGCTCACCCGTCGAGCCGCGCAGCTACGAGTACATCTTCGCGCTCGAGCAGGCGCGCGAGCTGACGCCGTTCGCGGGCGATCTGCCCGAGGTGACCTTCATCGGTCACAGCCACTTGTGTAAGGCGTTCGCCATCGGCTCGGGCGAAGTGAACGACGTGGTCGCCCAGAAGTTCGGCATCCGCAAAGGCTACAAGTACATCATCAGCGTCGGTTCGGTCGGTCAGCCGCGCGACTACGACAACCGCTCGTGCTTCGTGATCCACGACACCGAAGCGCGCACCGTCGAGTACGTGCGGGTCGAATACGACATTCAGGCGTCGGCTCAGCGCATCTTCGATGCCGACCTGGCCCTGAACTTCGGCAAGCGCCTCTTCCTCGGGGTCTAATTCGCCCTTGCGACCGGGCGGCGGTGGGGTGAGAACAGCCCCGCTCCCGATGCGCGATCAAACCTTCATGACGTTGATGCGGTTGTTGCCGAAGTCGGCCCTCTCTGCGGCCGTCGGCAAAGCCACCAGAGCCCCCATTCCCGCCGCCGTTCACCAGGCCGCGATGCGGGTCTTCGCCAGCCAGTACGACGTGAACCTCGAGGAAGCCGAAGGCTCGATCGAAGACTTCCCCACGTTCGGCGCGTTCTTCACGCGCAAGCTGAAGGCCGGCCGCCGCACCATCGACATGGATCCGAAGGTGATCGCGAGCCCGGTCGACGCCCAGGTCTCGCAGATCGGGATCATCGAGCGCGGTGCGTGCCTGCAGGCCAAGGGCATCAGCTTCCCCGTCGACAAGCTGCTGGGTGACGCCCGCCGCGCGCTCGACTTCGAAGGCGGCTCGTTCGCCACGCTCTACCTCTCGCCGCGCGACTACCACCGCTTCCACGCGCCGTTGCCGGGCCACATCACGGGCTACCAGTACCTGCCCGGTGAGTTCTGGCCGGTGAACCAGAAGTCGGTGCGCACGAAGGACGCGCTGTTCGCGATCAACGAGCGGCTGGTCACGTACCTCGACACGCCTGCCGGGCCCTGCGCGTACATCGCCGTCGGCGCCACCTGCGTGTCCCGCATTCACGCGGCCTACGACGAGCTCATCACGCACCGCGGCGAGCCGCAGAAGGGCCACACCTATCCGCGGCCCATCGCCATCGAGAAGGGCGGCGAGATCGGCATGTTCGAGATGGGCTCGACGGTGATCATGTTGTTCGCCCGCGGCAAGGTGACCTGGGAGCCGTCGTTGCTCGCCGACTCGCCGGTGGTGCTCGGCCAGAAGATCGGAACCATCACGTGAGTAAAACGTTCGCGGCCGTGAAGGGGATGAACGATCTGCTCCCCCCGCAGATCGAGATCTGGCAGCGCATCGAGGGCATCGCGCGCAAGTTGTTCGGCCGCTACGGCTTCTCTGAAGTGCGCACGCCGATCGTCGAAGACACCGCGTTGTTCGTGCGCAGCGTCGGCGAGGTGACCGACATCGTCGGCAAGGAGATGTACACGTTCATCGACAAGGGTGACCGGTCGATCTCGATGCGGCCCGAAGGCACGGCGCCGGCGGCGCGCGCGTACATCGAGAATGGGGTGGCGAACACCGAGCCGCTGACCCGCTGGTTCTACATGGGCCCGATGTTCCGCTACGAGCGCATGAAGACCGGGCGGTATCGCCAGTTCTACCAGCTCGGCGCTGAGGCCTACGGCGCGCTCGACCCCGCACAGGACGTCGAGGTGATCTCGTTGTGCGCCGAGTTCTTCAAGCAGATCGGCGTGCCTGACGTCGTGCTGCACCTGAACTCGTTGGGCGATGGGTCGACGCGGCCTGCGTATCTCGAGCTGCTCAAGCAGCACTTCTTGCCGCTGCTCGAGGTGATGAGCCCCGAGGCAAAGCTCGCGTACGAGAAGAACACGATGCGCCTGCTCGACTCGAAAGAGGCGGCGTTGCAAGAGGCGATCGCTTCTGCGCCGGCGATCCTCGACTCGATCGACGAGGGTTCGAAGAAGCACTTCGTCGACGTGCAGCGGCTGCTCACGAAGCTCGGCATTCCCTTCGAGCTCGATCGCCGGCTGGTGCGCGGGCTCGACTACTACACGCGCACCACGTTCGAGTTCATCTACGAGCCGAAGTCGGGTGAGAACGCGCTGGGCACCGCGGGCACGGTGTGTGGTGGCGGCCGCTACGATCGCCTCGTGCACGAGCTGGGTGGGCCTGAGAAGCCGGCCGTCGGGTTCGCCATGGGTCTGGATCGATTGGTGCTGCTGGTGGAGAAGCTCAAGGGCATCGAGCGCGCTGCTCCGACCCTGTTCATCGGCACCTTCGATGGGCCGGAGCGGGATGACGCGATCGCCCTGGTGATGAAGCTGCGCAACGAGGGCTTCGACGTCGACTTCGATCCGCGCAACGGCAAGCTGCCCAAGCAGAAGGAGAGGGCGAGCAAGGTGAACGCTGCCTTCTTCGGAGTGTATGGCCCTGCTGAACACGCGGCGCGCACGCTCCAGATCGACAACATGCGGCTCGCGCCAGGCGCTCCTAGAGAGACCGTGGGGGTCGCCATCGACGCACTGCCCGCGTGGCTGAATTCGAAGGGCAAGCACCCGTCGTGAGGACTTCCATGAACCGAACGTTGCTGTTGCTCGCCCTCGTCGCCTCGCCGGTGCTCGCTGAAGATCTGGCAGAGGTGAACAAGCCGGTGCCGGCGTTCCGGTTGCCCGTCTACAACCCCAAGGAGTTCGGCGAGTCGTCGGTTGCCATCGACACCTACGTCGGCCCGGAAGCGACGGACAAGAAGACCAAGGCGTTGCTGGTCTCCTTCATGGCCAGCTTCTGCGGGCCCTGCAAAAAGGAGATGCCGTATCTCCAGAAGCTCCACGAGCAGCACAAGGCGAACGGCCTGCGCGTGATGATGGTGGCGATCGATACGGAGCCCGAGGGTCAGCAGAAGGTCAGCGATCTCATCGCGGAGAACAAGGTGACCTTCCCGGTGGCGAAGGATCGTTTCAACATCGTGGCGCGGCGGTGGCTGGGCACGAAGAGCCCGCTGCCGTCGTTGTTCATGGTGCGCCCGGACGGAACGAT
>JBKJSE010000363.1:0-3505 GCA_046595925.1 Archangium sp. | reverse complement strand
GGCCGTCTCCTTCTTGACCTTCTCACCAGCGGTCTGAGCGAAGGCAGTCAACGGAAGCATCAGGGACAGGACAAGTGCGCGCATGCCGCCTGTTTATCAGGTGAAGCGGTACTGCTTCACCACGAAGCGTGGCCCCACCATCGCGATGGTGGCCGAGTCGGAGTCGACATCACCCTCCGCCTCGATCCGCGCCCCGCTCTTCTTGATCTTCCGATCCCCACCCGCGAGCAGGTACGTCTTGCCGTCATCGGCATCGAGCACCCAGATGCCGGTCTCGAGATCCCGGAATTGAACCGTGCCCGAGAGCTTCACATGGCCTCCTTCTTGAGCATGGCGCGCGAGACGAACAGACAGATGATCGCGTTGACGGCCAGCCAGGGGATCGCGAGGAACTTGAACGGCATCCACGCCAGCGCAGGCGCGTTCGCCCAGATCGTGTAGCCGAGGATGGACGCGAAGCCGATCGCCAGGCCCCCCACCACCGGGCGCATACCCTTGAACTTGATCGCGAACAGCGAGGCCACCACCGGAAGCGCGGCGCTGTAGATGATCGGGTTCGCCAGCGAGCCACGGCCGAAGATGATGCGGTTGAGCCAGTCGGGGATCGGCAGCGTGATCGCCGTGGTGGCCGGGCCGGGATCCGAGATGTACTGAATCGCGAACGCGCCCACGGTGCTCAGCAGCATGGGAATGAGGAACCCCGGCTTCGCCAGCACGTTGAGGAAGCCCGGGCGCTCCTTGGTGCCGAGCGTGAGCAGCACGAAGGCCAGCATCGCCGCCGCCCAGCCGAACACGTTCCAGTTGGTCTGGCTGTACGAGTACACGCCGACCGTCTGGGTCACCTGCGGCTGTTGCAAAGCGAGCAGCACTTCGTCGGGCAGCAGCTCATTGCTGTCGGCCGCGCGGAGCTTCTTGAGCGCATCCAGCGCACCTTGCGCGTCGAGCAGCCCGTGGCCGTACTGCTCCGACCAACCCTTGGTCCCGGGAGCGACCTTCGCCCCGAGCACGAGCGCCTTCTCGACCTGGTCGGGGTTCTTCGCGCCGGCCGCGTAGAGCAACGCCGCGACACCCGCGACATGCGGGGTGGCCATCGAGGTGCCCTGGTACGACAGGTACACGCCCTTGCTCACGTCCTGCGGATCGATCGTGTTCTGCACGATGCCCGCGGCTTCACCCTGCGACTTGTCGCCACCGGGCGCTGCGATGTCGAGCTCCTTGCCCCACGAAGAGTACGGCGCCTTCGCACCGGTCGGCCCCACCGCGGCCACGGCGAACGAGCCGGGGTACGCAGCGGGATATTCGACGACGCCGCGGCCACCGTTGCCGGCAGCGCAGACCACCACCACGCCCTTGGCGCGCGCGTACTCGACGGCCTGCTCCATCACCGCCGAACGTCCGCCACCCCCCAGCGACATGTTGATGACCTTCGCGCCGTGATCGGCCGCCCAGTGAATCGCGTCCGCGATGTCGGCGGTGTTGCCGCTGCCGAAGTGGTCGAGCACCTTGACCGCCATCAACGTCGCTTCGAACGCGACACCGGCCACGCCTTCTTCATTGTCGGTGGCCTGGGCGATCGTGCCGGCGACGTGCGTGCCGTGACCGTGATCGTCGTTCGCGTGTTCATCGTCGTTCACGAAGTCCCAACCGCCGGCGAACTTCTGCCCTTCGAGGTCGGGCACCACCGCGAAGTCGTCGTGGTTCTCGAAGGCGATGCCGGTGTCGAGCACGGCGACGACCACGCCCTTGCCGCGCGAGGTGTCCCAGGCCTTTTCCATGTTGATGGCCTTCAGGTTCCACTGCTGCGCGTACATCGGGTCGTTCGGCACGAAGAGCGCCTTCACGTTCATCAGCGGCTCAGCGGCCTCGACCTTCGGGTTCGCCTTAATCTTCGCCAGCAGCGCGTCGAGGTCACCCTCGTAGGCGCCCTGCGTGATGGCCGACGACGGGCCCTCTTCTTCAGAGTTGAACTCGAGGTCCAGCCCCCACTCCTGCTCCAGCTCGTCGAACTCGGCCTTGGTCGTGCCGTCCACGAAGTCGACCACGATGCGGCCCGGCACGCGGGCGCTGACGTCATCAGGCAGGTCGGCGGTGACGTAGGCCGGGCGGCTGAGCTCGGGGCCCACCTCCGCGTCGCGGGTACAGGCCGCCAGGGGAAAGGACAACATCACGACCGTCGACAGCGTCAGCAGCTTTCGCATTGGGAGGCCTCGCACAGGCGGCTACGAACGATGGAGACAACGATTGGATCTGCACACAAGTTCCCGCCGCGTGCCGCGAAGAAGCATGAAGTCCTTGGGACAAGTGTGGTTCAGCGGGCTTCCGGCCGTCCACTGACCCGCCCGACAAGGGAGGCTGCCGCCTTGCCGACGATGGGGAGATTGCGCTGGTAGCTGCGGGTCGCGCCGGGGACGACCGTAAATACGGCATCATGGCGCTCCAGCACCGCGGCCCAACGCCCACGGTCCTGACCGGCGTCCAGCTCGGCGACGATCACCGCCAATGGCCATGCCAACGCCGCGCGGCTCTCGAAGTCGGAAGGCCGGGCCATCGAGGGGTTGATCACGATGAGGCCCGCGAGCGGTTCGAGCTCAGCCAACCGAAGGCCCACCGCATCGGACGCACCGATGGTGGCCACCACCACACGTTCACCGCCTGAATTATCGACCGCCAATTGCAGCGCCGCGATCGCGTCTTCCACCCACTCGAGCGGGCTGCGCGAAGGCTCGCCCTGGCTTCCACCGACGCCGCGGTAGTTGAAGCGCAAGGTCGGGTGACCCAGATGCGAGACGGCGTACGCGAGCTCGGCGCCCACCACGTGATCCATGCCGCTGCCTTCGATCGGCGGTGGCGGCAGCACCAGCAGACCGGGGCGCAGCTCACCCCGATGCGAGACGCCTTCGAGCACGAGCCCGTTGGCGAGCGGGATGAGCGTGGGGCGCTCGAGGTACTGGCCTTTCGTCACCATGAGGGAGCACTCCAAAACGAAAAAACGGGAGCCCTGTTTCCAGGACTCCCGCGTTTGCCTAACAAGCCCGGAAATTACGGGTTGTTGTTGTAGGCAGTCAGCTGCTGCACGTCGATGCGGCGCGCGACGAAGTTGAGCGACGAGCTGCAGCTCGCGGCGTCCTGGGGCGAAGCGTCGCCGACGGGACAATCGTTGCGGCCCTTGATGCACGCGTACTGCGCGTTGAGCGCGATGGTGCCGGTGGGCACGGCCGAGTAGTCGTTGAACTTCACGGAGATCTGGGTCTGGCGCGCTTCGGTGTACTGGTCGCCGATCGGCTTCTGCTCGTTGCGCAGCGCCGAGAACGTCTTGTCGGTGCCTTCGATGAGGTCGGACACGCGAATGGTGGGGGCGTCGCCGAGGTTGAAGGTCTGGGTGCCGAGGTCGAGGTACTCGACCTGATCGACGCCGTTCCAGATCACCCACTCGTCTTCCGAGCGGTAGTTCTGCTCGGTGATGTTGCCGCGGCCGGCCGGGAGGTTGTTGTTCCGGAAGCAGCTG
>JBKJSE010000171.1:0-4633 GCA_046595925.1 Archangium sp. | reverse complement strand
ACCGGTTCAATCAACGGGTCTCTGCACGCGCTCAGTGGGACAATCAGAACCAGAACACCACGGTCGGCAATCCGGGCGTGGAGCTGCGTTTCCGATTCGAATGGGAGTGACCCTTCTTCTTTTGGCGCTGCTTGCGCAGACGCCGGCCCTCGAGGCCCCGACCATTGCGGGCGTCGAGGTTCGTCTGCCCGCGGGGGCCGATCGCAAGCTGCTCGAGCGCGTGCCCCAGCTCGTCACGGTGCGCAGAGGCCAGCCGCTGTCGCGGCGCGCGGTCGAAAGATCGATCGAGAGCCTCTTCGCGACCGGCAAGTTCGCCGACATCGAAGTGCAGGGCCGCGACGTCGCCGAAGGTGTCGAGCTGATCTTCATCCTGGTGCCGCGCCAGAACATCGGCTCGGTCTTCGTTGAGGGAACCCTCGAGCTGACGCGAGACGAGGTGATCGCCGCCTCAGGCCTCGAGGTGGGCTCGGAGTTCTGGCCCGAGCGCGCCGAGCACTCGGCTCAGAACGTTCGGGCGCTCTACCAGCGCCGGGGTTTCCGGGCCGTCGACGTGCGCACCGAGGCCGCGCTGGTGGAAGGCGCGGTCTCGATCGGCTTCATCGTCAAGGAGGGCGAGCCCAGCCGGGTGAAGGCGGTCTCGTTCTCGGGTGAGCCGGGGCTGCCTTTGCGCAAGGTGCTCGACAAGCTCGGCGTGCGCCCCGGAGAGCTGCTCGATCTCGCCCGTCTGGAGACCGGCCTCGAGGCCGTGCGCGGTTTGTACCGGCGCGAACGCTACTTCCGCGCGCGCGTCGATCTGCCTGAGGTGGGTGATGACGGCCGCGTGGTGGTGCCGGTGGTCTCGGGGCCTCAGTACGATCTGATCTTCAGCGGTAACCGGCTGGTGTCCGACAGCTCGCTCAAGTGGCTGCTCGCGTACGACGGCGAAGAGACGCTCGACCTGGCGCTGGCCGATCGCCTCGCGCAGCGCATCGAACGGTTCTACCGGTTCCGCGGGTACCACGACGCGCGGGTGCGGCCCTCAGAGGTGCTCAAGCCGCGCACCACCGAAGCGGCGCTGGGCTTCGCCATCGAAGAGGGCGCGCCGCTGCGGGTGGTGTCCATCGGCTTCGAGGGCGCGTCGGTGGTGGCTCCTTCCGAGCTGCAGTCGGTGCTGCGCCGGGTGATGGAGACCGCTGCGCCCGTTCCTCCGTTCGAGCTGCACTCGATGGGCGACCCCACCGACACCGAAGGCCGCACGAGCCCCGTCTTCGCCGACACGTTGCCTGCGCCGCCGATGGACACGGTGTTCGACGAGGACGCGTGGGGTGAAGCCGCGAAGGCGATGATGGCGCTCTACCGAGAGCGGGGGCACCTGAAGGCCTCGGTGGCCTTCGCAGGCATCGAGCTGGAAGGTCGCATGGGGCGGGCGCGCTTCGTGATTCAAGAAGGGCCTCAGGCGCATTTCAGGGTGGTGCAGTCGGAAGGTCTGCCGCCCGGCTTCACCTCGACGGCCCTGGGCAGCGTGAAGCTGGGCGCTCCTTTCAGCCCCGGAGAGCTGCAGCGCATCGAGCAGGCCGTCTCGCGTGAGCTGGGCCGCAACGGGTACCTGTTCGCCACCGTCACCGCGTCGTACTCGCTCGACGCGCAAGGCCAGCTGGTCGATGCGTTGATCTCGGTCAGCTCAGGACCGCAGGTGAAGGTGCGCGCGGTGCTGCCGGTCGGCCAGGTGCGCACGGCCGAAGAGATCATCACGCTGCAGGCGACCATGAAGGAAGGGCAGCCGCTCGACTCAGAGTCGCTCTTCTCGACGCAGGCCAACCTCTCGAACCTGGGCATCTTTCGCAGCGTGCAGGTCGAGATGCTCTCGCCCGATCGCCCCGAGGCGCTCAAGACGGTGCTGCTCAAGGTGCGTGAGCGGCCGCTGTTCTCTGGCGAGTTCTTCTTCGGCTACTTCTTCGCCGACGGCTTTCGCGGTGGCGTCGAGGGCTCGGTGAACAACATCGGTGGCCGGGCGATCACCCTGACGGGCCGGCTGCAGGGCAACCTCTTCTTCACGTCGTTCCCCGCGCTCACCAACCAGGTCGACCTCACCGGTCTCGATCTCTACAAGCAGATGGGCTTCCGGGCGAACCTGTCGCTCGACGCGCGCAGCATTCTCCCCGCGCACATCGGGTTGCGGCTCGACCTCATCGGCGAGCGCGTCTTCCGCCCTCAGTTCCGCTTCACGCGTGTGGCTGCCGTGCCCACGCTCGACTGGTCGACGACGTTCCGCATTCCCGGCCTCGAGTGGATGCGCCCGAAGATCTCGCTCGCCCTGCAGTACGAGCTTGAATACAGCTTCGTCGAGCGGGTCGGCAGCGCGCTGACCTCGGTGCCGCCCACCAGCCTCGTCGACCAGGAGCGGCTGCGCTTCAACTTCGGTGAGTTCGCGCTGCAAGGCGTTCGCTTGAACCCCACCATCGATCTGCGCGACAGCGCGTTGACCCCCACCAAGGGCCTGTTGCTCCAGGCTTCGGGCGAGCTGACGGGCGCCATCTTCGCGCAGGACGAAGAGCTCAAGCACGTCGTGGTGAACTTCCTCAAGGTCAGTGGGCTCGCCACCGGCTACGTGCCGTTCGCCAACCGCTTCGTGCTGGCCGTCTCGGCGCGTGGTGGCCGCATCTTCCCGCTCACGCGCGGTTCGGCGACGCCCCCGGTGCGCCGGTTCTTCCTGGGTGGTGCGACGAGCGTGCGTGGCTTCAACGAAGACCAGCTGGTGGCCGACGATCTGCGCGCGCAGTACCGCAAGGAGGTCAACGACTGCCAGGTGCTGGCCGCGAAGGATGGCTGCTCGTCGGCGGCGAAGACCATCGTCGCGGGGCGCCAGGTGCCTTCTCAAGGTGGCGAGCTGTTCGCCGTGTTCAAGGCCGAGCTCCGGTTCCCCGCGTTCAGCGTGCTCGACCTGGGCGTGTTCTTCGAAGCGGGCAACCTGTGGCTCACCGTGCCCAACTCGGTGGGCCCGTTTCGGCCGGTGGTGGGGGTGGGCGTGCGCTACGTGACGCTCATCGGAGCGCTGGCGCTGGATCTCGGAATCAACCTCGCACCAGATCTCGTCATCAACGAGCCGCAGTTCGTGGTCCACTTCAACATCGGCGTCTTCTAGGGGGCTGGGCACGATGTTCTATCGGCTGGTGCGAACGATCGTCTCGATGGCGCTGGGGCTCTTCTACAGGGTCGAGGTGGTGCGTCGGGTCGACGACTTCTCGGGGCCGGTGATGTTCGTCGGCAACCACCCCAACAGCCTGCTCGACCCCGCGATGGTGTTCATGATCACCGATCGCCAGGTGACCTTCCTCGCGCGTGAGCCGCTCTTCCGCGCGCCCGTGCTGGGTTGGATCTTGCGGGGCGTCGGAGCGCTGCCGGTGTACCGCAAACAGGATCACCCGGGCCTGATGGAAAAGAACGAAGGCACGCTCGACGCCGCGGCGAACGCGTTGATCACCCAGAAGGCGATCACGATCTTCCCCGAGGGCAAGTCGCACTCGGCGCCCCAGTTGTCCGACATCAAGACTGGCTGCGCGCGCATCGCGCTCAAGGCGGTGCGGGGTGGGCAGGCGCTGCGCATCATTCCCATCGGGTTGACCTACGCGCAGAAACATCTCTTCCGCAGCAAGGTGCACGTCGAGGTCGGTGAGCCGATTTTGGTGCAGGCGGTCAGCGCGGGGCTCACGGGTGAGGCCGAGCAGGACTGGGTGCGGGCGTTGACCCACAAGGTCGGCGAGGCGATGCGCACGGTCACGCTCAACCTCGAGAGCTGGGAGGACCTGGATCTCATTCAGACCGCCGATCGGCTCTTCGCGCTGCGCAACGGGTATCGCGAGAAGGACACCGACCGCCTTCGCCTGTTCGCCCGCGGCGCTTCGATGCTGCGCACGGTCGACCCCGAACGCTTCGATGACTTGAAGGAAGACGTGTTGTCCTTCCACTCGCGGCTCGAGATGGTCAGCGCGAACGCGGGCGATCTGGCCGTGAGCTTCGAGGAGAAGTCGGTGCGCACGTTCGTGGCGCGTAACCTCGCGGCGCTCACCTTCGGCTTCCCGCTGTTCGCCCTGGGCATGCTGCTCTACTTCGTGCCCTACATGTTCTTGAAGGCGCTCGCGCTCGCGGTGCCCGTGTCGCGTGATCGCGTGGGCACGCTCAAGTTCATCTCGGCGGTGATCATGGTGCCGCTCTGGTGGGCTCTGCTGAGCGTCGTCGGTTGGTACTTCTGGGGGCTCGCGGGCCTGGCGACCGCGATCGTGGGCACGATGCCGCTGGCGATCTTCACGCTCTATTTTCTCGAGCGCCGCCGGGCCGCGTTCAACGACGCGCTGGCGTTCTTCAAGCTGGGCGATCGAAGCCGACTGCGCACCCACCTGCTGGCCGAAGGAGAGCGCCTGCAGGAAGAGATTCAGCGCCTCGCTGTCGAGCTCAAGCCGAAGTTGGAAGCCTAACCTTCGGGCACCGTCGTGACTGGCTCTGGCAGCGTTCTCCACCCGTAGATCCAGATGAGCCCGCCGGCCGCCACGGTGATGGGCACCATGATGAGCGCGGTCTCGAGGCTGCCCGTGGCGTCGGACACCATGCCGATCAGGGGCGGCGAGAGCACGTCACCAAAGAGGTGAATGCAGAGAAT
>JBKJSE010000165.1:0-5202 GCA_046595925.1 Archangium sp. | reverse complement strand
TCCCGCGAAGCTTGTCCTTCACCTTGTCCACGTTCTCGTCGGTGAGATCGGGCTTCACGAGGAAGACCGTCTCGTACTCACGCAGCTTCGCTGCGCTCTTCACTGCTTCTGCCATCTTGATGCCCCTTGGGTTCTGCCCATCGCGTCGCGCGGTGAGCGGGGTGTTCGATCACGAAATGTGACCGAAGGGCGCCGCTCGTACGTGCCGGGCCCCCTGGTGTCAAGCGATGCGCTTTCAAGCCGTTGGTTTCCTTCGGTTGGAGGGGTGGTCACCCGGGGGTGACAGTGGTATTGCGCCGCGGCCGCTGTCGACGGCTCAGGGGAAATACGCACATGAAAGTGATGATTCTGGGGCTGGCGCTCGGTGCAGCCATGCCGTCGTTTGCGCAGTCCGATGCGGGTGCTCCTTCCGTCGAGCCGAAGGCGTCGAACCCGGGCGACGACGTCAACCCGACGCTCCTGCGTGACCTCGGCCCCGCTGGCGACGACGCCGATGCAGGCATGGCCTCACCGACGCCGATGCAGGTCTCTCTGCCGCCGGCAGTTCCCGAGCAGAAGGACGACCCGAAGAAGGCCGATGAGCCCGCGTGGGATCTGACCGCCAGGTTGGCCGCCTCGATTCGCCTCAGCTACGGCGGCGCGACGCTCTTTCCTTTCGACGCCGATCGCACCACGTCGGTGATTGCCCCGTTGGAGACCCGCGTTCGTGTCTCCCCTGAAATTCACCTCGGCGGACTCGGGCTCATCGCCGAAGCCGACGCGGCCACGGGCGCCATCATCGGCATTCCGCCTGATTCGATCGTCGGCGATCGCCAGCCGGCGCCCGCGATTCGCGCGCTCGAGCTGCGCAAGATCTACCTCGAGTACAAGTGGGCCAGCGGCGCCTTCCGCGTGGGGCAGCAGACCTCGCAGTGGGGCCTGGGCCTGCTCGCCAACGACGGCGCTCAAGATCCACAAGCGGGCGACTTCGGTCAGCAGCACTTCGGCAACCTGACCTACCGGGCCTTGCTGGTGGCGCGGCCGTTGTTCGCCAGGGGCGGCGCCTTCAGGGCGTTCGAGACCGCGCTGGCGGCCGACCTGATCGTCCGCGACAACTTCGGAGAGTTCTCCCGCGGTGACCGCGCCTTCCAGGGCGTGCTCGCGGTGCGCTTCAACAAGGATCCTGAGAACAACTTCGGCGTGTACGCGGTGTACCGAAACCAGCGGAACATCTTCGTCACCGACGGCGGCAAGGCGACCGACGTGGTGGTGCTCGACTTCGCGGGCCGCTGGCAGTTGCTCAAGCGCCGCAACCGCGAGTTCAAGATCGGCTGGGAGTTCGTCGGCCTGACCGGCACCACCACCCAGGCGCGCAACGAGAACGCGGCGCTGCTGAAGATCGGCCAGTTCGGCATGGCCATCAAGTCGCAGTACCGAATCGGTCGCACCTCGATCTACCTCGATGGCGGTTACGCCTCGGGTGATCAGAACGCCGCCGACGACCGCGTGGAAAACTTCCGCTTCGACCGCGACTACAAGGTCGGCCTCATTCTCTTCGATCAGGTCATGGCCTATCAGTCGGGCCGCTCGGGCGTGCGCGCCAGCGATCCGACGCTCACGGGCGTCGCTCCCGAAGGCGCTGACCTGCTGGGCACCGCGGGCTCGATCACCGGCGCCTGGTACCTGTTCCCCCGCGTGAAGATCTCGATGGCGGACTGGCTCGACGCATACGGCGGGCCGCTGTTCGCCTTCGGTACCGCGAAGCTCGCCGATCCGTTCAACACCCGCATCGGTGGCGGCACGCCGCTCAATCCACTCGGTGGTCAGCCCGGTCTCTATCTGGGCACCGAGCTCGATCTGGGCGTTCAGGCGCGCTTCAAGCCGATCCCCGAGCTCACCATCTCGGTCACGGCCGAGGGGGGCTTGTTCCTGCCTGGTGATGCGTACACGCTGCCCGGCGGCGGGGTGATGGCTCCGGTTGGGTTTGGTCGTCTCCGTCTCGGCGTCGCGATCTAAGGCACTTCATGAACACCAAATCGATCTGGGCAGCAGCAGCAGTGGTGGTCGCGGGCTGTGCATCGCCCGAAGGCAAGGGCCTGATGGAGAGCGGCAACGGCACGGGCGCGGAGGTCGTCTTCGACGTGTTCGCCAAGCCGCTGCCGAACATTCCGTTGCCCAACGACTTCGCCACGCGCTTCGACGCGAGCGCAGTGACGAAGAAGCGCATCAACGCCTCGATGATGGCGTCCACGAAGTGGGAGCGTTCGACCCGTGAATCGCTCGACCAGCTCGACGGCTGGGGTACCTACCAGAGCATCACCGTGGCCTTCAAAAAGCCGCTCGACCTGCACAACATCATCCGAAGGCACCAGGGCGACGACTACGACGCGCGTGACGACGCGGCGTACCTGATCGACATCAGCCCTGACTCGCCCGACTTCTGCGAGCGCACGCCGCTCGACATGGGCGAAGGCAACTTCCCCATCGTGCTGGAGCGCCCGGGCTACTTCGACAACGACCGCGAAGGCGACCAGCTGCTCTTCGACGATCGTGAAGAGGACTTGAACCGCAACGGCAAGCTCGACCTCGGCGAAGACCTCGACATGGACGGCGTGCTCGACCACCCGAACACGCTCTACCCGGGTGACTCGTCGTTCAAGGCGCTCCCGTTCTACGAGCGCGAGACCAACACGCTCATCATGAAGCCGGTGATGCCGCTGAGGGAAAAGAACACCTACGCGGTGGTGCTCACCAAGCGCCTCGTCGACGAAGACGGCCGCCCGGTGAAGTCGCCCTTCGCGTACATCAACCACGCTTCGCAGACGAAGGCGCTCGAGCCGCTCGCCCAGTGCCTGCCGAACTTCGGCTTGAGCCTCGAAGACGTCGCCTTCACGTGGCCGTACAGCACGCAGAGCGTCAGCAGCGACTACGTGGCGATTCGTGATGGCCTCTATGGCCTCGGGCCGATGTCACGCCTGGCCACCGAGTTTCCCGCCGAGATCACCAAGCTGATGACCCTGCGCGACAGCGTGCCGGGCTCGTCGGTCAACGTGCGCATCGTCAGCGGGGATCAGTTCCGCGCGGCGGCGATCGATCTGCTCAAGCAGCTCAACGGCGGCGGTCCGCTCACGCCTTCGATGGCGGCGGTGGCCGAGCACCACAAGTTCATCGACTTCCACGTGGTGTTCCAGTTCGTCTCGCCGCAGTTCTTCCCGCGCAAGGACTCGGAGGACAAGCTGCTGCCGCTCTACAAGCAGCTCTTTCAGGTCGATCCGGTCAGCGGCGCTGCGTTCACGCGGCCCGAGACGATCACGGTGTGGCTGACGGTGCCCAAGGCGCGCACGACGGGCCCGGCGCCGGTGGTGATCCTCGGCCACGGCTACACGGGCAACAAACTCGACCCGCTCTTCTACGGCGGCTTCTTCGCGCGCTATGGCCTTGCCACCATCGGCATGGAGAACGTCAGCCACGGCGTGGGGCTCGACCCGACCGACATCGAGCTCGCGCGCGGCCTGCTGGCGGGCAAGGGCCTGGGCAACATGTTCGACGCGATCGCGAAGAACGATCGCGCGTTCGATCAGAACCGCGACGGCACCAAGGACTCAGGGGCCGACTTCTGGACCTCGTACATCCTCCACACGCGTGAGGTCGTGAAGCAGTCGGCGCTCGATTACATGCAGCTCGTTCGGCTGCTGCGTGGCTTCGATGGCGCCAAGACCTGGGACTACGACGCCAACCGCGACGGCAGTGACGACCTGGCGGGCGACTTCAACGGCGATGGCGTGCTCGACGTCGGAGGCACCGCGCCCATCCACATCACGGGCGGATCGTTGGGCGGCATCATGAGCGCGATCATGTCGGGCCTCGAGCCGCAGATCGACGTGGCAGTGCCGGTCTCAGGTGGCGCGGGTTTGCCTGACATCGGCGTGCGCTCGATTCAGGGCGGCGTGCGTGAAGCGGTCAACCTGCGCATGCTGGGGCCGTTGTTCACGACGACCCGCAACGGCAATGGGCAGCTCGAGGCCTGGCAGTTGCTGCCGAACCTGAACGACCTGGGCCGGGTGAAGCTGGGCCCCGTCAGCGCTGAGTTGATCGAAGGTGACACCGCGGTGCTCTCGAACCTCACCTCGGGTGAGCACCGGTGCGCGCGCGTGGGGGGCAACGGGCTGCTCCGCGCCGCGGTCAGCTCGGATGAGAACGACCAGTGGAAGCTCGAGGTGTATTCGGGCGCGCTGCCCCCCGAGGAGCGCTCGGGCTGCTCCATTCCCGAAGGCGCGACGCCGTACTGGACGATGGATGCGTTCGGCATCGACGCGAAGTTTCAGGGGCTCGAGCACAAGGCGGGCGACCCGTTGATCGCGATGGGTGACGGCTTCGGTCTGCGCCGTCAGTCGCCCGAGATCCGCCGCTTCCTGGGGCTGGCCCAGCTCGCCATCGAGCGTGGCGACCCGGTGAACTTCCTGCCGTACACCGAGCGTCACCGCATCTTGCGCTACGGCACGGGCGAAGAGGTCGGTACGCGCATGGTGGTGGTGAACACCATCGGCGACATGAACGTGCCGGTGGCCAGCGGCGTGGCGATCGCGCGCGCGGCGGGCATGGTCGAGCTGTTCTCGGCAGACCCGCGCTACGGCAAGACGCCCAACCGCGTGCTCATCGACAACGGCGTGCTGGAGGCCGTCGAGCGGGTGGGGCGCTACAAGAACTCGCAGGGCGCTGACGTGCTGCTCGACGTAGACCACTTCTCGGCGCTCTCAGGCGACGGCACGCAGGATCTGTTCGACGTGCCGCGGCTCAACCCGCCGCTGCGTCTGGTGAAGCCGAACGATCGCGTCGGGGGTGTGACGGGGGTGATCTTCCCGATGGTGGTGCCGACCGGCCGCCACGGCTTCGACACGCCCGATCCTTCGCTGCCCTTCAACCTGGGCTCGGTGATGCTGAACATGCTCGGGCGGTACTTGCAGACCGGCGGCGCTGAGCTCCCCATGGAGTCGTGCCTCGAGGCGAGCACCTGCAGCTTCGTTCCGCCGATCCCGGCTGACTGAAGAGACGGGCGAAGAACCGTTCCCCCTGAGCAGGGATACCGGCTTCGCCGGCGATTTCGTCCGAAACAACAGACCCACCGTTCGCATCGAGCGCAGTCGAGATGCCACCTCTGCGCCGCGCGGCAGGTGACCCCTCGACTTCGCTCCTAAGGAACAGCACCGTTCCCCCCGAGCGAAG
>JBKJSE010000056.1:0-6832 GCA_046595925.1 Archangium sp. | reverse complement strand
AGACCCACCGTTCGCATCGAGCGCAGTCGAGATGCCACCTCTGCGCCGCGCGGCAGGTGACCCCTCGACTTCGCTCGGGGGGAACGGTGCTGTTCCTGAGGAGCGGAGTCGAGGGATTACCTTTGCTTCGCGCGGCAAGTGCCCCCTCGACTGCGCTCGGGGTGACCGGTGGGGTTCTCAATTTCTATTTCGGCCAACCCTCTCGGGATTCACGGTGTGTGTTCCCGACTTCGATCAACCCGGCGAATTAGCAGCGGCCTCTTGAACGCTTGCCCTCGGGGCGAGGGAGCCACTTACTTCGCGGCTTCGCGGACCTGAGGTGACGGGTCGCGCTCTCTGACGATCTCCAGGATCAAGGGCAGCTCGCGCGGCGGCTTCTGCCTGAGCGCGCCGAGTGAAGTGATGCGGCGTTGTTCGCCTTCCTTGAGCCGCTCGCTGACGGCAGCGTCATCACAGCGCCTCGCGTTGGCGTCGACGGCCAGCAACTGAAGCTCAGCGTCGCGCAGCTTCGCCTCCGTCAACCGCCTCGCCTCACGCGCGCGCACCAGGAAGGCCGCGATGTCGTCGGGGAAGTCGGTCTTCTCTTTCGCCGCGCCTTCGATGATCTGCTCTGCAAACCGCGCCATATCCACCGCGCCACACAGCTCACGGCTCGACGAGAGCGCTGACAGCGGGCCCGGCTCGATCGCCGCGTCCGCCACGCCCCTGGCCCAGGCCGACAGCTGCCTCGCCACCACCGCAGACGAGAAGAACTGCCGCCGCTCGCGACGGATGTCCGACCAGCGCCGCAACACGATCGGATCAGGGTTCGCCGCGTCCCACATGCGCTGATACTCGGTCGACGCGCGATCGAGCTGCCCGGTGAGATCGAGCAGCACCGCGAGCGTCAGCACCAACTGCGCGTCACTGGCCTGCGTCTGCAGCGTCTCGACCCGGGTGGCCACTTCGTACTCGGCGACCGCGCGCGGCAACGATCGCAACACCCGCCCCAGGCTGTCGAAGGCGCGCTGCCGCACCAGGGGTGAACGCGCGCTGCGGATCTGCTCGAGCAGCGGGTCGATGGCGAGCACGCTGACCTGCGCACCGGCTTCTTCCGCCGCCTGCCACCTCTCCAGCGCATCGCGCGCCGCGAACGACTTGAAGAGATCATCGAGCGAACGCAACGACTGCCCCGCGAACGCCTGCGCCACCCGCTCGTCCTTCGAGCGCTGCAGCACGGCCACCTGCTCCGCGCGGGTGAGCCGGGCTGAGAGGTCGGGGAGTTCCTTCGCCAACGGCGCCTTGCCCGCGATCACCCGGGCCTGCTCGAGCGCTCCAGAGACCAACAGCCCTTCGAGCTGCAGCCAGAGCAGCTTCTTGCGCGTCTCATCGCGGTGCCGCCCCGCGGGAAAATCACGCAAGTAGTTGTAGAGCGCCTGTGCACTGCGCGCCTCGGCCCAGGTCGCGTCGTCGATTCGGGTGTTCGCCTGCTCGACGCGCGGATCTTCCGGGTGCTTGCGAACCAGGGTCTCCAGCGCCTTCGGGTCTTCCGAGGTGACCAGCTCTTCCAGCTCGAGCTTCGAGAGCTTCGCCTCGACTTCTTCGCGGTGGGCTCCATCGGGGTGATCGCGCAGGAACTGCCGCAGCGCGTGGGCGGTGTTGCGCTCCATCGCGACGTTGAAGCGGATCGACTCGAGCAGCTTGCGAACGGTCGGCGCCTTCTCGGCTTCCGGGTACTCCTCGAGGAAACGCTTGTAGGCCACCACCGTGTGCGCGGCTTGCGCGTCGGCGAAGGCGAGCTCTTCCACGCGCTGCTGGGCGGCGTCGAGCCCTTCGTCCTTCGGGTTGTCGGCGATGAAGCGCTTCCACCCGTCGAGCGTGTTGAGGCGCGTGGCCGTTTGAAAGGCGCTGTCGCGGCAACCGGCGATCAGCAAAAGCCCGAATACCAATGAGTGACGCACGGTGCGCTCTTACCACCGATGCACCACCCTCACCCCGACCCTCTCCCGAAGGAAGCGGGGGCGCATATTTTGACGCAGCGCGAGAGTGGGCGAGGCTGTCACGCATGCGCTCTCTCCTGCTCAGCGCGGCGTTCGCGCTCGTCGGCACCGGCTGTGCGACCGGTGCGCCCGTCGGCGGCAGGCATCTGTACGTCGACCGCTACGAGCCCTTCGCGCGCCCCGCGGCGACCCGAGAGATCCCCCAGACCGAAGAGCGCCCGTCGGCGCCCATCGTGGTGGCCGCGGGTGCACGGGCGACCGCCGTGGAAACCGCGCAGGGCCTGGTCGGAAAGAACCGCGTGGTGGTGGGCGGCAAGCGGTACGGCGACGACTGCACCAGCTTCGTGAAAGCCATCTACGAGCCGCTGGGTCTCGACCTGCTCACTGAGGCCGAGCCCGGCGACAACGGCGTGACCGCGATGTGGCGCTTCGCGTCGCACCACGGGCGCATCTTCGAAGGCGGCCGGCCGCTCCCCGGTGACCTGGTCTTCTTCAAGGAGACGTACGATCAGAACCGCGACGGCCAGGCCAACGACGGGCTGACCCACATCGGCCTGGTCGAAGACGTCGAAGCCGATGGAACGGTGCTGGTCATTCACCGCGTCGCGCGCGGGGTCGTCCGATACCGGATGAACTTGAACGCCCCGACCCAGCTGCGCACGAGCTCAGGTAAGAGACTCAACGACTGGTTGAGGACAGAGGCCCCGGGCTCGAAGCCGCGCTTGACGGCCGAACTCTTCGCGGGGTTTGCGACGTTGCTGCCGGTCGAATCGCGGCTGGCCCAGCGCTGATTACGGCTTGGCGATCGACGCCAGCATCTCGCGCGCGATGACGTGCCGCGAGTTCATCGTGGTGACCTGCTCCAGCTCTTCGCGCGCCGCCTGCGATTCGCCCTTCTTCAGCTGCAATCGCGCGAGCAACACGTAGGGTCGCAAGAAGGTGTTGTTCGAGCCGCGGGCCTTCAACGCGACCAGCTGCGCGATCGCCTCGTCGACGGACGAGCCCCCATTGAGCGCGTACTCGGGCTCGATCAGATCGACCCAGTCATCCGGCGTCGCGGTGCGCTGCTTGAAAGCGACGGGCCGGGTGAGCGCCTCGGCGTCGCCCAACACGCCGCGCGCCAGCCCATCGGCGCGCAGCATCGCCAGGTGCGCAGGCGTACCCGCTTCGACCTTCGCGGTGAGGCGCTGCAGCTCGACCACACCGGCCTCGAGCTGCGTCTTGAGTTCGGCGGCCGTTTTCTCGCTCGCAGCGATCTTCGCCTCGAGCTTCTCGATGTTCCCGACGGCCCCTTCGTTCGACTTGAGCGAACGCACCACGCCCGAAGCGCGGGTGAGCTCTCCCTGCACGTCGTCGAACCGCACGGCCAACGCGATCACCAACGCGGCCTGCGTCTCGGGAAGGCCGGGGTGGGCGACCAGCACGGCGTTGAGCTGAGCCAGCGCCTTTTCCTGCGAGGCCTGGTCATCGAGGCGCAGCGTCGCGAGCGCCTGCTCAGTGGTCTGGATCGCCTCGACCGGAACAGCGTTGCCCAGCAGGTCGCGGCCGAAGAGCCGGTACAGGAGCACGCCCGCGAGCACCACGGCCACGATGATCAAGATGACGACGATCGCGCGCCCTGCCCCACCGCCGCGAGCAGCGCGAAGGGCCGCTTCGTCTTCATTGGCGGCCTGCTGTGACTGCTGCGCGGGCGCCCGCAGATCCTGGGGTGAACCCATCGGCTCAGGCGGAAGCTCGAGCGCCAGCGGGGCCATCGGCCGCTCACGCAGCACCGGAAGGTTCGGCAGCGTGGTGGCGACGGGTGACTCGGCCGCGGGCTGCGCTTCGGGCGGCGTCATGTTCGCCGGGTCGTGCAGCAGCGAGACGCCGGGAGGATCCATCATGCTCGCGTCGACTGGCAGCGTTGAGTTGAGGTCCGTGCTCCGTCCGCGCGCGGCGGCTCCGAACGACGGCATCGCGCCCGGAGGCAAGGTGGTGTCACCCACGAACACCGAGCTGGCGCCATCGTCTTCCGCAACGGGCTCAGCGACGGGCAGCGTGCGATCCTGCGAGGTCGACATCGCGAAGAGCTGCGTGCGGTTGTGCCTGTCTTGAACGGCGCTCTGCCCTTCAGGGGGCGTGAGGCCGCCGGTCTCGCTCATGGCGAAACGCTGGGTGCGATCGTGACGGGGAACCTCGGGCGCGGGATCTTCGCCGTGCCCTTCGATCACCTCGGCGACGTCGACCCGAACGGTGCTCTCGTTGGGAGCGCCTTCGTTGGCCGACATGCCGGCCAGCTCGACCACGCCCGCAGTCACCTTGGGAATCGCAGCCGGGCGGCCGAACATCATCGTGGTGTTCCTGGCGGGTGCAGCGGCCTGGGCGTCCTGCTCCGCGGCGGAAGGCAGCTGGCCGAACATGGCCGTGCGCGACGACTGGCCGGGCAGGTCCATGATCGTCTCTTCCGACGGCTCGGACACCGCGTTCGACGCCGGAGTGCCGAACATCATCGTCTGGTTCTTCGCGACAGGCGCCGGTGCCGGGGCGCCGAACACCATCGTCTGCTTCGAAGTAGGAGCGGGGGCCTGGGGCGGGTTGGTCGCGGCCGCGTTGGACGCTGCCGTGCCGAAGACCATGGTGTGTTTTGCGGACGGCGGCGGCGGCGCGACCGGTGAAGCGCCGAACACCATGGTCGCCTTCGGGTTCGGAGCAGCCGGAGGAGGGGCGGCGTTGGCGGCGTTCGAGGCCGGCGTGCCGAACATCATCGTCGTGTTCTTCGAGGGCGCGGCCGGGGGCGCACCGAACACCATGGTCGCCTTCGAGGCCGGTGCAGGCGCAGCAGGCGGGGGCGGCGCGGCGTTCGAGGCCGGGGTGCCGAACATCATCGTCTGGTTCTTCGCAGCAGCAGGCGCCGGGGGCGGCGTGCCGAACATCATGGTGCTGCGCGCGCTCACAGCAACCTGCGGAGCGGCCGGCGGAGGCGCGGCGTTCGAGCCGGGCGTGCCGAACATCATCGTCTGGTTCTTCGCAGCGGGCGGCGGTTCGGGTTGGCTGCCGAACATCATGGTGCTGTTGCCCAGCCCCCCTGGCGCCCGTACTGGCGGCGGAGGAGGAGCGGGCTCAGCGGCGGTCAACCGCGCGGTGAAAACGTGTCCGCACCGGGTGCACTGAACTGGAGCCCCCTGTGGTGGGATCAGCGCATCGTCAAGGACATACGTCGTGGAGCACTTCTCGCACGAGATGAGCACGCCCGGTTTCTACCACACCCCCGCGTCCCTCACGCGGATCTCACACGCCGCCTTCAGCGCATTCAGGCGGGTTTCCCCGACCCCAGAGACGGCGTCGATTTCCTCCCAGCTTCGGAATCCTCCGTCGCGGGCGGCCACCAGCTCGTGGGCCAGCGACGGACCGACCCCGGCCACGAGGGCAAAGTCAGCCTCGCTGGCGGTATTGCAGTCGAACTTCTGGTGCAGGGTGAGGGCCTGACCGGCAGGCAGCGGCGCGCCCGGTCGACAGCTGGCGACGCCGTCGGGGCCGAGCTGAACCCGCCCGCCGTCAGGACACTCGAGCGAAGGCACTTGAACTGGCCTCCGCCATGCGGCGGCGAGGCCGAGCAGCCCGGCCAGGGCCAGCACGACCGCGATCGCCCGCGGCCGGCTCATGCCTTGGTGTCGAGACCGAACTCAGTGTGCAGCGCGCGCACGGCGAGCTCTGCGTACTTGCCGGGAATGAGGCACGAAACGCGGATCTCCGAGGTCGAGATGGCCAGAATGTTCACGCCTTCGGCCGAGAGGGTCTTGAACATGCGGGCCGCGACGCCAGAGTGCGTGCGCATGCCGACGCCGACGATCGAGATCTTCGCGCACTGATCGTCGACCTCGATGGGGCCGGCCTTGAGCGCCTTGACGACCTTCTTCATCACGTCTTGCGTCTTGATGAGGTCGGCCTTGCCCACGGTGAAGGTGAGATCGGTCTTCCCCTTCACGGGCGTGTTCTGGACGATCAGGTCGACGCTGATGGCGCGCTCGTCGAGGGCGCCGAAGATCTTCGCGGCCATGCCCGGCTTGTCGGGCACGTCGCGCACCGAGACGCGGGCTTCGTTGCGATCCAGCGCCACGCCACTGACCAGAATGTCTTCCATCGTTGCATCCTCCTCACAGACCAGCGTGCCAGGGTCGTCGCTGAACGACGACTTCACCCAGAGCGGCACCTTGAACTTCATCGCGATCTCGACCGAACGAATCTGCAGCACCTTGGCGCCGACCGAAGCGAGCTCGAGCATCTCTTCGTAGCTGATGCGATCGAGCTTCTTCGCCCGCGGCGCGATGTTCGGGTCGGTCGTGTAGACGCCGTCGACGTCGGTGTAGATCTCGCAGGCGTCGGCCTTGATCGCCGCGGCGATGGCCACCGCGGTGGTGTCGCTGCCGCCACGGCCGAGCGTGGTGATGTTGCCTTCTTCGTCGACGCCCTGAAAGCCGGCGATGACCGCGATCTCGCCCTTCTTGAGGGACTCGAAGATGCCGTCGGCGTCGATGCGCTTGATGCGCGCCTTGCTGAAGGTGCTGTCGGTCACGATGCGGCACTGGTGGCCCATGAAGCTGCGGGCCTTGCCGCCGAGCGACTCGATGGCGATCGACACCAGGCCGATGGTCACCTGCTCACCCGTCGCGACCACCACGTCTTGCTCGCGTTCGTTGGGCCGCTCGGTGATGCCGTGCACCAGCTTGAACAGGCGGTTGGTCTCACCGCTCATCGCTGAGACGACCACCACCACCTGGTGCCCTGCTTTCTTCGCCGCGATCGCCCGCCGGGCGACGTTCTTGATCCGCTCCACGTCACCGACGGAAGTGCCGCCGTACTTCTGAACAATCAAA
>JBKJSE010000055.1:0-8885 GCA_046595925.1 Archangium sp. | reverse complement strand
GGACGGTGTACCCCATGGTGGCCGAGTACGTGCGCGAGGAAAGTTGCGGAAACCTGCGCTGCCACCACGTGCACCTCGCGCTCGATGATTTTCGTCGTCTCGTTTCACCCACCTTCGAGCTGCGATACTCGACCGCGCCGGGCGCAAAATTCCTCCAGTACGACGGTGAGGGTTTCACGTTCAGTGCAACCGGCCAGTGAGCCCCACTCGACGGCGATGACCCTGACGAGGTATGGGTCTTCTGTGTCCCAACTCCAGGAAGCCCTCACCGCCGTCAATCAGTCCAGCGTGCTCGAGTGGGCCGCTCAGTTTCCCCACCTCACCGTCGTCGAGCTCGCCCGCCAGCTCTCGGGCCGCATCGCGCCGATCTCTCTTCAGCAGGCGATGGTGAAGGAAGCGCGGGAGCGCGGCTCGTTCCCTGCGCTCGCCCGCGCGTTGCTCGTTCGCTTGCTGCGCCGTGATTTCCCCCGCGGCATGGGGCAGGTCTCGCCCGAAGAAGCGCAGGTCGCGCTCGCCTCGGCGTTCTCGGTGTGGATTCTCATCTTCGACCCCGACCAGCGCGCCGCGGCCGAATCGGTGTGGGCCGGCGTGGTGGCCGAGCTCGAGGCGCACCCGGAGTGGGTGCCTGAGCACGGTGACGAGCCCCGCCTGGTGAAGTTGTTCGCCTCGAAGGACCTCTCGCGCAGCAAGCGCGCGGCGCTGGTGGCCAAGGCGCGTGAGCGCATCGAGGCGTGCCTGCACGGTCACCGCAGCAACAAGTCGTGGCTCGAGGCGCTCACGCAGCTGCCTCCCGGACACGCATTCATTCACGCCGCGGGTTGGGTCGACGCCGAGATTCGCAACGGTGGCCTCTCGCAGCTCTACAAGAACAGCGGCGGCGTCGAAGTGCCGCAGGCGATCGCGGCGTTCGAAGCGATGGAGCGCCCTGAGCTGGCGCGCGTGCTCGAAGAGTCGTTGGTGGTGGCGCGCGAGGAATACCGGCACTTGCTGGCCCCCAGCCTCTTCCAGCAGCCGGTGGTGGCCAAGCCCGACACCATGCGCACCTGGGGTCTGCTCGAGAAGGCGTACCTTTCGCAGTCGCGCGAGCTGTTCGACGCGTTCGCGACGCTCATCGAGACCCGGCCGAACCTGTTCGAGCCGCCCTTCCGTCAGCTGCGGAACCGCGACGACGGCCGCAAGTGGCGCGTCCGCACCAGCGGCGCGGCCATCGAGATCGAGATCGAGCTGGAAGACGGCACGTCCATCACCCGCACCCGGCAGTGCGCGACCGCGCAGCGCGCCGAGCAAGACGTGCAGGCGATGATCGCCGAGCAGCTGGCCGACGGTTTCGTCGACGTCGCCTGAGCAACGACGAAGAGTTCCCGATTCCCTCTCCCTTCGGGAGAGGGGCAGGGTGAGGGCCTCACTTCCTGAAAGAAGGAGGCCCCCAGTTTTCCTGCCGCAAGAGCTCCAGCTTCGGCAAGACACCACCGACCAGGGCCGCCGCGAGCACTTCCAGCTCGTCCTGCTGCGCAAGCCCAGCGGTGAGCATCGCCCGCCCGCCGGTAATCGGCTCCCTCACGACGGGCGCTGAGCTCACCACGCCATCGAGCCGAATGATCAACCGCCGACCCACGGTGGTGCTGGTGAGCGCCGCAAAGTCTCGTGCACCGGCGCGGTCGAAGTCGAGCATCAGGCCCGCCTGACCCTTCTGCGGCTCTGCCGCGACGATGCGTGGCGACAGACAGCCGGTGATGGAGAACGCCGAAGCCTGCGCCCCTGACGTGCCCCACGCGAAGTCACTGCCCGCATCCGGCAGCGCGGCCTCCAGCTCCGCGTGGCTGGCGGCGAGCAGCGAGCACGTCTTGCCCACCGAATCGACGATGACCCCCGAGGGCCACTTCTCCTCGCACCAGTGCCCCGCGACGACGGCGTTCTCGGGGCAGAACTCGAGGTGACCGCGCTGGGCAAAGAGCGCCTTGATGCGCTCGACGTCACCGCCTTCGGGCACGCGCACGGTCAGCGTGGTGTCGTCTTCACTCAGGTTCGCGCGAACCTTCAAATGCGCGAGCCGGCGATCGACGCTGGAACGCAACGGCTCGGAGCTGGGCTTCTTGTAGACGAGCTGCAACCCGCGTTCAGGTGCGCGGCGCTCGGGGCACCCCATCGACAGCAGCGCGAAGAAGAGCCACTTCATGGTCACCCTTGCAGCAACACGTACAGCCCGACGAGCGCCATCGCGACTCCGACGAGCGTGAGCACGATGAGACCGGGCGTCCACACGCGGGCCCTTTCCCAAGGAGCAGGCGCGCCTCGCAGCACGGGCGCTTCTTCCTTGCGCGCGGGGGCCAGGGAAGGCGCCGACTCGAAGGCATCGGCCTTGAGCGGTCCTTTGCGGCGGGTGGTGACCGCCTCGGAGACGCCGATGACCTGACCGGGCACCTGAAGCTTCAAATCCGTGGGCACCTCTGCCACGGGCTCGAGCAGCTGCGTGGCGGAAGGTGCAGGCAGCGGCTCTTCATCGAGCGTGATGGTCGCGCCGACGGGCCTGAGAAGGGGGCTGGTCGTCGCCACGGCGGGCAGGTCGTCGAGGGTCGCCTCGACTGACGCCTTTCCACCATCACCGGGAGTTCTGCCGCTCAGGCGTGCGCAGTCATCGCCGCTCGCCATTCCTTCACGAGCGCTGGTGAGAATCGGTCGGACTTGCCCTTGAGACCGAGGCGCGCCTCAACCTGGCCTCCCACACCCGGCTTGACCGTGCGTCCTTCCTGAACGGAGTCGATCGCAAAGGTCAGGAACTCAAAGCGCTTCGAGATGCTTGGGGGGAAGTCATCTCGAAGCTGCTTCTCCGCTCCTGAGAGCATCACGGGGGCCGCAATGAGAATGCGGACGGGCTTCACTTCTGTGAGGAACTTTTCAAGGTTCGTTCGAACGATGCACCCCGAGGCGATGATGGATTTCGCGATCACCACCGTCTCGACTGTCCTGGGCATCGAAGGATCGACGAACGACTGAGTCACTGTCGCGACATCAGCACGGCCGGGAAAGTGGTGACGCGAGGTCCAGTAGCACGCGAGGTGCGCTCGCCGACGCGGAAGCATCTCGAGCATGCCGCGGGTCAGAAAGTCTGCGTCTTCAGGAGTCGTCACCAGCGCGAACGCTTTGCTGCTGATCCTCTCCTTCACCGCAGCGCCGAGCTGTTGTCCAAGCTTGGTCATCGCGTCGCGATATTGGACGAAGGAAGGCTCGTTGAGCAGCCGCGTGAGTTCCTTCTTCACCTCAGGGGTGGACAGGTTGGAAAAGCTGCGGGTCTTCAATTCAGTTCGGCTCACAGGATGTCCCGCAATGCATCGAGGTTCTTTGGGCGCATCTTCAACACTCGGCGAACGAACTTTCTGAAGGCCGAGGTTCTACTGGAGTACCGACCTTTGGTTCCAGAGCCGTCGTCATAGATGAAGTAGCCACCATCGAGACTGAATGAAAGGCCACGCACCTCGCGCAGCAAATTCTCCGCCTCTCTCCAACGAGGCGGCGACTTCCAACTGTGCCTGAGCGGAGGGAAATTCTGATCGGGCAGGGCCTCGAGAACTCGGGCCACTCCCACGAACTTCCCGGGCTTGCGGACCTTTTGCCAGGTGAAGTCGATCGAACTCCAGATCACCTCAAGATCTGATCGCGTGGGCGAGGTACCGATAGAGGCTGCGCGGAGAGTCGCGAGGGCTGGTGCGGTCGTGAGCACCTCCTGCGGTTGAAGGGTTCCTGGAAAGAACAGGACCTGGGCACCAGCGACCGCACTCTTTGAAGTTTGCAGCTTCGTCCGTTGCAGCTTCGTGCGCACGACCAGGGAGACCTTGACGCTCTTCCCTTTCACTTTCGTCGCAAGCTGCGACACGAACTCTGAGCGAACTGCGCCCCAACTGATCTTCTTCTGGCGCTTGAGCTGGAAGAAGTGGCGCTCCGCCCTGCGGTCTTCCACCCAGTCGTCGACGTCACACTTCCGGAGCTGAAGTGCGAGCCGAGCGGCTTCGCCTACGCTGAGGCGCTCCAAGGCACTCACGACGCGCCAGGTCCCGAAGTGGCTCTCGAAGACGTTACCGGCGAGGTTTGCCATTCCGCCTGTGTGCTGACGCGCCTGCTTCTTCCCCTCCTGCATAGGTGCGATCCAACCCCATTTGTCGTTGATGTCCATGGGTGGGGAGAGGTGCACGAGCGGCTCGTTCGTTTTCAGGGCCGCGAAGGCTGAGGCATCGGCACGAACTCGACCCGGCGGGTGCGCTCGCCACACCTGCGGGCGGCGTCATTGCGCGAGATGAGCACGCACAACGAGCGCTGGAACAAGGCGCTCACTTCGCGGCTGCAGCGCGCCTCGCGCAGTGAAACCACCGGCATCGACTCGACGTAGAGATCGGTCGCGGTGAGCATCGAGTTGATCAAGTGCTGCACGAAGGTGTCGCCGTTGACGGCGTTGGCCGCCGAACGAAGCGCCGAGGCCATGGGCGCGTCCTTCACACCGGCAGAGGCCTCGAGCAGCTGGCGGCGCAGCGAGTCTCTGACTTCCACGATGAAGAGCGCGAGCACGCCGCCCTCGAAGCGCGACGCGGCTTCGTGCACCGAAATCTTCGCCAGCACGGTGGCGGTGGTCTGGAGCGCTTCACCCAGGCAAGCGCCGTCTTGCAGCGCTGCGACGAGCTGGCGGCTACCCGTATGCGGGCTCGGCCGGGGGCGGTACTGACGCCAGACGGTAGAGAGAGCGTTGAGGGGCGACATGTCGGATTGTCACGCAAAGGCGACATCTCCTTTCGTGAGAGAAGTGCCAGCCGCGTTGACGTTTCGGGCCTCTTTACGGCGGCCATTTCCGGAGGATTTTTCATGAGAGCAGTGGTGCTGCAGCACGAGACGCACGAGGGCCTGGGGCTGCTGGAGCGGCCACTCGTCGAGGCCGGCTTCACGCTCACCAGGCGGTTCCGCGAAGTTGAGCACAAAGACCTCGACGCGGACCTGCTGGTCATTCTCGGTGGGTCGATGAGCGTGTGGGCGACCGACCAGCACCCCTTTCTGCGCGATGAGCTCGGCCTGCTGGTCGAGCGGCTGGCGAACGGGAAGCCGTGCCTGGGAATCTGTCTGGGCGCGCAGCTCCTCGCGGCAGCCGCCGGTGCGCAGGTGAGTGCGGGGAAGAACAGCCTGGAGATCGGCGTCGGCCCGGTGCGCTGGACGAAGGCGGCGCTGGAGGACCCGGTCATCAAGGGCGTGCCGGCGAAGTCGGTGGTGGCGCACTGGCACGAAGACACGTGGACGGCGGTGCCCAACGCCACGTTGCTGGCTTCGACTGATCGCTACACGCAGCAGGCGTTCAGGCTGGGCAACAGCTTCGGCCTGCAGTTCCACCCCGAGCTGACCGCCGACGACTACGGCGCGTGGCTCTCTCGCGACGCCGAGCTGCTCGAGCTCTACGAGAAAGACCCCGCCGAGCTGCGCGCGGGCCTACCGAAGTTGAAGGCCGCCGAGGCCGAGAACGCACTGCTGCTCGAACGGCTCGCGCACCACTTCGCAAGAGCGGGTTAGCGAATCGGAAACCGCACCAGCCCACCTTCCCAACCGGCAGCCCAGACCTCATCACCCCGCATCACGATGCGGCCACTGAGCCTGGTCGGCGGCGCACCAATCACCTGCACCTCGAAGCCTGAAGTCACGCGCAGCGCCGACACGTTGTCGTCGCGGAACAGCAGCGCCGTCTGCGCATCGATGGGCACCACGCGCTCGAACGCGCCTTGCGTCAGCGTGTGCTTGGTCCACCCCATGCCCAGCTGCCGCGTCGCGAGCTGGTTCCCGCTGAGGGCCCACTGCCGGCCAAACCCCAGCGCCAGCTCACTGATGTCGAAGGTGAGGCCCACGTCTTCCACTGTCCACACACCAGCGGAGCTCGACCTCAGCACGACGCCCGCCGCACCCGCGGCCCACACCGTGCCGTCTGCTTCTCCACTCAGGCTGCTGATCACCACGCCTGCGTCGAACGACACCGATGAGCTGCCCCGCAGGTTCGTATCGAGCAGCGTGCCGTTCGCGCGCGCGATCACCACGCGGTCTTCCGACACCACGAACATGCGCCGGGCATCATCGAAGCTCACCGGCAATACGCCCCTGGGCGTCTCGAGCCGGCTCTCCGAGAGATACGCGTAGCCGCCGCCATCGGGGAACGCCCAGAAGCTGCGTTGGCCCGTCGTGAGGCTCTTCACGAACGCCCAACCATCGGGCCCGCGTTCGTAGAGCGCGTTCTCCGTGATGGCTGCGAAGCGCGGCTCGGTGCTGAAGTCTTCGAAGCCCACGGCGCAGGCCGAGCGAGGCACCCACACGCCGGCGTCACGCTGCAGAATGCAGCCGCGTTCACCGACCACCCACGCGTCGCCCGAAGGCGGCGACCACACCCCGTGGTGATAGCTGTTACCCGACGACGGCACGTACGTCTCGACAGCGCCGTTCGCTGTGAGGTCGACCACCAGCCCGTTCGCGCCGACCGCGATGCTGCCCTGCGAGGTGGGCGCGCCGGCATAGACGTCCTTGTTGAAGTTCAACGCGCCCGACCACGTCGGCGCCCAGCCCGCATCGCGCTGCCAGATTTCGCCGCGCGACCCGGTCAGTCCGGCCAGCGTGCCGCGGTTGGGGTCGACCCACAGCGTACGCACGCCGAAGCTCGCGCCGAGACCGCCATCGTCGATCACCTCGTGTTCCAGCCCGCCGTCGCACCCGCGCACGCGCATGAACGGCGTCACGGTGCCGTCCGCCATGCAGCCCATCACGCAGCCGTTGGTGTCTTCCGCCACGCTGGTGCACCGCTCATCGGTGCCCGCCGTCAGGTTGAACTGCCGGGTGATGACCGAGGTCGCCCAGTCCATGCGTGAACCCCCCACCTCTTGCGCCAGCCACAAGGCGCTGGGCCCACAGGAGAGCTGGTTGATGTCGCTTTGCGAGCCCTGCACTTCGCTCAACGTGCCGTTCCACTTGAAGAGACGGTTGAGCTGCAGGCTCGCCGCAGAGCCAAAATACACGGTGCCGTCGTGACCGCAGATGGACGTGAAGCGGTGGCGCGCGTCCTGGTTGTACGACTGCCAATTCAGGCCGTCGAAGTGCAGCAGCGTGCCGAGCTGACCTGCGACCCACACGTCGTTGGGGCCGGTGCCCCACACGCTCTCCAGCACGACGCCCGTGGGTCGCGGGTGGTCCCAACACCAGCCCCGGTTGCACGTCAGCGCTTCACGGCTGCCGGCGTCGTCGATGCCGGCATCGCCCACGGAGGCCCCGCCGCAAATCCAGACGCCTCCGACTCGGCAGCGGGCGAGCTGATCATCGAAGTTGAGACAGGACGACGAGAGCACTGCGAGCAACACGACCGTTCCCCCCGAGAGCAGTCGAGGGGTCACTTGTCTCTTCATGGAAACCCCCCGCTGATTCCGAGAGCAGCGCTGCTCGCTGTGACACTCACTTGCGGGGTGACCTTCGACTCGGCCCCGAAGAGAAACATCACCAGCGCTCCCGCCAGCGCGCCGCCACCGACGCCGGCCAGCGTCAACCCGGTGGTCTGCAGCGCGTTGCCTTCAGCCGCCAGTTGCACCGCGCGCATTTCGCCGACGCTCGGAATCTGCGCGTAGTTCGTGTTGGCCAGACCCAGCGTGACGCCTGCTCCGACGCCCAGCGCGACGCCTGCTGCGAGCGGAACCCACGAAAGCGAACGCGCCGAAGGAGGCGGTGGCGGTGGCCTCAACTTCTTGACCAACCGCAGCGCGGCCGCTTCCAGCTCACGGGCCAGCGCCTTCTGACCGCTGGCCTCGATGGGCTCATCGGCGAGCGTCTTGCCATCGCGCGATGAGAGCACGCGAAGGCTGCCCTGGTAGGTGTCGTCGAGGCGCGCGAGGTTGGCGGTGAGAATCGCGTCGCAGCCGAGCGCTGCACCCAGCTCGCTCATGCAACTGTTCGTGTCTTCGGAGCAGCCCAGCAGCAGCTTCTGCCGCTCGAGCCCCAGCACGGCGGCGATGTCGCGCGAGGTGATCACCTCGAAGCCCTGGGTGCGCAGCGTGCGGGCCACTTCGCCGGCGAAGAAAGCGGCGAGGTCGGCCGGGATGTTCACGGTCGACCACTCGGGCGCAGCCAGCTTGGTGGGGGTGGCTGAGAGAGTCGCGATGATGACGGCAATCGGAACGAGCAAGCCGGCGACTGTAGCCGAGCTAGAAGGGCTCATGCGCTACTTGCTCCGGCAGGACCTCATCTCGTTTGGCGACGACTTCACCATCAAGAATGAAGCCGGTGATGCCGTGTTCCAGGTCGACGGGAAAGCGTTCACCCTGCTGCGAGAGAAGCTGGCCTTCGAAGACATGCAGGGCCAGGAGCTGGCCTTCATCCGTGAACGAATCATCGCGTTGACGCCGTCCTACGAAATCCTCCGCGACGGCGCGGTCGCCGCGGTGGTGAAGAAGGACCTGATCAATCTTTTCCGCTGCGGGTTCACCGTCGACGTGCCGGGGCCGGATGATCTCGAGGCACAGGGCAGCCTGCTCGACCACGAGTACACCTTCACTCGTGGCAGCCGCACGGTGGCGACGGTCTCGAAGCGCTGGTTCTCGTTCACCGACACGTACGGTGTGGAGATCGAGCAGGGTGAAGACGCCGTCTTGATCCTCGCGAGCACCGTGGTGATCGACATGATCTGCCACGCAGACGAGGCGAAGAAGGCGAAGCCGAAAGCACCGAAAGTCTAGAAATCGAGAACCCACCGGGTCACTTGCCGAGCGAAGCAGAGGTAATCCCTCGACTGCGCTCCTAAAGGAACAGCACCGTTCCCCCCGAGCGAAGTCGAGGGGTCACCTGCCGCGCGGCGCAGAGGTGGCATCTCGACTGCGCTCGATGCGAACGGTGGG
>JBKJSE010000428.1:0-5167 GCA_046595925.1 Archangium sp. | reverse complement strand
CTCGCCCTTCTTGAGGGCCTCGAAGATGCCGTCGGCGTCGATGCGCTTGATGCGCGCCTTGCTGAAGGTGCTGTCGGTGACGATGCGGCACTGGTGGCCCATGAAGCTGCGGGCCTTACCGCCGAGCGACTCGATGGCGATCGACACGAGGCCGATGGTCACCTGCTCACCGGTGGCGACCACGACGTCCTGCTCGCGCTCGTTGGGGCGTTCGGTGATGCCGTGCACCAGCTTGAGCAGCCGGTTGGTCTCACCGCTCATCGCGGAGACCACCACCACGACCTGGTGACCTGCCTTTTTGGCCGCGATGGCCTTCTTCGCCACGTTCTTGATGCGCTCAACGTCGCCGACGGACGTGCCGCCGTACTTCTGAACAATCAACATAAGGGGGAAGCCCCATACTTTGTCGCGACGCGTCACGCGAGTCTCTTGCGAAGGGTGGTGCCGTGGTGGATAGCCACAGGTCATGTCCCCTGTCGCGTCACCTCGGCCAGCCGTCCGCTTCGCTCCTGTCTGTCTCGCGCAGCGTTCCGCTGCTAACGGTGCCGCTCAATGACGACGCCTTTGCAGCTCGATGGGAACACGCTCTCGCTCTCTGACATTCGCGACGTGGCCGCACGCAATCGCCCGGTGGAGATCACCACGGCCTCGCTGGAGCGCGTGGCGAAGGCCCGGGCCCTCGTCGACCAGGTCGCTGCGGGTGACGAGGCCTCGTACGGCATCAACACCGGCTTCGGCACGCTGGCCGAGGTGCGCATCGAGAAGAAAGATCTGCAGACCCTGCAGCGCAACCTCATCGTCAGCCACGCGGCCGGCGTGGGTCACCCGCTCTCGATTCCTGAAGCGCGCGGCCTGCTCTTGCTGCGCTGCAACGTGCTCGCGAAGGGCTTCTCGGGCGTGCGGCCTTCGACCCTGAAGCTCGCGGTCGAGATGCTCAACCGCGGCGTGACGCCGGTCGTGCCGGAGCGCGGTTCGGTGGGCGCGTCGGGCGATCTCGCCCCGCTGGCGCACCTGGCGTTGGTGATCATCGGTGAGGGTGAAGCGTTCTTCGACGGCGTGCGCATGCCCGGCCGCGACGCGCTGCGAAAGGCGGGCCTCGAGCCGGTCGTGCTGGAAGCGAAGGAAGGTCTGACGCTGGTCAACGGCACCCAGGCGATGTGCGCGGTGGGCGTGCCCTCCCTGCTGCACGCCGAAGAGCTCGCTGAGCTGTTCGATGTCGCTGGCGCGATGACCATCGAAGGCATGCTGGGCTCGCATCAGCCCTTCATCGAAGCAGTGCACGCGGTGCGGCCGCACCCCGGTCACGGCACGGTGAGCGCGCACATGCGCTCGCTGCTCAAAGAGTCTGCGCTGGTCGCGACGCACGCCGATTGCGCGAAGGTGCAGGATCCCTACTCGATGCGCTGCATTCCTCAGGTGCACGGAGCAGCCCGCGAGGGTCTGACCTTCGCCCGCCGCATTCTCGAGGTCGAGGTCAACGCCGGCACCGACAACCCGCTCGTCTTCGCCGACACCGGTGAGATCGTCTCGGCCGGCAACTTTCACGGGCAGCCGATCAGCTTCGCGCTCGACGTGGTGGCGATGTCGCTCACGCAGCTCGCGTCGATCAGCGAGCGCCGCGTGGAGCAGATGGTCAACCCTGCGCTGTCCGGGCTGCCGCCGTTCCTCGCGCGGAACTCGGGCCTCAACTCGGGCTTCATGATCGCGCAGGTCACCTCGGCGGCGCTGGTGGCCGAGTCGCGCATTCTCTGTCACCCCGCTTCGGTCGACTCGATCCCCTCGTCCGCCGGGCGGGAGGATCACGTGTCGATGGGCATGACCGCGGCGCTCAAGGCGCGCCAGGTGGTCGAGCACGCGCGCTACGTGGTGGCGATCGAGCTGCTGGTCGCGGCCCAGGCGCTCGACTTCCGCGAGCCGAAGAAGACGCTGCCGGGCCGGGGCGTGAAGGCGGCGCACGATCTGATTCGTTCGCGCGTGACGCACATGGACACCGATCGCGAGCTGCACAAAGACATCACGGCCGTGGCGGCGCTCGTCGATTCCGGAGAGCTGCTGGCGACGGTGCGAGCGGCCTGCCCCTGAGTCTTGCCCGTGTCGCGCAGGCCTCTCGGCTGCGGGCCGACTCGTCACTCGCGGTCTGCACTGGGGAAGGCGGTCAACGTCATGGTCTGGTTTGGCGCGCTTTCCGAACAGGCCCCTCTGGCTCGCTCAAGGTTGGGGCGTTGATGTTGCGCAACTATCAATTGATGATGCTTTGAGCGTCGTCCGCTCAGAGAATGGCGAATACGCACGTCGATTGATAGCTGCGCAACAAGCGCTGAAGTTCGAGCCGCGGAGCACCCAGGTCCGACTCATCGCCAGGCTGAGCAACCCGCGCGCGCTTCGCCTCCGGGGCGTGACTTTCGTCGATGCTGGAGAAACTCGTGGACTCGCGGTGTCCTGCTCAAAGGGTCTGATCGTCGTGAGCTGAGTCGTGGACCCGTTCGGGTCATTTGCGGCACGAACCCTCTGCGGGGGGAAAAGGGCAGTCGGCGCAGGAACCGTAAAATCCGTGAACAGAACGTCCCCTAAACGCATGTAGGACAATGAACGACAAAGCGACATGCGACGTCTTGCGCTTATCGTTCTCTCAGTCATTTCAGTTGCTTCGAGCTGTGGTCCGGCGACGACGGCGTGCGATCCGCAATCCTGCGCGGGTTGCTGCAACGCCACGGGTCAGTGCGAGTCCGGCTCGAGCGATGTCGCCTGCGGTTCAGGCGGCGTGAGTTGCAGTGCGTGTGGCCTCGACCAGTCGTGCCTGACCGGGTTGTGTATCTCGCACGGAGCAGGCGGCGGCACCGCGACTGGCGGCGGCACCGCGACGGGCGGCGGCACTGCGACGGGCGGCGGCACTGCGACTGGCGGTGGCACTGCGACTGGCGGCGGCACTGCGACTGGCGGTGGCACTGCGACTGGCGGCGGCACTGCGACGGGCGGCGGCACTGCGACGGGCGGCGGCACTGCGACTGGCGGCGGAGCTGCGACGGGCGGCGGAGGATCAGCCTGCACCCCTGAAACCGACGCGACCTTCTGCACGCGCGTCGGAGCGAGCTGCGGATCAAAGACCGCCATCGATAACTGCGGCACGAGCCGAAGTGTCTCGAGCTGTGGCGCATGTGGAGAAGGCCAGTCATGCGGCGCGACCGCGCCCAACCTCTGCGGGTGCGCAGCGTGCGGCGCCAACGCGAGCTGTGACACGCTCACAACCCGCTGCGCCTGCAACGCGGGCTTCCTCGGCGACGGAGTGAGCTGCGGCCTCGCCGATCGTTGCGCCGGCCGAACGCCCGACCCATCAGGCTCCGGCTGCTACCTCTTCCCTGCCCTTGGGTTCAACGATCAGCTCTCCGTCTACGCCGTCGACGCGCAGACGATCTGGGCGACCGGTTGGCAATCCATCTCGCGATGGGACGGCACGCGCTGGCACTTCGAATCGGCGGAAGGCGGCAACGGAATCTGGGCCTCGAGCGCGACCGACGCCTGGGTGGTGAGCGACGCCGCGGTTCGCCGCAAGACCGGTGGCCAGTGGGTCGACGTGACGCCGCAACTGAACACGCCCTTCACCGGCGTCTGGGGAAGTGGACCGAGCGACGTGTGGGTCGTCGGTGGCGGTGCGCCCGGTCGCGCGTGGCACTGGACGGGTTCCTCCTGGTCGAGCCCGGTGACGCTCACCGCATCAGGCATGATGAGCGACGTATGGGGCAGCGGACCGAACGACGTCTGGGCAAGCGGCTCGGCGTGTACGCTGATGCACTTCGACGGAATCAGTTGGACCTCACGCACCCCTCCGGGATGCGGCACCAGCCCCACCGTCCCCGAAGCGCTCGGCGACATCAGCGGCGTCAACGCGAACGACGTCTGGGTGTTGAGCAACTTCGTCGCGTACCACTGGACCAGCGGCACCTGGACCTCCGCGGATGCGACGCTCACAGGCGAGATCCTGCGCGAGCTCGCCCCGGTCGATGCCACCCACGTGTACGGTGTCGGCACGCACCTCTTCGAGTGGAACGGCAGCGCCTGGTCGCGCAGCGCGCTTCCGGGCGGCATCACTCAATTGCAATCCATCACCGCACTTCCGGGCGGCACGCTCTGGGCCGTCGGAAGTTCCGGGCGAATCGCCGTGCACAGCGGTGGCGCCTGGGCCGAACGGTTCTCGCCTTTCACCAACCCGCGGCTCTCCGGCTCGGGTCCCGGTGACGTGATGTTGGGGTCGAACGAAGGTGTGCTCCGCTGGAATGGAACCGACTGGGTCGACGCGTCGGCGGGGCTGCCTCCCGCGCCGTTCACGATGCACGCGTTGCACGTGCCGAGCTCAGGTTCCGGCTGGCTGGTGTTGACGACGGGGACGGCGCGGCAGGTCTACCGTTGGAACGGCGCGTCGTGGGCCAGCACCGGCACCGTGCCCGGAGCGACGGCGATCTGGGCCGCCGACGACACGCACGTCTGGGCCGTCGGCTCGACGGGCACCGGCGCGATGGTCAGCTTCTTCGACGGCACCGGTTGGCAGAGCGCGGTGAACCCCGCGACCAGCGCGCTCTCGAGCGTGTACGGCTCATCGGCGAACGACGTGTGGGCGGTCAGCACCACCGGCGTGCTCCGGTGGAACGGTACGTCGTGGTCTTCGGTCAGCGTGCCGAGCCTCTCCGAGCCCAGCGAGGTCACTGCCAGCAGCGACACGAACGTGTTCGTGCTCAGCCGGTTTCAGTACCACCGCTTCAACGGCTCGAACTGGAGCACCTCTGCCTTCAGGACCACGAACTATTCGCGGCTGTTCCCGGCATCGCCGTCGATCACCTGGGGCACGCGATTGGGCGCCGGGAACTACGGCATGTTGATGCGAGTCACCCCCACCACCGAGACCCTCGCGGCTTCAGGAAACAGCCAGCTGAGAAGCATCTGGGGTTCGCCCTGGGGTGACGCGTGGGGCGCGGGGACGAACCTGCTCATCACCCCCAGGCCGTAAGGAACCGGGCCGTCGATTCTGGGGAGGACAGAACCACTGCCGGGTCGGGCTTTGCGTGCTACGACTCGCGCACATGAGCGAGCAGCGGAACGAGTTTCCGAGAACGCTTTCGACCGCGATCCAGGCCATCTCGATTCCCGCTGAATCGACCGAGCCGGCCACCGCGAG
>JBKJSE010000404.1:0-35264 GCA_046595925.1 Archangium sp. | reverse complement strand
CCTGCGGCCGAGTACGCGTCCAGCAGGCGCTCGAGGCCGTCGGCCATCTGGAAGGGCCGGCGAACACCTCGAGTCACGACGGCGAGCTCGTAGGCCGGGTCGCCGACCTGAGCGCGCTCCCAATCGATCACGCCGGGCGGCGCGTCGAAGCCCAGGTGAATGTTCTGGCCGAGGAGATCTCCATGCAACAGCACGCCTGGCTCCGTCGGTGGCAAGCGCGCCGCCATCCACTCGCGAGCGGCGCAGAGCAACTGATCCTCACGCCCCACAGTGGCCAGGACCGACTCGCCGTGGCTCCGGCAGTCTTTCTGGTTGAAGAGTCCCTCGGGCAGCTCGTCGACGGGGAGCGCATGAACCTCAGCCGCGATCTCGGCAACCACCACCCAGGGCCGGACGGTGCTTTGCCTGTCCGCGCGCAGGTCCATTGGGATTCCCTCGACCAGCTCCTCGACGAGAATCACCCCGCCTGAATCTCGGAGCGCTCCAAAGGTCCTGGGAACCCTGATTCCGAGCTCGCGTTGGCCGAGCGCGGCGAGCAGCCGGAGCTCGAACACCGCACGCTGGTCATAGTCAGCCGCCGCGAAGTGGTTGGGGACGAGCGCGTAGACGTCGCGCTGCTGCTGACCATCATCGATGGAGGCGCGATACGCGTCTCGCGAGAGGCCGGTGCCCATGTGCTTCACGAGGCCCACGTCGACATGGCGCCCGGCCGCCTCGGAGCACACGCGCTCGATCGCATGCCTCGCTCGTGCCCACCCCGCCCGAGAGTCTGACCGGAAGTTCGCCTCGCGGAACTCCTCGAGGGTCGGGCCGTAGGGGAAGCCTCCCTCGGTGTAGCCCACCGCGAGCATCAGCTCTCCCCCCGCTTCGACCCAATCATCGCCAGACTCGGCCCCCGGCTCGTCATGCGGGTTCGGGCGATGTCTGCCGGGAACGGGCTTCATGGATCCGAGGATACCGTCCCGGCAATTGCCCCGGAACATGTCAGTGGGCCCGGGTAGAAGGGACCTTGACCGATGCTCTCTCTCGAACGCGCGACACTCCAGAAGCTCCGCGAGACGAACCCCGCGTGGCGCCTGCTCGCCGCGAGCAATGCGCCGTTCATCATCAGCTTCCTCCACCAGGCCTTCCTCGCGGCGAACACGCGTACGGCCTCTCTTCAGTCGCTGACGGCGAGCCTCGACGATCACCTCCACCATGCCCGCGAGCAGAGCGCCGTGGACCTGCCGAAGAGCGCCGAGGCGTACCTGGACGACTGGGCCAACGACGCGAGCGGGTGGCTGCGCAAGTTCTACCCACCCGGGAGCGACGAAGCCCACTTCGACCTCACTCCGCCCGCCGAGCGCGCCCTGCTCTGGGTCGGCAAGCTGCTCGAGAGGCGCTTCGTAGGCACTGAATCGCGCCTCTTGACGGTCTTCGCGCTGCTCAACGACATGATCGACGGCAGCGAAGCCGACCCTGACGCCCGACTGCTCGAACTGAAGCGCCGCCGCGACGAGATCGACGCGCAGATCGAGCAGCTCAAGTCAGGCCAGGTCAACGTGATGGACCCCACCCAACTGCGCGAGCGCTTCCAGCTCATGGACAGCACGGCCCGCGAACTCCTGGGCGACTTCCGCGAGCTCGAGCAGCGCTTTCACCACCTCGACCGCGAGGTTCGCCAACGCGTCGCCGCCTGGGAAGGCGGCCGTGGAGAGCTCCTCGACCGTATCCTGGGTGAACGCGACGCCATCGCCTCTTCCGATGAGGGCACCAGCTTCCGCGCCTTCTGGGACTTTCTGATGTCGCCCGATCGCCAGGAAGAGTTCACCGACAAGCTCAAGCGCGTCTTCGATCTCCCGGCCGTTCGCCAGACCGCCCCTGATCCGCGCCTGCGCAGAATTCACTATGACTGGCTCGCCGCGGGCGAAGTCACCCAGCGCACCGTCGCCCGCCTCTCCGAGCAGCTTCGCCGCTACCTCGACGATCGCGTCTTCCTCGAGAACCGCCGCATCATCGAGCTCATCCGCGGTCTTGAGCAGCAAGCGCTTGCGCTCCGTGACACGCCTCCCCCGGGCGTCGTCGCGGAACTCGACGACACCTCGCCTGCGATCGACCTTCCGCTCGAGCGCCCCCTCTTCACGCCGCCCTTCGTGGCCCAGCTCAAGAGCCAGCTGCTCGAGGCGGGGAACGATGACGGCCCGACCGACGAGCTCTTCGAGCAGGTCTCCATCGACCGCACCCGGCTGCGCGCCCAGGTCCGATCGCTGCTGCAGCGGCGAGAGCGCGTCACGCTCGCCGAAGTCCTCGCTGCCCACCCGCTTCAGCACGGGCTCGCCGAGCTCGTCGGCTACTTCGCGGTCGCCTCGGAAGATCGCAAGGCCGTCATCGACGAGGCCTCACCTCAGCTCGTCTCCTGGAACGACCCGACCGGCCGATCGCGGTCGGCATCCATTCCCCTCGTCGTCTTCTGCCGATGATCGCCATGAAACCAACCGCTGCTCAACCTCCCAACGTCGTCGCCCCAAGGGGCTTTGATCCGACGGACACGCTCCCCCAGGTCGTGATCGCCCTGATGAAGGCCGTGGTCTGGCGTGAAGACGACGAACGGCACTGGCAGCACCTGCTGACGCTGCAGGCGCGGGTTCGCGATCACCTGGCCGTGATGGGCCTCCAGCTCGAGGTCGACGAGGCCGAAGGCTACGCCCTCTTGCGGCAGCGCCCGCTCGACGAGGGTGAAGACCTGCCCCGCCTCATTCCGAGGCGACCGCTCGCCTACCCCGTCAGCCTCCTCCTGGTGCTGCTGCGTAAGAAGCTCGCAGAGGCCGACGGCGGAGGGGCAGACCGCCGAGTGGTGCTGCGCCGCGAGGAGATCGTCGATTTGCTCCGCCACTTCCTGCGCGAGACCACCAACGAGGCGCGGCTCGTCGATCAGATCGCCGGCCACATCAACAAGGTGCGGGAACTCGGCTTTCTGCGCCAACTCAAGGGCCGGGAGGGCGAGTACGAGGTGGTGCGTCTGCTCAAGACCTTCGTTGACGCGTCGTTCCTCGAGGAATTGCTTGCCACCTACCGCGCCCACGCCGCCGCGAAGGAAGCCGCATCGTGACCGCCAGCGACGCACAGCAGGCCGATCTGCTCGACCTCGCCGCGCCGAGCGAACGCGCGGGCTTCCGCCTTCAACGCCTCGAGGTCCTCAACTGGGGAACGTTCGACCAGAAGGTGTGGCACCTCGAACTGGGCGGTGAGACCTCTCTGCTGACCGGTGACATCGGCTCGGGCAAGTCGACCATCGTCGACGCCTTGGCCACGCTCCTCATCGCGCCCCAGCGGGTGGCCTACAACAAGGCCGCTGGCGCCGAGACCCGCGAGCGCACGGTGCGTTCCTATTTTCTGGGTCATTACAAGGCAGAGCGAAGCGAGGTGGGCGCCGGGGCGAGGCCCGTGGCGCTGCGCGATGGGCACAGCTACTCAGTGCTGCTCGCGCACTTCTTCAACGAGGGCTACCAGCAGCACGTGACGCTGGCCCAGGTGTTCTGGATGAGGGAGCAGGAAGGTCAGCCCGCCCGCGTGTTCGTCGTCGCCGACCAGCGCCTCTCCATCGCCGAGCACTTCTCTGCCATCAGCGACATCTCCGAGCTGCGCAAGCGGCTCAAGGGCGTGACGAAGGAGGTCCACGACTCGTTTCCCCCGTACGTGTCGGCCTTCCGCAGGCGCTTTGGCATTCAGAACGACCAGGCGCTCGACCTGTTTCACCAGACCGTCTCGATGAAGTCGGTCGGCAACCTCACCGACTTCGTGCGACAGCACATGCTGCAGCCCTTCCCCGTCGAGGAGCGCATCGCAAACCTCGTCGCGCACGTCGACGATCTCACCCGGGCGCATGAGGCGGTGCTCAGAGCCAAGGAGCAGCTGCGGCGCCTGACGCCCCTGGTCGAAGACTGCGACCAGCATCAGCTCGTCAGCGCGAAGGTGCGCGAAGAGCGCGCCTGCCGAGAGGCGCTCAAGGCGTGGTTCGCTGCCCAGCGCGTCGAGCTCCTGGGCCAGAGTCTGGCCCAGTGCGGCGCTCAGCTCGACCAACTCTCGGTCGAGGTCTCGCAAGCCGACGCGCAGCGCACCGACCTCAACGCGCAGCGCGACGGGCTCAAGCAGGACATCGCGCGCAACGGCGGCGAGCGCATCGAGCGCATCAAGCAGGAGATCGGCGATCACGAGCGCGAACGCCGTGAGCGGGCCCGGCGGGCAGAGGCCTACGACGCGAGCGCGCAGCAAGCGGGGCTGCCGGTGGCGACCGACGCCCAGGAGTTTCAGTCGAACGTCCATGAGGCCACGGAACGGCAGCCCGCTCTCGACGGCCACCTGGCCTCGCTGCGCGCGAAGTCAATCGACGACGAGGTCCGGTTTCGTGAGCTCAAGCACCAGCGGGAGGCGCTCGCGGCCGAAGTGGAGTCGCTGCGGCAGCGGAAGTCGAACATCCCTACTGACGTGCTCCGGGTGAGGACCCGGCTGTGCGAGGCCCTTCGACTTGGCTCAGGACAGGCGCTGGCAATCGATGAGGAGCACCTGCCGTTCGCGGGCGAGTTGATGCAGGTGCACGAAGACGAGCGTGCGTGGGAGGGCGCCATCGAGCGCGTGCTGCGTGGCTTTGGAACCTCGCTCCTGGTCGCCGACGAGCATTACGCGGCGGTGTCCAAATGGGTGGACCAGACCCAGCTCGGCACCCGGCTGGTCTACCACCGGGTCAAGGAGGGGAAGCAGCCGCGCACGCCCGCAAGCCAGCCCGCCTCGCTGGTTCGCAAGCTGCAATTCAAGCCCGGATCGCCGCTGGCTGACTGGCTGGAAGACCAGGTCGGCAGGCAGTTCAACCCGGTTTGCTGCGAGTCACTCGAGGAGTTCCGCCGGGAGAAAGAAGGGCTGACCCGCGGCGGCCAGCAAAAACGCGGCGGCGTGATGCACACCAAAGATGATCGGGGCCGGGTCGACGACCGGACCCGATATGTCCTGGGCTGGTCGAACCACGAGAAGCGGGCCGCGGTCGAGCGGGAGCTGCGGGAGATTGAGCGGCAGGCCCAGGACGCGGCCACCGCGCTCACCTCGACCGCCAGCGAGGAGCAGCGGCTGCGCAAACAACTCGACGCGCTCAAGGCCGTCGCCGCCCACCGGAGCTTCGACGATGTCGACTGGCGGCAGAGCGTGGCGGCGCTCCAGCGGCTCACTGCCGAACTCGAGGCGCTCGAGAGCACGTCTGACGTCCTGCGTGCGCTCGAGAACCAGCTGCGGGGCATCGAGAAGGCGCTGGGGGCCGCCGACGCCCGGCTCACCGAGGCCCGCGACCAGCGCACCCGCGCTGATGCGCTCCGCGTCGCGCTCGAGCGCACCCTGGCGCGAATGATCGCGCTGGTCGACGCCACCACGCCGGACGAGCGGGCTCGCTTTGAGCGACTCGCGGGCCTGCACGCCGAATTCGGGGTGAGCCTTTCCTTGACGATCGACACCGCAGACGCAGCGGAGAGCGAGCTGCGCACCTGGCTGCAGAGCCGCATCGACGCCGACGAGCTGCGCCTGGGGAGGCTGGGGCAGAAGATCGTCTCGGCCATGCAGGACTACCGCAACACGTACCCGGTGGAGACGCGCGAGGCCGACGCCAGCGTCGAAGCGGCCCCGGAGTTCCGCAAGATGCTCCTGACGTTGCGCACCGACGATCTTCCGCGCTTCGAGAAGAGGTTCAAAGACCTTCTCAACGAGAACACCATCCACGAGGTGGCGAGCTTTCAGGCCCAGCTCCGGGGTGAGCGGGTACAGATCGCCGAGCGGATCGAGCTCATCAACAAGTCCCTGCGCGAGATCGACTTCAACGAGGGCCGCTTCATTCGGCTCGAGGCCGCCCACGCTACGGACGCCGAGGTGCGCGACTTCCAGATGGATCTGAAGGCCTGCACCGAGGGCGCGCTGACCGGGTCAGGCGACGAGGCCTACTCCGAGACCAAGTTCCTGCAGGTCAAACAGATCATCGAGCGCTTCCGGGGGCGCGAAGGCAGCACCGACCTCGACGAGAAGTGGACGCGCAAGGTGACCGACGTTCGGAACTGGTTCACCTTCTCGGCTTCTGAGCGCTGGGCCGAAGACGAGCGGGAGCATGAGCACTACACCGACTCGGGCGGGAAGTCGGGAGGGCAGAAGGAGAAGCTCGCCTACACCGTGCTGGCGGCGAGCCTCGCGTACCAATTCGGCCTCGAGTGGGGCGAGAGCAAGTCACGGTCCTTCCGCTTCGTGGTCATCGACGAGGCCTTCGGCCGCGGCTCCGACGACTCGGCGAAGTTTGGGCTCGATCTCTTCCAGAAGCTGAACCTGCAGCTCCTCGTCGTCACACCGTTGCAGAAGATCCACGTGATCGAACCCTATGTGGCGAACGTCGGCTTCGTCTCGAACGTCGATGGCCAGAGCTCGAAGCTGAGAAACCTGACCATCACGGAGTACCGCGAGGAAAAGGCGCGACGGGGCGCGTGATGTCGACCTCAGCGTGGACCACGCCTGCGGAGCTCGTCACCCAGGTGCAGCGGCTGTGGGAACGGGGGGAAGTTTTGCGCGCCGGCCTCCAGGGCGAGGCCCTGTTCCCCAAGCAGCTTCGCCTGCGTCGACCGACGGCCAAAGACCTGGGCGCGCGCTTCGACGAGGTCCGCCGGTGGATCCGCGCGCTCGAGGAAGGGAGCCGCGAGCACGGCTATTGCCTCGAGTTCGATGAGGTCGATCACCGCCAGCTCGGCACCAACCAGGTCCCCGGGAGGGTGCTGATCCCCACCGAGGCGGTAGCGCTGCGGATCACCGGGCAGACGCGCGCCGCAGAGCGGTTTCGGGCGCTTCGGGAGCAGACCGTCGCCCTCTTTCCCCCGCTGGCGGATTGGATCGCGGCGCGCCCGCTGAAGGTGCTCGAGCACGAAGAGCACTGGGGCGGGTTCATCCTGGTGCTCCAGTGGTTCCTGCGCCACCCCCACTCGGGTCTCTACCGTCGGCAACTGGAGATCGAAGGGGTCGACACCAAGTTCATCGAGACGCATCGGCAGGTGCTCGGTGACTTGCTCGAGCTCGTCCTCCCCGCTGAGGCCATCACGCTGAGCCCTTCGTTCGATCGGCGCTTCGGCCTGCGAGAGAAGCCCGCGCTGGTGCGATTTCGCATTCTCGACGAAGCACAGCACCTTCATGGGCTGTCCGATCTCTGTGTGCCAGCCACGGAACTGGCGAAGCTCGAACTCGGGGTCGAAGACGTCATCGTCACCGAGAACGAGGTGAACGGCCTCGCGCTGTTGCCACGGCCTCGGACGCTGGTGGTCTTCGGTCAGGGCTACGCGCTGGAGAAGCTGGGGGAGATTCCGTGGCTGGCTTCACGGCGACTCTTCTACTGGGGCGACATCGATACTCACGGGTTTGCCATGCTCGATCGGTTCCGCGGCCACTTCCCCCGAGCCCAATCTCTGCTGATGGACCGGTCGACGTTCCTCGCCCACCGACCGATGTGGGTGAACGAGAAGACACCCAGCACCGAGTCTCTCACCCGCCTGACCGAGCCTGAGAACGCGCTCCACCGGGAGTTGCTCAGAGGAACCTTTGGGGAGCGCCTCCGTCTCGAGCAAGAGCGCATCGGCTTTGGCTGGGTGCGCGAGGCGCTCGAGAAGCTCCGCGAGCCCTGAACGCAGCGGACTGTTCCGCATCGCCTGGACGACGGCTACAAGCCGCCGCTCATGTCAGTTCTTCCGACGGTGCCCCCCGCAGATGGAGAAGCGCTCGAGGTGCTGAGCGCTGAGCTCGACGGCCGCACTGGCAGGATCCCCGCGCGGCTGGTGGCAAGTCATGCAGGAGGCGACTTCGCCCGGAGTTCGCTGGGCCTCTGCAAGCACCTCTGGTGGCTGCTGGAGCAGGGCTTCGACAAGAAGGGGCAGGCGAACGCAGAGGTCCTCCCGACGGAGAGACTCTGGTGGGACCCGGTTCGACCGCTCACGCAGGGAGAACTCGGATGAATCCCGACCCGTGGATAGAAGCCCGCAATCGCCACCACCTGTCGCACGCACAGGTGCAGATGGCGCGCGAGCTGGGAATGAACCCGCGCAAGCTGGGCAAGATCGACAACCACCGGCAGGAGCGGTGGAAGGCACCGTTCCCGCAGTACATCGAGCACCTGTACGAGAAGCGCTTCGGCAGGACCCGCCCTGCCGTCGTCATGTCGGTCGAAGAGCGCGCGAGGGCGCGGAGGGAAAAGAAGGCCGCGCGCAGGGCCAAGAAGCTGCAGCGAGACGCGGAAGGCCGTCAGCCGGAAGAGCTGATCGCGACGTGGGAGGAGGCGCTGGAGGCTCGCCCCGAGGTCTCGCGTCTCTTCTCGAACCTGAAGCACTCACTGCCTGCGCTCGAGATGCTCCTCGACGAGTCCTCCAGCCACTGGGGCTACGAAGATCCGATCTACCGGCTCTACCATCAGAGCGTCAAAGTCTACCGGCTCCAGGATCAGACGCTGAGCATCGTCGCGGCGCTCCAGGCGCTCGCGCCCGAGCGCAGGCTGAACCCATCGTTCACACAAATCGTGAGCGAAGGGACCGGTCGAGAGTTCGAAGCGGAGGACAACCGCTACTGGCTCGAGATCACGCGGCCCATGGTCGAGGCCTTCTTCCACGCGCGCTTCTTCCTCGAAATGGCGGTCCGACACGGGAAGGCGCTCAAGCAGCCGCCGCAGCTGCTCCCCAGCGGTTGGGCCGCGTTTCTGTACCTCTTCGAGCTGCGCTGACGACCAACGACAAGCTATTTCGATCGCGTGTATCGCACGCAGGACCTCGCTCAATGGAGCGCGAACCCGCCTCGTCTGGCGAAGCGCCTGGTGAAGGAAGGAGCGCTGGTGCCGCTGGCATCGGCCATCGAGCTGCGAGGGCGTGTGGAACCGGTCGGCTTCGAACCGAGATGTTCCGCTCTTCAGGCGGCTGCCTGGACCACCACGGCCAGGTCGGCGTGCTGCTTCTCTGCGGTCCGTACGGGAGTCGAACCCGTCTCGCTGCCGTGACAGGGCAGTCGCCTCACCAGATGCGTCACGGACCAACACAAACAAACTGTCTGCAATAGGAGCGGAGGGAATCGAACCCCCGTCTCGCGGTAATCGGCCGCGGGCCCTGCCATTGGACGACGCTCCCGTCGTGAGACCAGCACCCCGTACGGGAGTCGAACCCAGCTCGTGCCGCTTAACGGGCGGCTGCAATCCCGGACGTGCCAAGGACCCGTGCTGCGATGCTGGGAAGGAAGGAATCGAACCCTCAACCGTCGGCTTCAGAGGCCGCCGCGCTGCCAGTTGCGCCACTTCCCAATGCTGGGGCGGAAGGAGTCGAACCTTCAGCCGGCCGCTTCAAAGGCGGTCGCTCCACCGTTGAGCTACGCCCCAATGAGCGGGTGGCGGGGATCGAACCCGCGCGTGTCAGGGTTGAAGCCTGATGCCTTCCCGCTTGGCGACACCCGCATGTGGGACCGGAGGGAATCGAACCCTCAACCTCGCGCGTAAGAGGCGCTTGCTCAGCCAGTTGAGCTACGGACCCGTGATGGACGGGGTGAGGATCGAACTCACCATGCTCGCGCGGTTACGGCCCGCTGGACCACCATTGGTCGCATCCCGTCCTTGTTCGCCGCGTGCTCGAGCTTCCGAGTCGCGGCGTTCACCACTGCTGCTCCCAGCTCGACGTCTGACGCTCGCTACACCTGACCGAGCCTCATCCGGCCTGCGGCGATTCCCCCGTTCGCATCACGGTCGGAAGATCAGGACAGAGGCACGACGATGCCATTTCTCGTGCGATAGCCGCGCTGGTTGAGTGATCGTGCGACGGTCTTCGAGCTGTAGATCTTGAACGCTTCCCTCACCACTTCAGCCTCGGCAGGTTCGAGCTCAAGGCGATGGTGAACGATGCCCGGCCGCGCTTCGACTGGCACACTCAATGTTCGCTCCGTGTCGCGCCGCGAACTCGACGATCGCCTGATGCTGGGGAAGCTGAGCCCGACTCAACCGCGAGCTCGTACGCAGGGTCGCCGATCTCGAGGGGCCACAGCCGAACGGCCTGCCGCGACCTCATGACGAAGTCAGCTGGTGAGCGCCCCGAAGGTCCGGTCCTGCGGGCGCTCGTGCGTCCACGGGAACGCGTGAGTCTTCGCCGGCGCGCGATCGAACCAGAACTTCCCGCTCTGCCCGGCGACGCGCGCGCAAGCGGCGAGCCAAATGATGGTGTCGGCGCCTTCTTCGACGCTCCGCAAGATCGACTTCGTGACGCGATGGAAGGTCGGAATCGAGCCCTTCACGCCCGCGGTGTCTGCCCAGCCCGGGTGCATCGCGGCGAAGGTGACGAGTGGCTCCCTGGCCGCCCACAGCTCGTTCAAGATCACCTGCGCGCGTTTGGTCTGCGCGTACGCCGTGACGCCGTCGTACTTCTTGACCTCACCGCGCAGCGCCCTCAGGTCGAGCTTCACCGGGTACATGCCGCCCGACGACACGGTGACCACGCGGCCCCGGGAAGCGCGCAACACCGGCAACAAGCCCTCGGTCAGCGCAGCCGGCCCCATGACGTTCGTCGCGTAGGCGAGCTCGAGCCCTTCGCTCGTCGTCTGTCGCTCCGTCGGCAAGACGCCTGCGTTGTTGACCAGCACGTCGAGCGGCCGCGCCCCCCAGGCCTTCACGAAGCGCTCGACGTCAGCGCGCGACGAGACATCGAGCTGCTGCAGCTCGGTCTTTCCTTCGACCCCGACGCGCGCCGCTTCACCCCGCTCCAGGGTTCGGCACGCCATCACCACCGTCGCGCCGAGCTTCGCGAGCGCCTTGACCGTGGCGAGCCCGAGGCCCGCATTCGCGCCGGTGACGAGCACGGTGCGGCCTGAGAGGGAGACCTCGAGGTCCGCCGCGTCGAACGCGCGCGCGTGCCGTCGAAACCCGTTGCGGTCGAACGAAAACAACACCGTCGCATCGAGCGCTGCGTCGAAGAGCCACATGTTCAGGTCGGAGTACGTGGGTTCATCGACCTACAAAAGCCCATTTTCTGCCACGGGCCATCATGCGCCCGAGCACTTCGGTGCGCGCGCCTTCGCCTTGAAAGCAGATTCGCAGCGAGCTACCCATTGAGGCCCCGTCGGAGGCCCTTTGACTTTGCTCCCCCCGTTTGAAGCGCTCTCCTGTGTCGAATGTCAGTCCGGTGCCGGACTCGACTTCGAGTTCACCATGGCCTTTCAGCCCTTCGTCGAGGCGGGCACCGCGCGAATCTTCGGGTACGAGGCGCTCGTTCGAGGCATCAACGGCGAACCGGCAGGTGAGATTCTCGGCCGGGTCAACGACGCGAATCGGTATCGCTTCGATCAGGCCTGCCGGGTGAAGGCCATTCAGTTGGCCAGCGAGCTGAACCTGCAGGGAATGTTGAGCATCAACTTTCTACCCAACGCCATCTACCGCCCGGAGAGCTGCATTCGAACCACGCTCAAGGCCGCGGAGAAGGCGGGCTTCGCGCGCGAACGCCTCATGTTCGAGGTCACCGAAGGCGAGCGGGTCAAAGACCACGCTCACCTGCGCGGAATCTTCGCTGAGTACAAGAAGCAGGGCTTCAAGACGGCCATCGATGACTTTGGCGCCGGCTACGCCGGGCTCAACATGCTCGCCGCCTTTCAGCCTGACTACATCAAGCTCGACATGGAATTGACCCGCGACGTCGACAAGGACGAGGTGCGGCAAGCGATCGTGGCGGGCATCATCGAGACCTGCCGCGCGCTGAAGCTGGGCATCATTGCCGAGGGCATCGAGACCAGAGCGGAATACGAGTTCCTCGCCTCGAAGGGCATTCGGCTCTTTCAGGGGTACTTCTTCGCTCGCCCCGGGTTTCGGTCCTTGCCGCCCATCTCTCAGCCAGGTCTCGAGGCCCTGCTGGCCAGGGCTCACTCATGAAAACGGCGCTCGTCTTCGGTGCTGCCGGTGGCCTGGGTCGGGCCATCACGGCCTCGCTCCAGGCTGCCCAGGTGCGGGTGTTGGGCATCGCGCGCGATGAAACGGCGCTCGCTGGGCTGGAAGGCACCAGCGCCGATCTCACCGTCGAGCACGAGGTCTCGGCCGCCTGCATGTGGGCGGCGGGAGAGGTCGGCTCGGTCGACCTGCTCGTGTTCGCGGCGGGGCGCATGGCCCACTCACCGGTGGCCCAGACCTCGGCGGAAGCACTGCATCGGCTGTGGGCTGACAACCTGCTCTCTGCGCACCTGGTGAACCGACACGCGACGCCCCTGCTCGATGCCCAGGGGCACCGAGTCTTCCTCGGCGCCTACGTCGACAAGCTGACCTTCCCTCAACTGGGTGCCTATGCCGCCGCGAAGGCGGGGCTCGATGCGTGGGTACGTGTGCTCATTCGCGAAGAGCGAGCTTTGAAGACGACCCTGCTGCGCTTGCCGGCGGTCGACACCCGGTTGTGGACGCAGGCCCCCTTTCCGCTGCCGAAGGGCGCGCTGGCTCCCTCGGCTGTGGGAGAGGAAGTCGTGCGCTGTTGGCGTGAAGGGAAAGCGGGCGTGGTCGACATGGCCTAGCCCTGACCCGGCCCGAGCCGCGCAGCAAACGGCAGCAAATCGAGCCGGGCCTGCAGCGCCCTCCCCATCGAATACACGCCGCCCAGCTTGCGATGCAGGAAGAGCAACTGCGCCGGCGGTGGAGAGCACGTCAGCGCGCGGTAGTACGCCTTGAGCCGCTCAGCGGCCTCGTCGACGAAGCGTTTGTCGCGAAAGTCGACCGGCTGAAACGCAGGCTGAAACACACGGAGCACCGTCTCGAGCAGCTCGTGCAAGGCGTCGCGGCCCGCCTGGGGCTCCTCGGGTGAGATGAGGTTCAGCTCGAGCGCCGCCGCGTACGCACCCGGCCTGTCGCTGCGAAGGGTCGAAGTGAGCAGCGCGCGGTACTGCTCCCGAAACGCTGCGGGGTATTCGCGCGTGGCGCCGAAGTCGAGCAGCACCACCTCGCCTTCGTCGGGGCGGAACAAGAAGTTCGCGAAGTTCGCGTCGGTCTGCACCAGGCCCCAGTCGAAGAACTCGAGGAAGTAGAGATCGAGCACCTGGGTTGCGACGCGGTGCCGTTGCTCCAACGTGGGCGCGGTGGCCATGAAGGCATCGAGCGTGAGGCCCTTCTCGAACGAGAGCGCCAGCACGCGCCGGGTCGACAGCGTCCGAAACACCTCGGGAACGCGCAGCCCCGGAACCCGGTGCGCCAGCGCGCGGTAGCGCTCGAGCGCGCCGGCCTCGTGCAGGTAATCGGTCTCGAGCAGCAGCACCTCGCGCAGCTCGCCGAACACTGCGCTCACGTCGAACTGCTTCGACTGCACGGTGAGGAACAGCCGCGCGATGCGCTCGAGGAGCACGAGGTCACTGTCGATGGTCTCCGCGATGCCGCGAAACTGCACCTTGAGCACCACGTCACGCACCACGCCGTCTGGAGCACGCCACGTCGCGCGGTGCACCTGGCCGATGCTGGCGCTGGCCAACGGCACGCGGGAAATTTCGAGCTGAGCGAGCCGCTCGGCCCCCAGCTCGTCGCGCACAATCGACTCGACCTCTTCGAAGTCGACCGTCGACCCCGAGGCCTGCAACTGGCTGAGCACCTCGATGACCTCGGGAGGCAAGACGTCGCGCAGCTCCATGCTCAAGAGCTGACCTGCCTTCATCGAGGCCCCCTTGAGTTGACCCAGGCTCTCGACGATCTCCCTGGCCTGCTCGACCTGCACCTTGACCGCCCGCGCCTGACGCACCAATTCATCGCCGCGGTCCACCGCCCTCGCGACGCGCCCCTGAAGTTCCTTCCTGGCGAGGCCGGCAGCCAGCGAGATGAGACGGGAAGAGCGGCTCCAGACGGAGCGCGGGGGCGCTTGCTTCGACATCGGGAGCGCTCACTAACGGGGCGCGCGAAGCTTCGCCACGCGTGAAGCGCTTCCTGGGTGGGCAGCGCGAGCGAGAGGGCGAGATCGAAAGGCGTCCAGCCGCGGGGTTGACGACGCGCAACATGATCTCCAACTGCCGGGCAAGGTCAGTGTCCATGCTCGTGGAACTGATCAGGTCTCAGCGCCTCAAGTCGGGGAAGTCGGCCGGGGTGAAGCCACCTGCGCCATCGGTGATGAACACGCCTTCGCGGGTGAAGATGACCACATCAGGCCCGACGACCTCGAAGTCATCGATCGGCGTGTCGTTGGGCGCACGCAGGGGCAGCTGCGTCGCGTTCTGAGTGAAGGTGGGGGCGCCCTGCTGATTCGAGCCGCTGGTGCTGGTTGCGGTGCTGGTCCAGAGCGCGCCGTCGGCGAAGAGCGCAAGGCCAGTGCGGCTGGTGCTCAACGTGCTCCCGTTCATCTGGTTGGCGACGCGGGGGAGACTGGCGATCTTCCTGGCCTCGAAGTCGTGCACGAGCAGGTCTGCGTACAGCACCGGGCCCTCAGCCGACTGCACGAACCCACCCGACGAGATGTCCTTCGCGCCGCTGGCCACGAGGGTGATGGTCATCGTGGGCGGGAGGACAGGCGGCAGGTATTCCACGAGATCCTGCAGCAGCACGGTGCCATCGGTCTTCAGAAAGTATCGGTTGGTGCGGCTGTACTGGGCGCCACCGCCGATGAACTGCGCGAAGCCCGACACCCGAAGCGCGGCCACGTCGCTGACGTCGGCGAGCGCTTCACCCTTGACCAGGTCCACCACGCGGCCATCGTCGAGGAGCGCCAGCGCAGGCCCGTAGTCCGTGTTGACGTCGACCACGCCCGTTCGCACCAGCACAGGGGCAGGTGAGTTGAGCCACGAGTAGAGTCGGCCGTCGTTGGTCACCGCGTAGCCCACGGCGACCGTTCGAATGTCGCTCAAGCCGAGGACCGGTGCGGTCACGCCCGCGTTGCGTTGCATCACCGTGCCGTCGCTCTTCACCCACGCCACGAAGTTCCGTACCGAACCCTCGGCGGCGATCGATCGTCGCTGCCCCAGCCCGCGCACGAGGCTCAGCGTGGGTGGGGGCTTGACGACCACCTGCAGCGTGGCTGAGCCCTGCTTCGACTTGACGGTGATGAACGTCGACGCGGTCGGCGCCGTGATGGCGGCGCGCACCGCCAGCACACCTCGAATGTTCCTGGGGTTCGGAGGGGCGAACCCCAACGCGGCCGTCAGCCCCGACTCTGGGGCGACCGGCTCGAGCGAAAGCAGCGGCGTTTCGGGCGCTTCGGCGTCGGGTTGGGCGGTGGAGACGATCCCCATGCTGGCTGCTCTGCCGGGCAGCAACTCGAGCGATGCGGTGGTGAAGTGCGAATCAGAACAACCGCTGAGCGCGACGAGCGCGGCGACCCAGGCGCGCTTCATGGCTGGCCCCCCAGGCGGAGTCGCCAGAGCCCGTACGAAAAGCTGTTGCCCGTACCGGTGCAGCCCGACTCGCAGGCGGCCCAGATGATGCTCCCATCAGAGACGACGGCTCCGCCATAGGAGCTCAAGAGAATCGGGCCGCCGAGGGTGCCGTCGCCGTTCTCCACGGCAGACGCGGCGCGCACCCAGGTCTTTTCTCCCTTGCCGATCGAGACGACGTCTCCCGTGGAGTAGCCCGCCCCCTCTGGCAACAGCAACGGGTTGTCAGAGACCGTGCCGTACCACCTGTCATCTCGGGCGAAGCCCAGCGGCGTGAGAACAGGGCCGCCTGCGCTCTCGACCCAGGGCTCGAAGTCGCCCCCCGCACCGACCTTTTGAATGCGAAATGGGTTGAGCACGGTCTTGACGCCCCCCATGCCGTCATCGAGGCGCATCGCGTTGGCAGGCGAGACGAGGTACCGATTTCCGTCGAAGTCGAAGTCGAGCGCTTCGGGGTGCGGCAGCTCGATGAACCCAGAGCCTTCCAGCCGAAGGAGCCTGCTGGGTTGAGAAGCGACGCGCCCGACAGCGTGCACGTTGCCGCGAAAGTCAGACTTCAGCTCTTCGAACAGGGTCGGGTCAAGATCGAGCGGTTCGAACGCCTGGGAGCCAGCGACCCGCACCGACCAGGCCTTCTTCCCGCCCGGGGGAATCGCGAAGAAGGCGGTCTGGGCGTAGAGGTGACCGAGCCTGTCCTCGGCGACGAACTCGAGGGAGCGCTCTCGGCTTCCTTCGAGCAGTTGCCAGTCGCTGGCCCCGAGGTCCTTTCGATAGATACCGTAGGTGCTGGCGAACTCCCGACCGCTGTGGCCGACGCGGAGTTTCGCGCCGGCGCCAGGGAGCTCGACTCGCTGCCACTGGTATCTGCTCTCGTCGAACCGCAGCTCACCGCCGAACGTCGAAGCCAGCGGAGCCCCCTGCGCGTCGATGCCCTGAAACGAGCCAAAGTCGCTGAAGGAAGAATACCGCTGCCACGACCAACCCGAAGGACCACATGAGGTCAACGCCAGCAAGGCGAACAGCGCAAGACGCATCGAGAGTTGGTAGCGGACGCACCGCCACGAGGCTCGCTTATTTACGCGGCGGCCGTGCAGGGAGCCGACGGGGGAGAAATATACAGGGCCGGTGCAGCGCGCTCGATGGGTAAGCTGCTGCGGTGTACGCCCCCCTCGTCCTCGTGTTGTTGGCCGCAGAGCCCAGCCCCGAAGTACCGCGGTTGCTGGTGCAGCAGTTCACCGTGCGAGGCGTCGACGCGGCCACCGCCGAGTCGATCTCCGATGGGGTCGGACCTGAGGTCGATCGCCGCGGCTACTTCCGCAGCCTCACCTCGAAGGACGTACAGACCATTCTGGGCCTCGAGCGGCAGAAGCAGTTGATGGGCTGCGCTGAAGCGTCGAGCTGTCTGACCGAGCTCGCCGGAGCGATGGGCGCGCCCTATCTGCTCAGCGGCACCATCAGCCAGATCGGCCCTTCCCTGCAGCTGTCGATGCAGATGATCGACGTCTCGAAATCACAGGTGGTGGCGCGCTCGATTCGCATCGCGCGTGACGCGGAGACGCTGCGCCAGTTGCTCCCCTGGGCGCTCGCTGAAGCGACGGCCACGCCGCCCCCGCCCCGCCCTTCCAGGGTGCCGGGCTTCGCGTTCATCGGGGCGGGAAGCGCGGCCGCGGCGGTCGGTCTGGCGCTGGGGGCCTCGGCGTTGATCCAGGAGCAGCAGTTTCGTCACGACCTCGACACGGGTGAACGCACCACGGGGCTGCTCGAAAACCAGGCCTACTACCAGCAGAAGGGCGACGAGCTCGCGGTGCAGAAGAGCATCGGCCTCGCGGCACTCTGCGGGGGCGCGGCGTTGATCGGCGTGGGCATCTACCTGCTGCCATCGGGTCCGGCGAGCGGTGAGGTCTCGGTGGCGATGATGTTCACCGGCTCAGGCGTGGCATTCGCGGGGACCTTCTGATGAAGACGATGCTTCGAGTGTTCGGGCTGCTCGCCCTCTCGTTGGTTGGTTGCACCAACGCCCTCGTCGATGACGTACCTCGCCTCTACGCATGTGAGCGTGCGGAAGGTCTCGACGCGTGCCCCGGCGGCTGGCGCTGTGGGCTTTCCGGTTACTGCCTGAACCCCGATCAGGCCTTGCCGTACGCCTGCGAGACCTCGGCTGACTGCTCGACCACCTGGCACTGTGGGACGGAGCGCGTCTGTTACGACCGTGCCGCGGCGCAGGATCGTTCGTGCAGGACGAGTTCAGAATCGAGGCCCGACGCGGGTGATTGCGCGCCTGGTTGGCGTTGTGGCCGCGAGGTGCGAGGCCAGGTCTGTCACCCGCTCGATGCGGGCGCGGCCTACCTCTGCGTGAGCGACTCCGATTGCGAAGCGACGTGGCGGTGCGGCCCTGAAGGCGCGTGCGTCGACGTGACAACGCAAGGCCTGAGGCCCGGAGAGGTGAGCTTCGCCGTGGCGAAGGTGAGCCCGCTGTTGCCCACCGAGGTCGAGCTGGTCCAGGTGAGCGTCACGCGGGGTGATCTCACCTTCAGCTTTCCCCTGAACCGGATGGTCTTCACCGCCGATGGCGGGCTCAACGTGGTGAAGAACACCGCTGCTCACGCGGGGCCCACGTTTTTCTCCTCGCGCGACTCGACCCCTCTGGTGCGGCCCGCCCACGCGCTGGTGGAGTTCTCGAACCACGTGCTCGTGTCCGACTCGAGCGGCATCGTGGACTACCGCGACGCTTTCGACGGAGGCACAGCGGCGCTGGTCTTCGCGGGGCTGACCAACGCCGAGTTCCGCTACGCCGCGGGGGACGACCTCGCGTTCCTTCAGGAAGAGCTGGCAGCATTCTCAGGCGCCACCGTCGGGTTGTGCGCCCGTGACAGCAGTGCGATCACTCAGTGCGACCCGTCGGTCTTTCAGGTCGCCACGCTTTCCTCGACGGTCACCGACGTCGCCTTCCTCGACGACCTCCCGCGGCGCTCGGCGCTGGCAGCGACCACCACCGGCCCCTGGTTCGCCCCGCGCCAGGGTTCAATGTATCTCGCGCTCGACGGAGGGCTCGTCGCCGCTCCCGTCTGGCGCCGCATGGCGCTGCCCGGTTTGAGCGATGCGTGCGCAGCCACCCCCACGCCCATCGATCGGCTCTCCTACGACCCCGCCAAGCGGCTGCTGACCGCGATCACCGATCAGGATCGCCGCCTCTCCGTCTTCAAGCGCCCCTTCACCGAGCCGAACAGGGCCCCGTGTGGCTCGCTCGCCTTCGACCCGGAGTACGGGCCGTGTACGGCGTGCGGCCCGGGCGAAGTGTTGTTGAAGACCGGCATCGAGTCTCTGAACACCTCGAGGCCGGCCGTGCTGGCGTTGTGTCAGCGCACAGCAGCCGACGGAGGCGCGAGCATGGTGAGCTACCGGCATCTCTCGTTTGACGGCGGCTGCAGCCTCGACCCGGTGAGCGTGCCGCTGGGCGTGAGCCGCGGCTACCGGGTCTCGCGGGAGACGGAAGGACTCCAGGGCCTCGACGAGGTCGGCATTCCCCGAAGGTGCCCGCTGCCTGGGTGCGAGACCATGCTCTCCGCCACCGCCCCCGATCGGGTCGCCGGCGGGCCGGGGCTGCTCGGCACGTACAACGACGACTTCATCGATGAGTTCGCCCAGTTCCGAACCCCGCCCAGCGGGTTGTCGAGCCCGCTGGGAATGCGAATCGCGAACTTCTTTAACCTCTACATCGCCGGCAGCGTGACCGAGAACCCGGACTGGATGATCAGCTCAACGGGCCGGCAAGGAACCCAGGGAGGCCAGTCGCTCGCGGTGCAGCCGATGTTGCGCAAGCTCACCAGCATGGCCGGCGATGCGATTCTGCCGCACGCCGTGTTCACGCGTTCCGACGATCTGCTTCCTTCGGCCGGCACCGGAGGCATGTTGATCGACGCCAGCGGCACCAGGGCGTTCTCGACGATCGCCACCGACGTCGAGGGGCTGCCCTGGCTCATCGTGGGCGCAGGTGATCGCATCTGGGCGACCGACTCCCGGCTGCTGGCCACCGACGCGGGCGTTCGCAGCATCGGAATCAAGGCGGTGCCCCTGCCTTCCGCCGACATCCAGTCACTCGCTTTTGCCGCGTTCGATCGCGGTGATGCGGGCACCGGCCCGCTGCTCGACGGCTACACCGTGGAGCAGCAGCGCCTCTTCCGCGTGGTGGTGCACAGCCCCACGCTCTGGCTGACCGACGAGGTTCGGCTGGGTGAGACGACCGCCGTTGCGGTGGCGGTGTGGATGGAAGGCCAACGCGGCCGCGTGGGCACTTCAGATGGCCGGGTGTTCGGCTTGCCGGTGCCCGTGCCCATCTCGAACTCCATTCCCGAGGCGCCGCTGCCCACGGTGCTCAACTACGGCACGTTGTGCGGTCAGGCCTTCGCGCTGAGCCCGAGCGCGTTGTACCGGCTCACGCTCGAGACGCCGCCGCTGGGCACCTGGAAGCGCGTTTCTCTCGAGGCCGCGTTCCCCGGGCTCGATGGTTTCGGTCGGCACTGGGCGGCTGCGATGCACAAGGCGCGCGTGGGAAACACGGAGCACCTGTATCTCTTCAGTCAGACGGGACTGGCGATCGAGCTCGTGGCCACCTGCCCCTGATTCAAGATCGACGTCGCAGCCAACAGCAACGGGTCCTGGGCGCGGTTCGCCGCGTGCGCGAACAAGACCCGCACCACCGACTTTGATTCGAGGAGGAGCGCGACCTCGCCCCGGGCCTGCGCTTCCTTCGCGGTCTGCGCGTGGAGCAGACCGACGCCGAGCCCGCCTGCGATCAACGTGCGGGTGACGTCTTCCCGATCGACGCTCATGATCCGCTTCGGGCGAATCTGGTGCGTCTTGAAGAGGCTCTCGGCCGTGCGCCCGCAGCAGGCACTCGACGCGGGATAGACCCAGGGCAACTCTGCGAGCGCCTTCCAATCGAGCGGAGCGTTCGCATCGACGAGGCCGGGCGGCGCGACGAGGAAGATCTTGAAGCGCGACACTTCGATCGTGGACAACTCGGCGTCGGGCTCGCCCGCTTCGTTGTAGATGCCCGCATCCAGCTCTCCGTTGCGGAGGCTGGTGAGGATCTCGAGCGAGGTGCCGTGGGTCAGCGCCACTTCGACCTCGGGGTACCGCTCGGCGAGGCTGGTGAGCAGCCTGCCAATCACCTCGTTGTTCGAGCTGCCGCCAGCGGCACCGAGGCGAAGCGTGCCGGTCACCTGGCCCTTGATTCGCATCGCCTCGTCCATCAATTCCTGGTGCGCGGCGAGGGTCTGCGCTGCCCTGCTGAGGAGCCGCTCACCTTCGCGCGTGAGGCTCATGCCGCGCGGCGTGCGTTCGAAGAGCGTGAGGCCCAGCGTCTCTTCGATGGCCTTGATGTGGGCGCTGACGGCGGGCTGGCTGAGGTGCAGCCGCTCAGAGGCGCGGGTGATGCTCGCCTCGCGGGCCACGGCGACGAACGTCCTGAGTTGATAGAGGTCCATCGGCGGCCTGAGCCTACGTCAGCGAGCGGCCGGCGCCGGACGGAATGCCAGGGAGATGGCGATGAGCAACGAGACGAGCGCTGTCGACGCTCCGACCGCGAACGCCGCGGTGTACCCGAAGGTGCCGACCACCAGGCCCAGTGCCGGCACGCCGATGCCCATCGTCGCGTCGAAGAATGCAGTGTACGCGCCGAGCGCCACGCCGCGATTCTGGGGCGGCACGCGCTTGATGGCTTCGACGCCGAACGACGGAAACGCGAGCGAGAACCCGAGGCCCGTCAGTGCGGCCGAGGCGATGGCCATCGTGCTCGAGATGGCGAGCCACATTCCCAACTGACCTCCCAGCGCGACCGCCGCAGACGCCACCGCGACCCGGGCGCCGCCGAACCGGTCGGGGAAACGGCCGAAGAGCAACCGCGCGAGCACATACGCAGCACCGAACGCGGTCATCGCGAGCGCCGCCGAGGTCCAGCCGCGTTCACCGAAGAGCAGCGTGGAGAAGGCAGCGATGGCGCCGAAGCCGAGCGCCGCGAGGGACAAGCCCGCGCCGGGCAACCAGATCAACCTGATGAGTTTGTAGAACGGCATGCGCTCACCACCGGCTGGTTTGACTGACGCAGCCAGCAACGCAGCGGCGATGCCCGGCAACGGAGCGAGCGCGGCCACGAGCGCCATTCCGAGAAAACCAAAACGTGCGTCGAGCCCGGCACCCAGCGGAGCACCCGCGGCCAGCGCGCCGTACATCGCGATTCCCACCCAGGCCATCACCACGCCCGAGCGCTCCCGGCCCGCCAGCGCCACGCCCCACGCGAGCGCCGCGGTGATGACCAGACTCTCACCCAGGCCGAGCAGACCGCGACCGACGAGTAACACCCCGAGGCTCAGCGTCGGGTTCGGCACGAGCCACGACAGCGCGTACATCACCCCGGCGAGCGAAGAGATCGACAACCCGAGGATCGCGGTGCCTCGGGGGCCTCGCTGATCAGAGCGCGTGCCGGCGGCATGGCGAGTCACCAGCGTGGCCCATGACTGCGCTCCGATGACCAGGCCGACCACGAACGTTCCGAACCCGAGCCCATCGTGCACATGAACCGGAAGGAGGGGCAGCGGGAGACCCATCGCGAGGAACTCCAGGAACACCATTGCGCAGATCGGAGCGAGCAACCGCCACATCGGCGTGCTTGCGACTGTCATCGTCTTCGAGGCCGGCATCGTTTGAGTCGTCATGCGAAGACTTGTCATCTCCTGACGAGTCACAAGCCAATCGCATGATCGAAGGTCAGCCCTCACCGAAGCTGAGGGAGCGCGGCCGAGGCGAGCGCCGAGAGATACAGCCCCAGTCCGTAGACCACGTGCGTGACGAGGCTCTTGCCGGCGTTGAACAACGGCGTCGGCGTCTTCCACGAAGCGATGCCCGCCCCCAGGGCCGGCTGCAGAATGAGCAGCGGCGCGAGGGCGGTCACCAGCCCAATGCACAACGCAGGCAGCAAAGAAGGGGAACGCGCCCAGCCCAGGCCGAAGGTCGCGAGCAGCACGGCCGCGAAGGTGATGCCGATCGAATAGTGCGCAGCCCAGCCGAGGAGCAGCTCACCCTTGATCGGCGCCGCCTTCGCGATGCTCTCGTGCATCCACTGTCCGCGGGGCAGGTGGCCTATCCACCGGCCGAGGTACGCGAAATTCAGCGACGGGATGCCGAACTGTCTGAGCAACGACGCCCAGAGGTCCATCACCATCGTCGCGCCAACGCCAATCAGCACTGCACGGATCACCAGCTCGAATTTTTCGGTCATGGGTCACGGTCACGCCGTGGGGCCCGGCAAGCCAATCGTCGTTCTGGAGGGAGGCCCTCAGCGAAGCGGAGGTCAGGCAAGCGCGTCCGGGGCTCACGACAAGAAGACGTCGAGCTGCAGGTCGCGGCCCCGCACCTGCAAGCGCTTGAGCGCCTTCGATTCGATCTGCCGAATGCGCTCGCGCGTGACGCCGAGCACCTGGCCGATCTCTTCGAGCGTCTCGAGCTGGGGCGAGCCGATGCCGAAGCGCATGCGCAGCACGCTCTGCTCGTTTCCAGGCAAGTGAGCGAGCGCACTCTCGAGCTGGGCCTTCAGCTCGGTCTGCTCGATGGGCACGGAGGGGTCAGGCAGGTTCGGATCAGCGACCAGGTCGAGCAGGCTGGCATCGGCATCAGGACCGACGGGCGCATCGAGTGAGACCGAAGCGCGGTGGTGGGCGAGGCTGGTGGTCACCTTCTCCAGCGAGAGCCCTGCGTACCCGGCGATCTCTTCGAGCGTGGGTTCGCGGCCCAGCTTCTGCGCCAGCCGGTTCGAGACCCGTCGCAGGTGCAGCACCTGTTCGTTGACATGCACCGGAATGCGTACGGTGCGGCCGTGATCGGCGATGGAGCGGGTGATGGCCTGGCGGATCCACCAGCGTGCGTAGGTGGAGAAGCGGTAGCCGCGCCGGTGATCGAACTTCTCCACCGCGCGCATCAGCCCGATAGAGCCTTCTTGCAGCAGGTCACTCTTGTCGAGGCCGCGATGGGCGTACTTGCTGGCGAGCAGGTGCACGAGACTGAGGTTGGCCCTGACCATCTCGCGCCGGGCGTCCTCCACGCGGAAGTGCGCCAGCCTCAAGGCGCCCGCCCGTTCGCGGAAGGCGAAGAGCGGCTCACCGGCGTCCTGTTCGACTCGATCGAGCATCGCCAGATGCTGATGCATGCCGGCCATCCGGTCTTCAGGGAGGTTGCCGATGGCGGCACGAAGAGCGAGACGCCAGCCACCCGCCGAACGCGGCCTGCGGGAATGCCGATGTCCCGAGGCAATCAGGCTTTCACGAAGCGAACGTTCTGACTTCGTCACTCCGTCCAGCACGCGTCTCAAGCCGTCGTCGAGACGCCTGAGCTGGCGGGGATGAATGGAGAGCTTCGCGAGGCTGTCGGCGAGTTCACTTCGCAGGGCGACCAGAGAGGCCAGCGGTCGACCGTGCTTGCGGCTCAGCAGGTAGCGTTCATGTTCATCGGCCACCTGCTCGAAGGCTGCGAGGGTGCGGCGGGCTCTCGCGGCGCTGGCCGTCTGGTCAACGTCTTCAGGGCCGCTCTCGAAGGTGCCGCCCACGTCGATCACCGACCGCAGCTGCAGCTCGCCTGAGGCGAGTTGTTTGCCCAACAACAACAGCTCGCGAAGCACCAGGTCGTTGTCGGCGAGCTCGACGAAGTAGGTGTGCAGCTTCGTCTCGATGGCTGCGGCGAGGCCCTGCTCGACCTGCTGCGGCGTCGAGCCGATCGTTCCACCTTCCTGAGTCGGGTCACGAACATCCATTCAGTCTCTCGCGCAGCGCAACTATCTAAACGCGCGCGAACGAGACTTCAGCGAGGCGCTGCCTCACCGGCCATGGCTGATCGGCCGGGGCTCACTCTCCGGGCATCGGAACGCGGTCTTCGCTGTCGCCGGGGATCAACGCGAAGCGGCGGTGCTTCCAGTCGTCCTTTGCCTGCTCGAGACGTTCCTTGCGGCTCGAGACGAAGTTCCACCACATGAAGCGTGGACTCTCGAGCGGCTCACCGCCGAAGATCGCCACGCGGCTCTTCGTCAAGGCGGTCATGATTCCCGACTCGCCGGTGGTCAGCACGGCGACCTCGCCGGCCTTGAACGAAGCGCCGTCGACGCCGACTTCGCCCTCGACCACGTAGAACCCGCGCTCGGGGTACTGCGCGGGCAGCTCGAGGGACGAACCCGGGTCGAGCTCGGCCATCGCGTACACGGTGGGTGAGGCGAGCTTCACCGGCGAGCGAGCGCCCTGCCAATCACCCAGCACCACGCGCAGCCCCACGCCCCCTTCGGACGAGAACGGCAGCGCCGCCTTGCTCACGTGTTGGAAAGAGGGCGCGGACTCCTCGAGTTCGCCGGGAAGCGCGACCCACACCTGCAGGCCGTGCATGACGTTCTCTTTCCCCACGTGGTGCTTCGGGGTGCGTTCGCTGTGCGCGATGCCGCTGCCGGCCGACATCCAGTTCACGTCACCGGGCGTGATCACCTGCGCGGTACCCAGGCTGTCGCGATGCAGCGTCTCGCCTTCGAAGAGGTAGGTCACGGTCGCGAGCCCGATGTGTGGGTGGGGCCCGACGCCGCCACCCGCCAGGCCCACCGCCCTGTGCGGACCCATGTGATCGATGAAACAGAACGGGCCGACCAACCGCTGCTCGCGCTGAGGTAATGCACGCCGCACGGGAAAGTCAGCCACCTGCGCCGGCTTGGCCGTGAGCCTGAGCGAAATGAGAGCCATCGAGTTTCTCCTTTACCTCTGCAGGTAGCCGCGAAGCGCCGCGCGCGCCTCGTCTGGAACGCCGTCAGGACCTTTCGGGGCCTTACGTCAGCCGCCTGTGCATGCCTCAGTAGCTCAGTTGGCAGAGTGCCGGTTTCGTAAACCGGAGGTCGTCGGTTCAATCCCGACCTGAGGCTCTTCAGTTCAAAGTCATGCGGGTGTCGCCAAGGGGAAAGGCATCAGTCTTCCAAACGGACACGCGCGGGTTCGAACCCCGCCATCCGCTCAGATCGGTTCGAGCGCGAGGTGGACCTCAAACGTGCTCTAGTCGAGACCCACCGCGTTCCCTGAGGGTATCGATGACGCGCTCTGCCTCGCCACGTTCCCTGCTCGTGTTGTCACTGATCGCCCTGGCCGGCTGTCCGCCCGCGAAGGTCGAGGCGACGTGGTTCGACGTGACGGTGCAGCACCCGGCCTCGCTCAGTTCGGTCTGCGTGAAGGTGACCGTGACGGGCGGAGGCGTGACGAAGCAGACCGCGCCACTGCCGGCCTCGGGGGCGAGCGACCTCAACGTGCTCATCTACCAGGAGAACCTTCCGGTCAGCGTGACGCTCAAGGCCATCGGCTACTCCGATGCCGAGTGCACCACGCCCAGCTTTCCTTCGGAGGAATCGGCCATCGAGCGCGCCGGTTTCGCGACCCCGCCGGCGAAGATCACCCTGCTGCTGTTGCGAGCACAGACGGTCGATGGTGATGGCGACGGCTTCTCTCCGCCCGCCGACTGCAACGACGCCAACCCCGGCGTGAAGCCCGGCGTGGCAGAGCGCTGCGACGATCAGCTCGACAACAACTGCAACGCCACCATCGACTGCGCAGAGACGAGCTGCGACCTCGCCACGTGTGGAACCGGCGCGGTCTGCATGAACACGAAGTGCGCTGAGAGCGCGTGCGGAGATCGCATCGACGGCGATCGCGATTCCACGACGGACTGTGCGGACACCGACTGCGCTGACAAGGCGTGTGGTGCGGGCGCGGCGGGCGCTGGAGCTCAGTGCATGGGAACCACCTGCCGCGAGAAGGCTTGCAACAACGGCCTCGACGACGATCAAGATGGGCAGGCCGATTGTGAAGACGCCGACTGTCTCGGCGCGTCCTGTGGCACGGGTGGTACCTGCGCGGCCGCGCCCGATGGCGGGTCGCCTTCCAGCTGCCGGGAGCCGATCGAGACGCTGTGTGGTGATGGTGCAGACAACGACGCCGACGGCCTGTCGGACTGCGCGGATTCAGATTGTCAGACGAGGGCCTGCGACGACGGGAGCATGTGCACCACCGGCGAGACCTGCACGGGCACCACCTGCGGCGGCGGCACGGCGACCGTGTGCAACACGCCGTCGACCACCTGCTTCGCGGCGGTCGGCACCTGCGCTCCCGCAACCGGTCAGTGCACCTACGCGGCGCTCCCGAGCAGCGCGGTCTGTTCTGATGGCGACGCGTGCTCCACGAACGATCGTTGCGATGGCAACGGCGGCTGTTCAGGAATGCCCGTGGTCTGCACCGCGCCTCCGGGTGCGTGTTTCGCGACAGGCGTCTGCCAGCCAGGCACCGGAACCTGCACCTTCGCGGTCATGACGGGCTCTTCCTGCAACGACACCAACAACTGCACCCTGGGTGATGCCTGCGCGGCCGATGGTGGCTGCGTTCCGGGCGCGCCTGTCACGTGCACGCCCGCGGCCTGCATGGTCTTCACGGCGGCCGACTGCGACGTGGCTGGAACGTGCCGCTTCACGCCAGCGAGTAGTTCGACGGTGTGTGACGGCGGTACCTGCAACGGCAGCGGCACCTGCATCGCGTCGACCGCAGATGCGGGAACCGACGCGGGAACCGATGCGGGAACCGACGCGGGAACCGACGCGGGAACCGACGCAGGCGTGGACGCTGGTGTCGCGTGCGGCGGCCCTGGACAGGCCTGCTGCGCCGGGAACAGCTGCAACGGTGGCGGTTGCTGCCAGGCGGCGACCTGCCTCGCTTCGGGCCAGGCCGTCACCGCGACCACCGTCTGCTCACAGGGCACCGTCGTCGCGTGTGGAATCAACGGTGCGCCCTGCTGCGCGAACAACGGCTGCGCGGGCTCGAACAATGCCTGCTGCGTGCACTCCATCTGCGTGCAGAACAACCAATCTTGCGGAAGCGTCTCGGTGGGCGCGTGCAGCAACCGCGGCTGCCTCAGCGACACCTGCGGCGATGGCAATCAGGCGTGCTGCAACGGTGACCCCAACAACAACTCCGGGGCGTCGAACTTCTGCACCAGCGCGGGCCTGAGCTGTGCTGTCTCGAACGCTCAGTGCACCACGTGCGGTGGCGCAGGCCAGCCGTGCTGTGACGGCAACCTCTGCTCGAACGGCGGCTGCTGCAATCGCGCCACTTCGACCTGTACCGCAGCGGCGGCCGCATGCCCGAGCGCGCTGGGGACGTGCACCAACGGGGGCTGCAGTGGCGGAACGTGTGGCCGACTGGGCCAGGCGCCCTGCACCAGCGGCGTGGCGTGCACTGGCCCCTACGCGGTCGCGCCGTCTGACGGCGGCGTCTGCACTGCGTGTGGTGGCCTGGGTCAGCAGTGTTGCCCGGCGGTGAGCGGCGGCTGGTGCGGGGCTCCGTTCGCGTGCGGCAACGCCAATGTCTGTCAGCGCTGCGGCGGAGCGGGTGAAATGTGCTGCCCCGGGGCGACGTGTGGCTCGACGCGCACGTGCTCGGCCAGCAACGTCTGCAACTGACGGTTCAGGCGAAGTCGCGAAGGCACTGGTTGGTGCGGTTCACGTCGAACCCTTCGGGGTCGAAGAAGCCGCCCACCCACGCCAGCAGCTCATCGTCGTCATCGTTGAGCAGGGCCGAGAGCAACCGCTCGTACCCCGGCGGCCCGCCGCAATCTTCAGGGGGGGCATGCGCGCGCGCCGCCGATGCACACCGGGTAGAGGATGCGATCGTCGATGGGCAGCTTCTTCTCGACGCGCACCTGGTGCGACCAGTCGTCGCCGAAGTCGTAATCGTAGGTGAAGCGATCCCCAACGCCCGCGAGCGCGTCAAGGCTCACAGCCCGTTCATCTTCGAAGCCACCCTCGTCATCCATGTCGGGGTTCGCGAAGGTGCGTTTGTCGAATACGAACCGGTGCAGATGCGAGTTCGTCCAGCCCATGACCTCGTTCAACGCGAGGTGAAGTTCGTCGAGCGTGACGTTGGAATGGACGAGCACGCGGCGCCAGACCGGCGCGTCCACCTCCTGCAGCGCGACGTGCAGCTGATAGATGCACGGCTTGGGTCTACGAGCGCGAGTGGCCATGAAGCCAAGCGTACGCGTTTGAGGGAAGGACTCTCTGCTTCCCTTTGTTTGACCTGTGAGGAAAGCCGCTCCTAACTTGTCCCCCTGCATCCCATGATCATGCTGCCTTTCCTCCTGCTGACCCTCGCCGGCGCCGATGTGCCGATGCCTCCGCCCCCCCCGGGGATGGTGTTGCTCGCGCAAGCGACCGTGCCGTCCGACGGCGATGGGGGCGTGCCCACGTTCGATGCGGGGCCCGAGCCGCTGCCCGTGGCAGGCCAGCCGCGTGAAGAAGAGGGCGACCCCGAGCCCGACGCCGAGCTCGAGGCGATGCGCGCGCTCGAAGAAGTCACCATCGACCCGAAAGCGCGTTCAGGCGCTTCGATTCGCGCGACGCTGGGGCAGTTGGGCTACGGCACGCTCATCCGCGATCGGCTCGAGAAGGCGCTCGAGGCCTCTGAGCTGTCGGGTGAAGAGCTGGCCTTCGAGCTCGACCCCATCACCGACGTCGAGCGCTTCGACGTGCTCAAGGTGCAGGCGCGATACGACATCCCGCTCGAGATGAACGCGCTGGTGGCCCAGTACATCCACTTCTTCCAGGGTGGCGGCCGCAAGTGGTTCCGCAGGTGGATGTCGCGCAGCGCCCGCTACATCCCGCTGATGCGGCCGTTGCTCGAGGCCAAGGGCCTGCCGCGCGACACGGTTTACCTGGCGATGATCGAGAGCGGTTTCAACACGCAGGCCAAGTCGTGGGCGAAGGCGGTGGGTCCGTGGCAGTTCATTCCGGGCACCGCGAAGATGTTCAAGCTGCGCGACGACTTCTGGGTCGACGAACGGCGCGACCCCATCAAGGCCACCAACGCGGCGGCTGATTACCTGAGCCAACTGCACGGCAACCTGGGCCACTGGTACCTCGCGTGGGCTGGCTACAACACCGGCGGTGGCCGGGTGCGGCGCATGGTCGACACGTACGGGACCACCAGCTTCTGGGAGCTCTCCGACAAGAAGGGGTTCGCCAGAGAGACGAAACACTACGTGCCCAAGCTCATCGCTTGCGCGCTGGTAGCCAAGCACCCCGAGGCGTTCGGCTTCACGCAGGACGAGTTCGAGCCGGAGTCGCCGTTCGACTTCGACGAGGTGAGCCTCACCGACTCGGTCGACCTCGAGGTGATCGCCCAGGCCTCAGGTTCGTCGCTCGACGAGATCCAGGAGTTCAACCCTGAGCTCAAGCGCTGGTGCACTCCGCCCGCGAGTGAAACCGACCCCTACAAGCTGCGTCTGCCGCGCGGAAAGAAGGATCAGTTCGCCCAGAGCTTCGCGAAGTTCGCGCCGGCCGAGCGGCTGCACTTCAAGATTCACCGGGTGCAAAAGGGCGACACGCTCTCGAAGATCGCGCAGCAGTACCACTCGGCGCAAGAAGCGATTCTGCGCATGAATCACCTCACCAGCGCGCGCACGCTCAAGCTCGGAAACGATCTCGTGGTGCCGGTGCCCAGCGCGCAGGCGATCAAGTCGGGCAAGGCAGACACGGCGCTCGAGCGCCAGGTGGTGCGTGCACGGCGCTCGGGGCTCAACGCGGTTCGCCCTGAAGACGAAGTGCCCGCGGGTTCGCAGACGGCGCCGGTGGGTAAGGTGGCGCTGGGTGGGTCGATCGCGGTGAGCACGGTCGACGGGAAGAAGAAGGTCACCTACGGCATCGGCAAGGGCGACTCGTTGTGGAGCATCGCGCGCCGCTTCGACGTGCACGTGGCAGAGCTCAAGGAATGGAACGCCTCACTCGGTTCGCCCAGGGGCTTGAAGGTGGGCGCCGCGTTGACCGTCTGGCCGGGGCCCGCGGCTGATCTCTCACCCACGAAATGAAGTCCCCTCTCCCCCTGGGAGAGGGTCAGGGTCAGGGCATAGCCAAGCCCCTCAACTAGCGGTACTGCGCCCCTCATGCCCACCTCTGAAGTGATGCTCGACTTCCAGCGCGGCGAGCGAATCGGCTTCGACGAAGCGATCCTCTGCCAGGGAAAGACCCCCGAACACCTCACCGAGATCCTCGCCGCAGCGAGGGCGAACTCAGCGCGCTTCTTGCTGACGCGGCTCTCCCTGGACCAGCTCGCTTCGCTCTCACGAACCGACCGTGACGCGCTCGACTACGAGCCGCTCTCGAGAACGGCCTACTTCGGCCTTCCGAAACCCGAAGCGGGACCGACGAAAATCGCGGTCCTCGCCGCGGGCACCTCAGACGCGCACGTGACGAGAGAAATCCAGCGCACGCTCGCCTGGTCAGGCGTGCCCTCGACGCTCTTCGCCGACGTGGGCGTGGCGGGCCTGTGGCGGTTGCTCAACCGGCTCGAGGCGATCCGCGAGCACAGCATCGTCATCGTGGTCGCCGGAATGGACGCAGCCCTTCCCACGGTGGTGGGCGGCCTCTTCGGCGGCGTCATCATCGGCGTGCCCACCTCGACGGGCTACGGCGTGGCGGAAGGCGGCCACACGGCCCTCCACTCCATGCTCGCCAGCTGCTCACCCGGGGTCGTCACGCTCAACATCGACAACGGCTACGGCGCGGCCTGCGCAGCGATGCGCGTGCTGCACACCATCGAGCGCGCGAAATGACGCAGGTCCTCGAGTTCCCCCCCGACTTCACCTTCGGCGTCGCCACCTCGGCGTACCAGGTGGAAGGCGGCATCGAGAACGACTGGAGCGACTGGGAGCGTGCCGGCAAGTGCAAGGAAGCCGACGCGCGCTGCGGAAACTCAGTCGAACACTGGGAGCGCTTCTTCGACGACGTGCCGTTGATCAACAAGCTGGGCGCCACGGCGTACCGCCTGAGCATCGAGTGGGCGCGCGTCGAGCCGAAGCGGGGAACGTGGGACGACACGGCGTGGGCGGGCTATCGCGCGCGGCTCGAAGCGTTGGTGAAGGCGGGCATTCGCCCCGTCGTCACCCTGCTCCACTTCACGCACCCCCAATGGTTCCACACCGAGACGCCGTGGCATGAGCCGTCGTCGCTGGTCGCGTGGAAACGCTTCGCCGACAAATGTGCAGAGCTGGTCTCTGGCCTCAACGTCTCGGTGACCACGCTCAACGAGCCCAACGTGCTGCTGCTCGGCGGATATCTGGCGGGCGCGATGCCCCCCGGCATTTCAGATGGTCGCAAGGCGTTCGCCGCGATGGCCAACATGGTGCGGGCGCACGTCATCGCGCGGCAGGCGCTGCTCGATCGCTGCGGGCCCACGGACATCGGCATCGCGCAGAACATGCTGCTCTTCGCGCCCACGCGGCGGTGGCACCCGCTCGATCAGGCGCTCTCGCGACTGGCCGAGGGCAACTACAACCACGCCTTCCTCGAGACGCTCTCCACCGGCGTGCTCAAGCTTCAGATGCCCGGCTTCGCGGCGGGCAAAGAGAAGATCGACGGAGCCGCGAAGTCGACCGAGTTCACCGGCCTCAACTACTACACGCGCGCGCACCTTCGCTTCGTGACCAAAGCGCCCTTCGTGCAGTTCGAGTTTCTCGATCACCACCAGCGCGGCCTGACCGACATCGGCTGGGAGTGGTACCCCGAAGGCTTCGGGCAGATCCTCCGCCAGCTCAAGCGCTACGACCGCCCGGTGTGGATCACCGAGAACGGTCTCGACGATCGGTCCGGCCTGCGACGCCCTCAGTATCTGTACGAGCACTGGCGCGAGCTGCTGTTGGCGCGCGCAGACGGGGTCGACGTGCGCTCGTACCTGCACTGGTCGTTGATGGACAACTTCGAGTGGCTCGAGGCGTGGGGGCCGCGCTTCGGGCTGTACCGGGTGGACCGCCAGACGATGGAACGCCAGTGGACGGCGGCCTGCGAGTACTACCGGACCGTCGCCACCACGCGGCGATTGACGCCCCCGGCACCCTCAGAGCAGAAGTCTGCAGCATGATGCTCGCCACCGTCTTGATCGACCCGCCCACCACCTTGTTCGGCGGCGCCATCCTCGCGCTCATCTCGATGAAGCTGGTGGCGAAGAAGGGCGTGGGAGAGGTCTGGCGCGTCGGCCAGCTCTCCTTTCTCTGGGGCCTGGTCTATGCGCTCTCGGTCGGCTGGCACTTCTTCTTCCGCACCGATTGGATGTTCTTCTACGCGATGGACACCTCGTCGCTGCCGCTGCTCCCGCTCTTCGTGCTCTTCGTCTTCGTCTGCGCGGCGTGGGGCGGGATCGGTGGCTTGAGCGTCGCGGCGCTGGTGCACGCGAAGAAGACGGGCCTGGCGTGGCTCGCCTTCGCGGGTGCGATCCTCGGGTTCGTGCTCTTCCTGTTCATCACGCTCGATCAGTACAAACACGTGGGCACGCGCGCCGAGTACTTCGCCGGCACCGCGAAGTTGATCACCGATGATCCGAGCTGGGTGCTGGCCTCGAACGTGTCGCCCGCGATCTTCGGGCTCGCCGCGTTGATCATCATCGTCTCGCAGGTGCGGAGAATGCGCGCTCCGTGAGTGACGCCCCGCAGCCCCTGATGGCCCGCGTGGGCCGCCGCTACTTTCAGTCGCGTTCGTCGACGATGAAGGCGGTCGCTTCGGGTGACGCGCTGCACGTGCTCAACGAAGAAGAACAACGCGCGCTGCGGCGGGTCGAGTTCGGAGCGATCGCCCGTGCGGCACTTGCAGGCGCCGTGTCGGGTGGTGCGTGTGCGGCCGCCGAGGTGTTCGCCGACTTCGAGTTCGCCGCCGATCCCGTCGCGTACTGGACGCTGATGGGCGTGGTCACGGTGATCGCGTCGGTCGGCGAGATCGCCTTCATCTACTGGGAGACCCTGCGCTCGGTGCACGAGCTGGCGCGGGTCGCGGGCATCGAACTCTTCGGCAACGATCGCAAGTCGAGTGACGAAGCGTTGATCGACGCCCTGGCCCGCGCCGCGCTCGAGCTGCCCAACCCCGTCGACTCGAAGGTGGGCGTCAACCCGCACCGTGAAGCGAAGAAGTGGCGGCTGATTCTGATCTCCCTCGCCTACAAGGCGAAGGTCGGGGTCACGAATTTCGTAGCGAAGCTGCTCATTCGCCGCGTGCTGAGCCGGGTCGCCTTGCGCGGCCTGTTGCCCTTCGTGGCGTTGCCAGTGACCGCGCTGTGGAACGGCATCGTGATGTGGATGGTGCTGCGGGAGGCCCGCATTCGCGCGATGGGCCCCAGCGCCATCGAAGAGCTGGTGAACGCGATCTTCGACGATGCGCCTGCGCTGTCCGAGCAGGGCAAGCTCTCCTCGGTGCGCGCGGTGGCCAGCGCGATCGTGCGCACGCAGGATCTCCACCCCAACCTGGTGCGCCTGCTCAGCTCGGTGTCTCGTCACGCCGGCGATACCGGCAAGCACGAGCTCGACGACGTGGGCCTGTTTCTCGCGAACCTGAAGCACCTCGAGGCCGCCGAGTTGAAGGTCAGCCTGCAGGTGCTCGCCGTGGCCTGCGTGGTCGATGGCCGGCTCAGCTCGCGCGAAAAGAAGCTCTGGGGTGACGCGCTGGCGGCGGTCGGGCGCTCGGTCGACTTCAAGAGCGTCGAGCGGCTGCTCAAGGCGTTCGTGCGAGGGGAAGGCTTCGCCGACGACGTGCTGCGCGTCATGTAACGCATTGGGGTGCGAGCTACGGCGCGGTGCGTTACCTTGCGCGGGCCATGGCCAACAACGCCCCCTCGTTCATCTCGCAGCTCTGCTTCGGCTCCATCGAAGAGGAGCAGATCCTCCCCTACCCGAAGATGAAGGACACCGATCAAGAGGTGTTCAAGAACATTCGCGGGTCGATCGAGCAGCTGCTCAAGCCGCACGAGAAAGACTTCCGGGAATGGGACGCGAAGGGCGAGATGCCCGACTCGTTCCTCGAAGAGATGAAGCAGTTCGGCCTGTTCAGCCTGCTCATTCCCGAAGCGCACGGGGGCATGGCGCTCTCGACGACCGCTTACTCACGCACGCTGCAGGAGCTCGCTCAGTACGACGGCTCGGTGGCGGTGACCGTCGGCGCGCACTCGTCGATCGGCATGCGCGGCCTGCTGTTGTTCGGCACCGATGAGCAGAAGGCGAAGTGGTGCCCGAAGCTGGCCACCGGCGAGATGATCGCGGCGTTCTGTCTGACCGAGCCGGGCGCGGGTTCCGATGCAGCGAGCATCAAGACCACCGCGGTGCTCGACGGCGACGACTACGTGCTCAACGGCAACAAGCTGTGGATCACCAACGGCGGTATCGCGCAGTTCTACACGGTGTTCGCCAAGACCGGCGGCCAGGCCGAGCGTGGCCACATGACGGCGTTCGTGGTGACGCGCGACATGGAAGGCGTCAGCACCGGCCCGCACGAAGACAAGATGGGCCTGCGCGCGTCGAACACCACCACCGTCATCCTCGAGAACGTGCGCGTGCCGAAGAGCCACGTGCTGGGTGAGGTCGGCAAGGGCTTCAAGGTGGCGATGAAGATCCTCAACTCGGGCCGCACGGGCCTGGGTGGCGGCTCGGTGGGCGCGATGAAGAAGATGATCGCGCTGGCCACCAAGCAGGCCAAGGAGCGCGTGCAGTTCGGCAAGCCCATCGCCGAGTACGGCCTCATCAAGCAGAAGCTCGGCAACATGGTGGTCGATTGCTACGCGACCGAATCAGCCGTCAACATGGTGAACCACTTCATCGATTCGGGTCACGAGGAGTACGCGGTCGAGGCGGCCATCACCAAGGTGTACGGCTCTGAGGCGATGTGGCGCACCATCGACGAGGCGCTGCAGATCGCCGGCGGCAACGGCTTCATGCGCGAGTTCCCCTACGAGCGGGCGCTGCGTGACGCGCGCATCAACCGCATCTTCGAGGGCACCAACGACATCTTGCGGCTCTTCATCGCGCTGACGGCG
>JBKJSE010000402.1:0-14018 GCA_046595925.1 Archangium sp. | reverse complement strand
GTACGGGGCCTTTGCCTTTACGGACGGCGAGTCATGAAAGCAGGCTCCACACGAAGGTGGTGTTGAATGGGCTCAGGGCGGTGCGCGACGCGAGCAGGCCCTCGGCGCCGGGGAGGTGCTTCCGGCTGTGTACTGATGGAGTACACGCCTGTACTCCCCGAGTACACGCCGCGAAGGAGAGGGGCCTGTTGGCAACCGGCAACGCTCTGCCACCTTGGAGCGACCGCCTTCTTCAAGGCTTCGGGTGTGCCTGCAGCCAGTTGTAGATCGTGTTCGCCCACTCGCCGTTGAACGCGGGGATGTGACTGCCACCCCGAATGCGCCACAGCTCAGCGGCTGCACCATCTGGGCAGCCGGCGAACGACTCGCGCTGCGTCTCGGAGAACGGCAGGTCGGTGACCAGATCCAGATCGCCGCCGATCGACGTGAGCATCGTGCCCGTGCACTGATTCTTCGAACCCCACGTGGCCACCGTGGTCTCCGCGGCGGGGTAGGGCGGCTGACCTGCGACGGCCGTACCGCCCGTGTACTGAATGACGCCATCGAGCGTGCCGTGCACCTGCAGCACGTTGACCGGACTGGTCGGGCTGCACCGCGCGCTGTCGGCCCACACGGCGCCGGCGAGCGAGACGATGCCCGCGATGAGCTCGCTGCGATCGCACGCCATGCGGTGCGACATGAAGCCGCCGTTCGAATGGCCGACCAGGAAGACCCGCTTCGGGTCGACCGAGTACCGCGCCTTCATGTCGTTGATCAGCGCGGTCAGGTACGCGACGTCGTCGACGTTCTGGCCGAACGCACAACACGCGTCGGTCGCGTTCCAGAACTTCTGTCCGCTCGCGCCCATGCCATCAGGGAGCGCGAGCAGGAACGTGCGCTGCTGAGCCAGCTCGCTCAGATGAAAGTACGCGTCCTGGGTCGCGCCGCTCGCGGTGTAGCCGTGCAGCAAGACCACCAAAGGCGTCGCCGTACCGGGCGCGTAGCCGACGGGGATCACTGCATTGAACGGCCGCGCGACGATCAGCGGGTCGGGCACGTACTGCCCCGCATCGGCCACGCCCGCATCAAAGCCGGCGTCTTCGACGAGCGCGTCGGTGCCCGCGTCCTGTCCACCATCCACGCCCACGGGCGGCAGGTTGGGAGAACACGCAGAGAAGATGAACACCGCGGCAGCAAAGCGTTTCATGCCCCGACGCTTATCAGGGCTTCGGGTGCGCCGGCAGCCAGTCCAGAACGTGTGTCGCCCACGCGCGACTGAGGCTGGTGCTCCCTCAACTGTCACTTTGAGCGCCCCCGGTTCTCTGGCAATACCCGCAAGGCCATGATCACCGCCAACCCCCGCGTCCCGCTGCCGATCAACGAGCCCATCAAGCAGTACGCCCCTGGTTCCCCTGAGCGTGTCGAATTGAAGGCGGCGCTCACGCGGGTAGGCAACGAGAAGGTCGAGATCCCGCTCGTCATCGGCGGCAAGGAGATCCGCACCGGCAAGACCTTCGAGGTGCGCTCCCCCTTCGATCACCACAAGGTGCTCGCCACCGTGCACTCCGCCGGCCCCGAGCACGTGGAGCAGGCCATCACCGCCGGGCTGTCTGCCAAGCGCGCGTGGGCCGAGCTGCCGTTGTCCGAACGCAGCGCCGTGATGCTCAAGGCCGCCGAGCTGCTCGCCACCAAGTACCGCGCGACCATCAACGCGGTGACGATGTGGGGCCAGGCCAAGACGTCCTTCCAGGCCGAGATCGACGCGGCGTGTGAAGGCATCGACTTTCTCCGCTTCAACGTCGCCTTCGCGCAGCAGCTGGCCGACATCCAGCCCATCTCGGGCCCGGGCGTGTGGAACCAGACCGACTACCGGCCACTCGACGGCTTCGTGCTCGCCGTGGCGCCCTTCAACTTCACCGCGATCGCCCTCAACCTCGCGGCCGCGCCTGCGCTGATGGGCAACACCGTGCTCTTCAAGCCCGCCGAGACCGCCAGCCTCGCCGCGTGGACGTTGATGAAGGTGTTGCATGAGGCGGGGCTTCCCCCCGGCGTGATCAACTTCCTGCCCGGGCCTGGGCTGCCGATCGGCACCACCGCGATGGCGCACCCCGACTTCGGCGGCCTGCACTTCACCGGCTCGACCAACACGTTCAATTCCATGTGGAAGACGGTGGGCGACAACATGCCCCGCTACCGCCAGTACCCGCGCATCGTCGGAGAGACCGGTGGCAAGGACTTCATCTTCGTGCACCCCAGCGCGGCCGACGATCTCGACGCGGTGGCCGTGGCGATCACGCGCGGCGGCTTCGAGTTCCAGGGGCAGAAGTGCAGCGCGTGTTCTCGCGTCTACGTGGCCTCATCGGTCTGGCCCGCCTTGCGCGAGCGCCTGGTGCCGATGATCGAAGGCATCACGATGGGCCCGCCCACCGACTTCCGGAACTTCATGTCGGCGGTGATCGACGATCGCAGCTTCATCAAGATCGGCCGCTACATCGAGATGGCCAAGGCGAACGACGCGAAGATCCTCGCGGGCGGCACCTCGGATCGCACCGTCGGCTGGTACGTGCGGCCGACGCTCGTGCAGGTCACCAACCCCCGCCACGCGCTGATGACCGAAGAGATCTTCGGGCCGCTCGTGACCGTGTTCGTCTACCCCGACGAGCAGCTCGATGAGGCGCTCAAGGAGTGCGACCAGGCGGCGCCGTACGCGCTCACCGGCGCCGTCTTCGCTCGCGACTGCCACGCGATCGTGAAGATGTCGGCGGCGCTGCGTCACGCGGCGGGCAACTTCTACATCAACGACAAGTGCACGGGCGCGGTGGTCGGCCAGCAGCCCTTCGGTGGCAGCCGCGGTTCAGGCACCAACGACAAGGCCGGCTCGCCCTGGAACCTCCTGCGCTGGACCAGCCCGCGCACCATCAAGGAGACCTTCGTCCCGCCCACCACGCTCGGCTACCCGTTCATGGGGGAGGAATAGCCGCACCGCAGGGCAAGAGTTGCTACGGTTGCAAATGCAATGGCAATAGCAACGATGACCTCGAGCCCACCCTCGCTCGAGCAGCTCAAGTCCACCATTCGCGGAGTCGGCTTGCGCAGCACGGCGCCGCGCATCGCCGTGCTCCGACGGCTGCTGGTCGCCACCACGCCGATCTCTCATGGAGAGCTGGTCGACACGCTGGCCGACGAGGGCATGGATCGCACCACGGTCTACCGCAACCTGGTCGACCTCACCGAAGCGGGCCTGGTGCAGCGCACCGACCTGGGTGACCACGTCTGGCGCTTCGAGCTCAAACGCGGCGAAGGCGAGAGCATGCGCCACCCGCATTTCACCTGCGTCGACTGCGGCACCGTCGCGTGCCTGCCCGAGGTGACGCTCTCGGTGAAGACCGGCAAGGGCGTGCCGCGGTCGCTCTCGAAGCAGAAGGTGGAGATCCAGCTGCGAGGCAAATGTGACGACTGCGCCTGAGGCCACGAACGTCATTGCCCCGTGCGCTGTCCACGCGCCTCCCGCTGCGACGAAGGGCGAGAACCGCACGCGCGCCGTGGTGGCGCTGACCGCGGTGATGATGGTGATCGAGCTGCTGGCCGGGTGGTGGACGCACTCGCTGGCGCTGCTCGCCGACGGCTGGCACATGGGCACGCACGTCGGTGCACTGGGCATCAGCGCGTTGGCGTACTGGTACGCACGCACCCGCGCAGGCCAGACCGAGTTCGCCTTCGGCACCGGCAAGGTCTACGCGCTCGCCGGCTACACGAGCGCAGGGCTGCTGATCGCGGTCGCGGTGGGCGTCATCGTCGAGTCGGTCAGCCGCATGTTCCACCCGGAGACGGTGTTGTTCGCGGAGGCCTTCCCCATCGCGGTGTTGGGCCTCGTGGTGAACCTGCTGTCGGCGTGGTTGCTCGACGTGCCGCACGATCACTCACATGATCACGGCGCGCACGATCACGATCACACCCACGATCACAACCTGCGTGCGGCCTATCTGCACGTGGTGGCCGATGCGTTGACGTCGGTGTTGGCGATCGTCGCCTTGCTCACGGGCCGCTACCTGCACTGGACCTGGGTCGATCCACTGGTCGCCGTCTTCGGGGCGTTGGTGATTCTGAAGTGGGGCGCCGGGCTCATCAAGGAGTGCGGGCGCCAGTTGATCGATCTCGACCCCTCGCAGAAGCACCGCGAGAAGGTGATCGCTGCGCTCGAAGGCGTGGCGGGTACCCGGGTGGTCGATCTTCATCTGTGGCGGGTGGGGCCCAGGCAGCTGGTGTGCATGGTGTCGGTGGCCTCTGCCGCGCCTCGGCCGCTCGAGGAATACAAGCAGGTGGTGATGGGCGCTGCGCCCGTCGATCACCTCACCGTCGAGATCTGCACCACCTGAGCTCCTCTCCCGAAGGGACTGGTGAAATAGGTCGCCACCGGTCCCCCCGAGCGCAGTCGAGGGGTCACTGCGCGCTCGAAGCAGCGGTACTCCCTCGACTCCGCTCGGGATGCACGGTGTGCGCTTCTCATTTCGCTCGGGGGGGTCGGTGGATCCTCAACTTCTGCTTTCGGCCAATCCTCTTTCACTTCACACGAAAGCGCTGCTTGACCCCGTCAGCCCGCACGCGCACCAACTCAGTCCACCCGCCGACCCACACGTCACCATTCGCCGGGTCGAGCAGCAGGTCGCGCATGTTCTCGAGCTCGGGCAAATCGACGCGCTCGGGGTCTTTCCCCTCACGCATCAGCACGAGGCCTTGCGTGTAGTGCAGCAGCCACAACCGCTTCCGCTCAGCGTCGTACGCCACGCCCGTGTTCTTCTGATCCATTCCGGGCTGCTTCACGAAGCGCCCGTTCTCCAGCCGGAAGGCGCCCGACTCGAAGTCTTCGATCCACAACGTGCCGCGTGAATCGACGCGAAAGGCGCGCGGATCGCTGCCGGGATACTCGGCTGATCGAAGCGCGATCGTCTTCGGCCCCCCATGGATCGCGCTGAGGAAATCGATCCAATACGCCTGCCCACCGAAGAAGAACGCGTCATACGGATCGCCCGGCCACGGCGTGTTCACCGGCGAGAAGCTTCGCCCCGCCTCGTCGTACTCGAACGTCGTCTTCCCGAGCCGAACCCAGAGCTTCCCGTCGGGGCCCTGCATGGGCACGTAGTACTCCGATGAGCCCTTCTTCGAGCGCGGCAGGAACGACGTGAAGCGGGTGCCGTCCCACCGCACCACTTCCGATTCACACCCGAGCCACGCCGCGTCCTTCCACGTCAGGCCGCGGCAGATGAAGCCGGGACGTTTCGCGATCGGCGTTTCCTGCGAGGGGTCCCACACCACCACGCCGCCCTGCGTGCCGACCACCACCTGCGCGCCCAGTCGCGAGAGTGAGTACGCCTGATTGAGCTGCGCGACCTCGACGCGCGCGGCCGCCTTCGAGTCCGCGCACGATTCTTCGTAGCCCGCGAGGTAGCCCTGCGCTGACTCCACCGCGCCCGCACGCAGGTTCCGCTGAGCCGCGGGGAAACGCTTGAGCACGTCGTTCGGAATGCGGAACACCTCACACCAATTGCCCGACATCGCCTTCTGCGCCTTCACCAACGCCCGCACGTACTGCACGGTGAAGTCGTCCTTCAGCGAGCCGGCCGCACGGTCGAGCAGGAACAGGCCCGTCTTCCCCCACACGCCCGAAGCGCCCGGCTTGAGCGGCTTCAGGTCGAGGTAGTCGGCCATCGCCACGAGGTAGCCGGCGACGAACTGCTGCGAAGGGCTCAGGTCCTTCACGTCGAGTTGTTCGGCCTTCACGTCGCGCTGGCGTGCGAGGTGCTCGAAGAAGCCGGTGGCGAAGTCGCCTTGCCAGCCGAGCGCGTTGGCGACGGCGAGCTTCTGATCATTGCTCGCGGTGCTGGCGAGAAACCCATACGCCGTGAGCAGCTCTCCTTCCTTCGCGCGCTCGACCTGCGGCAGGTCCGCGTAGGCGGTGGCGAAATCGGTCGAGGTGAGCGGCGAGTCAGCCAGCGCAACGGCTGCGCTGAGAACGAGACCGAGGGGCAGCGCGCGCGAGAACCTGGGGCGCACGAGTCAGCTCTCGATGCGGCAGGTGCAGACGCCCACCCACGCCCCCGACCGGCTCTTGGCGACCGTGAAGATGAGCTTGCCCACGTTGTCGTCAGCACAGAGCACGCCGCCGATCACCGTGCCGATCTTCTCCAACAGCCGCGCGGCCTTGTTGAGCGCTTTCTGCTCGTCCGGCTCGAGGTACTCATCGAGCCCCTCGAACTCTTCGTCATCGAGGTTGGTCAGCAACTGAACGGTCGGCACGTTGTCTTCGCCCTCCTGCGGCCCGTAATAGGTCGAGAGCTTGCGCCCCTCGTCTCCCCCCACGGTGGCGAGCTCCTTCTGGCCGACGCCCAGGGCTCCGTAGAACGCCGCGTCGTCTTCGAGATCGACGCCCGACATCACGCAGGGAAAGTACTCGCAGTCGGCGTCGCTGGAGTGCACCACCCCCCGCAGCGCCTCAGCCACTTTGGCGGCTTGATCGAGTTCCTTCACCGCGCTCCCCGCTGCAGGAACGACGAAGCGCTCCTTCACGGCCTTCGCCACGCCGGGGAAGTTCTGGGAGATCGCCTTTCGCGCATTGGGGGTGAGGTGCAACACGCATTCGACACGCCGTTTCGTAGCCATGCCGCATCTTGCACGACTGGGGAATTTCCGCCGCTCCAGGCGACGAGTTGAAGTACAGCCTCAGGTCGCGTGGCACAGGTTCATCAGCTCATTCCCTGTTTCACTCCCAACGACGCCATGGGCCAGGCGGCAGTGGCCTGGCAGCGGGTGCTCCGTCACCTCGGCCACAACGGTGAGGTCTTCGCCGACGAGGTCTCACCCGAGTGGCACTCGCTGGTGCGGCCCGCTTCAGCGATGCGCGCGGGGCCCGACGACCTGGTGCTCTATCACCACGGCATCGCCTCTCCGCTCGCGGGCCGGGTGATGCACCTGCCTTGCCGCCGCGGCGTGGTGTTTCACAACGTCACGCCCTCGCGGTTTTACGCGGGCACCCGGCTGGAAGAGGCGCTCGTCTCAGGTCGCGCGCAGCTCACCGCGCTCGCCGACTTCGTCGAGGTCTCCATCGGCGTCTCGCAGTTCAACGCGCGTGAGCTCGAGGCCTCGGGTCACCGCGACGTGAAGGTGGTGCCGCTCTTCATCGAGCCCGAACGCTTCACCCCGGCGTGTGTCGATGCGCGCCTCGCGGGTCGGCTGGCGGGCGCAGGCAGGCCGCGCGTGGTGAGCGTCAGCCGGGTGGTGCCGCACAAGCGCATGGAAGATCTGCTCTCGCTTCACGAAGAGCTGCGCCGCATCGCGCCTCTCGCTGAACTGTGGGTGGTGGGTGGTTACGCCGCGGGCAACGCCGACTTCAAGGCGCTCAAACGCAAGGCCGACGGCATCGGCGGAGTGACCTTTCTGGGCCGGGTCAGCCACGCGCAGTTGGTGGCCGCGTATCGCAGCGCCGACGTCTTCGTGTCGATGTCGGAGCACGAGGGCTTCGGCGTGCCGCTGGTCGAGGCGATGGCGGCGGATCTCCCGGTGCTCGCGTTTGGTGCCGCCGCGGTTCCTGAGACGATGGGCGGCCGGGGCATCGTCTTCGACGAGAAGCACTTCGCGGCGCTCGCTGAGCTGGTGCAGTTGGTGACCACCAACCCCGAGCTGCGCACGAAGGTGATCGCAGGTCAGCGCGAGCGCGTGGCCGAGCTCTCGTTCTCCGCGACCCGCGACGCGCTGGCGAAGTGTGTTCCGAAGGCGGCGAACAAGCCGACGAAGAGCGGTCCTCCCCGCGTGGCGGTGGTGGTGCAGCGGTACGGTGAAGCACTGACCGGTGGGGCAGAGTCACTCACGCGGCAGATCGCCCTGCGCCTCAAGCTGCACGCGAAGCTCGAGATCCTCACCACCTGCGCGATGGATCATCTGACGTGGGCCAATGAGCTTCCGGCAGGCACCGAGGTGGATGAGGGCATTCCGGTGCATCGTTTCCCGGTGCGTCGCCCGCGGTACTTGCGCCCCTTCAACCGGCTGTCCGATGCGCTCTTCGGAAAGTCGCTCGACTTCGTGAGCGAGTCGCACTGGCTGGCAGAGCAGGGCCCGCTCGCCCCCGGCCTGCTCGACGCGATCGCCGCGCGCCGCGACGACTTCGACGCGTTCCTCTTCATCACCTATCTCTACGCGCCGACGGCGTGGGGCGTGCCGCTGGTGGCCGAGAAGGCGATGGTGATGCCCACCGCGCACGACGAAGCGCCCTTCGCGTTCGGCGCCTTCGCAGACGTGTTCACCGCGCCGCGGATGTTGGTGTGCAACACGCCCGAAGAGGCCGCGCTGATCGAACGACGTTTCCCCGCAGCGGCGCGCAGGCGGGTGGTGGGCACGGGCATCGAGCCGTTGCCCGCGAAGCCCGAGCGGTTTCGCGAGCAGTTCGGAATCGAGGGGCCGTACCTGCTCTATCTGGGCCGGATGGAAGCGGGGAAGGGCGTGCTCGACCTCGTGCGCCGTCACCAGGCGCTGGTGAACGCATTTCACGACGCGCCGACGCTGGTGCTCGCGGGCTCTGGCAACGTCGCGCCGCAGGGCACGCGCGTCATCTGTGTCGGCCGCATCGACGAGCAGGCCAAGTGGGACGGCCTCGCCGGGGCGCTCGCGGTGGTGGTGCCCAGTCGCTACGAGAGCCTTTCGTTGCTCACGCTCGAGGCCTTCGCGGTCGGCACGCCGGTCATCGGCAACGCGGCCTCTGACGTGGTGGTGGGGCAGCTCGAGCGCAGCAAGGCCGGAGTGCCGTTCGACCTCGACGACGACGCCAGCTTCAGCGAAGCGGTGCGCCGCGTGGGAGAAGAGCGGGCGGTGATGAGCAAGGCAGGCAAGAAGTACGCGGCGAAGTCGCAGTGGGACGTGGTCGTCCGCGCGTACCTGGAAGAGTTCGAGCAGATCCGGAGGAAGTCATGAAGCTGCTGGGAAAAGACATCACGCCGGCCAAGGTCATGGCGTTCGTGGGTGAACGGTTGCAAGCGCGCGGGCTCTCCATTCCGGGCGAAGACGGGCTCAGCGAGAGCGGCGTGGAAGCGCGCGTCGACCCCTTGAGCTTCAATCTGCAGGCGCTCGAGGCCAACGCCGACGCGACGCAGGGGTTGCCGCTCGAGACGCATCGAGACGGGCTCTCGGGGCGTGCGGTCGTCATCGCCAAGCAGCTCTTTCGCAAGGCGGGGCAGATCTTCATCAACGAAGCGCTCGGCCGTCAGCGGGTCTTCAATGGTCACGTGCGCGACTCGTATGCGCAGATGTCGGCCGAGCTGATTCGCCTGCGTCGCCGCATCGATGAGCTCGAGAAGGAGGCCGCGGCTGTCGCGGCGCCCGTGCCGGTGATCGCCAAGCCGAAGGCCCCGAACCGCAAGCCGCCCGCGCCGCCATCTGCGCCCCGGCCTCTTCCCCGCAGCTCACGCCGAGGCAAGTGACCCATGGGTAAGTTGATGTTCGGTTGGGACGACACGATTTCCTGCATCGAGCCCGTCGGGGTGAAGGGCGAGCACGATGAGCCGCTGTGCCTCGCGTACAAGACGAGCAAGCTGTTCGTCGGCGCGGGTGTGTACCTGAAGGACGACGGGTACGTGCTCGGCGACCCCGCGCAGAAAGGCACCTACTACCCGTGGCCCGATGAGCCGCAGCTGACGAAGTGGCAGTCGGCGGGGCTGATTCCTGATCCGCTCCCCGGGTATTCGATTCCAATCGCCGAGTACGCCTTCGCCTATTCGTTGTGGATCATCGTCGCGGTCATGGTGGCGTGGGCGTTGGTGAAGAACGCGCTGACCAGGCGGCGCCAGCAACGCGACGCGCTCATTCCGGTCAGCTTCGGGCCGCCGGTGGTGGTGACCGAAGGCGATCGCTTCATCGCCGAGACGGTGAAGGGAATGTTGCAGCCGCTCGAGCAGGTACAGCACCAGGCGTTCGCCCTTCGCAGCGTCGAAGAAGCGTCGCACGTCTATTTCGCGGCGTTGACCAATACGCGGCTGATCCTGATCAGCTCGAAGCGGAAGTTCCGCGGCTACCTCTTCGAGAACCACGGTGTCGAAGAGATCGACCGCGCGCACATCGCCGACGTGAAGGAGAGCTCGTACGAGCTGACCTTCACGCTGACGACGGGAGGCCAGTTCCCGCTCGTGGTTCCTGCGAGTGAGAAGGACTTCAGCAATCAGAAGGCCTTCGTCAGAGACGTGCCGCGTCTCCTGGGTGCGACCAAAGCAGTCGGCCCGATGGTGCAAGTCGCCTGAGTTGCACAGCCGTCGGGCCCTGAAGCGCGTGGGGCTGAAGGATCGGCGGGCGGTGCCGGTGTCAGGCTGGCCTCTCGCTACTGACTGCCGCGAGTTCACGCGTAAGTCGCGGTTAAACAAAATCACTGAGGCTGGCAGGGTCGCTCCCGGGCTGCACCTGCTCAACGCTTCGTTCAGCACGTGAACGAAGGCCACGCGCGAGAGGCCTGCCCGCGACGAAGTCTGTAGACCGCACAACCAAAGCCCCGCCTTCCCCCAGAGAAGGGGTGACCCTCAGGATCAATGTTTACAAAGCGCGAGTTACAGTCGGGCATGCGCATTCAGCGGTCGGCGTTGGCGGTGGTCTTCTGGCGGGCGGTGCGTCTCTCAATGCCCCTGGCGCTGGGCGCCTGTGCTCCTTCGAGAGTATCGCCCGTCTCCGCAGAGCAACGAGACTGTTCTGTCCTTCCAATGCGGGCCCTCGGGTGTCTCAGTCGAGGTGACGACGGATCTTCCTGAAGGCAGCGTGCCCGAGCGTCACGCGGTGGTCGCCGCCGCGTTGGCACACACCGCACCGCCTGCGCTCGCTCTACCAACTCGCCGAGGCCAACCTGCTCGAGGGCTGCATCAACGAGACGATGAGCGCGGTGTTGGTCGAGTCACAGGCGCAGAACGCCGTCGAAGTCGGCACCCGCACTCAGCTCGCGCGCATCGCGGACGAAGAACTCTCCCACGCCGCGTTCTCCTGGGCGCCGCACGACTGGCTCGTCAGTCAGCTCGACTCCTCGGAGCGTCGCGCGTTGGGTGTCTCTGGCCGCGCGCGCCTCGAGCGCACCTTGCAGGCGCCGGTGCAGCCCGTGCCTGAATCAGTGGGAAGAGAACTGGGCCTGCCGGGTATCGAGCTGGCCCGCGCGCAGGCGAACACCCTCGCACAGGATCTGTGGCGGCCCGCCCTCACGGCGCTCGGGTGAGCGCTCAACGTACGCGGAGCCACCCCAGGAGAACCTGTTCTACCCAAATCAGCCCGAGGCTCAACGCGGTCCCGGTGGCCAGCCCCACGGCCCAGAAGAACCCGGCCCGCAGCACGCGCGTACCCCGCGCGACCTGCGCCATGCCGGCGATGAACGAGACCACCACCGCGCCCGGCACGACCCAGAGCGCGTGCTCCAGCCCCTGAAGTCCGCGCCCTCCGAAGAGGAGAGCCGCGAGGGCCGCCGTGGTGACGAGAGGGGCGGCGGCGCCGATGAAGACCAGCCGGCGTTCGTCTCTCCGGGGCGCGAGCGAGGTCGACTGCACCGAGCCGTTGGGCAGATTGACCTCTCCACACGCGCTGCACACCCGCGTCGGGTTCTTCACTGAGATCTCGAGCACCGCCGCGCACAAGCGGCAGTGCTCGATGACGTCACCAGGCCTCGGGAGCCTGGTGCGGCTCACACCGTCTCAGTCGCGCCGTGGCACTTCTTGTATTTCTTACCGCTGCCACACGGGCAGGGATCGTTGCGGCCGACCTTCGGGCCCTCGCGCACGATGGTCTTCTGGTCCGCGGCCACCGGCTCTGCCTTGCCTTCGGCGTTCGCGCGGCCTTCGACGGCCTGGCGTGCACGCGCTTCCATCACGCGCTTGAGCCGCTCGGCGTCTTCGTTCGCGTCACGCGGCTGCGCCCGCATGATCTGGCTGACGAAGGTGCTCTTGATGCTCGCGAGCATGCGAATGAACCCGGTGTAGCCCTCCTTCTTGTATTCGACCTTGGGGTCCTTCTGGCCGTACCCGCGCAGGCCGATGCCCTGGCGCAGGTGATCCATCGCGAGCAGGTGGTCCTTCCACAGCTGGTCGATCGTCGCGAGGTAGCGCAGCTGGCAGAAGCGGTACCAGTCATCGCCATATTCCTTCTCGCGATCGACGAAGAGCCGCTCCACCCGCTGGTAGATCTGCTCCTGCAGGCCTTCCGCCGTGCCCTCGGGCTGGAAGGTCATGTCCTGGTTGAAGATGGCCTTCACTTCAGCGGTGAGCGCGTTGAGGTTCCACGCGCTGGGGTTCTTCGAGGCCGTGTACGTGTCGGTCAGGCTCACGATGGCGTCTTCCACCGCGTCGAGCACCAGCTCGCGGAAGTCGGGCCAGGTGATCATCTTCTCGCTGCGTGACTTGACCCGCGTCTTCTTGTCTTCGGTGAACTCGACCAGCGGCACCGAGGCGCCGGCGGCGAGCACCTGGCGGCGCAGACCGTAGATGGTCTTGCGCTGCTGGTTCATCACGTCGTCGTACTCGAGCAGGTTCTTGCGCATGTCGAAGTTGTGACCTTCGACCCGCTTCTGCGCGTTCTCGATGGCGCGCGAGAGGAGCGAGTGCTCGATGACCTCGTCCTCCTTCATGCCCATCGTCTCCATCAGGTTGGTGATGCGATCACCGCCGAAGATGCGCATCAGGTCGTCTTCGAGCGACAGGTAGAAGCGGCTGCCACCGGGGTCGCCCTGGCGGCCAGCGCGGCCACGCAGCTGGTTGTCGATGCGGCGTGACTCGTGACGCTCGGTGCCCAGAATGAACAAGCCGCCCAGCGCCAGCACGTCACGGCGCTCGGCCTCGCACTGCCCCTTGAACCGCAGCAGGGCCGCGTCGTACTTCGCCTGCCACTGCTTCTTCGCCTCGAGGTACGCGGCCAGCAGCGGCGCGTCGGTCTCGTGGTTGCCCGTCGAGTCGGCCTCGAACGGCGGGGGCCCCGCTTCGCCCTTGGCCAGGTTCTCTGCGTTGCCGCCGAGCAGAATGTCGGTGCCGCGGCCTGCCATGTTGGTCGAGATGGTGACCGCGCCCTTGCGGCCTGCCTGCGCGATGATGTCGGCCTCACGCAGGTGGTTCTTCGCGTTGAGCACCTCGTGCGGCACGCCGGCCGCCTTCAAGAACTTCGAGAAGACCTCAGACTTGTTGATCGACACGGTGCCGACCAGCACCGGCTGGCCCGCCGCGTGGATCTTCTTGAGCTCTTCGGCCGCCGCGTCGAACTTCGCCTTCTCGGTCTTGTAGACGACGTCGTCCACGTCCTTGCGGACCATGGGCTTGTTGGTGGGCACCACGCGAACGTCGAGGTTGTAGATCTTCGCGAACTCTTCGGCTTCCGTGTCGGCCGTACCGGTCATGCCGGCCAGCTTCGAATACATGCGGAAGTAGTTCTGGAACGAGACGGTCGCCAACGTCTGGTTCTCGTTCTCGATGGTGACGCCTTCTTTGGCTTCGATCGCCTGGTGCAGGCCATCGCTCCAACGGCGGCCCGGCATGATGCGGCCGGTGTGCTCGTCGACGATGAGCACCTCGCCGTCTTTGACCACGTAGTCGCGGTCGCGCTTGTAGAGCGTGTGCGCGCGCAGGGCCTGCTCGACGTGGTGCAGGGTCTCGAGCTCTTCGGGCGCGTAGAGGTTGGTGCTCTTGAGGCGGTGCTGCAGCTTCTCGATGCCCGCGTCGGTGAGCATCACCGAGCGCGACTTCTCGTCGAGCTGGTAGTCCTGCTCGGGCACCAGGCCGTAGATGACCTGGTCGACCTTGCCGTACAGATCGGTGCTGTCTTCGGTCGGGCCCGAGATGATCAGCGGCGTGCGCGCTTCGTCGATGAGGATCGAGTCGGTCTCGTCGACGATGGCGAAGTTGAGCTCACGCTGCACGTAGTCCGCTAAGCGGAACTTCATGTTGTCGCGCAGGTAGTCGAAGCCGAACTCGTTGTTCTGCCCGTAGGTGATGTCCGAGTGGTACGCCTCCTGGCGCTGCTTGTCGGACAGATCGTGGAGGATGCAGCCCGTG
>JBKJSE010000299.1:0-9981 GCA_046595925.1 Archangium sp. | reverse complement strand
GTGGGACGACGACTGGATCACCCTGGGCGACAAGAAGATGCGCCTGGCGGAGTACCTCGACGATCTCCTCTTCCCCGTGCCGATGCAGCGCATGAAGGTGAAGGGCCTGTCGGGCGGCGAGCGCAATCGCCTGCTGCTCGCGCGGCTGTTCCTCGAGGGGGCCAACGTGCTCGTGCTCGACGAGCCCACCAACGATCTCGACCTGGTGACGTTGAACGTGCTCGAGCGCTTGCTCATGCAGTTCACCGGCGCGGTCATTCTCGTCACGCACGACCGGTACTTCCTCGACAAGGTAGCGACTGCGCTGCTGGTGTTCGAAGGTGAAGGCAAGGTGGTGCGGCACGAGGGCAACTACGACCTCTACCGTCGGCTCGCGTCGCAGACGAAGAAGGGTGGTGCCGTTGCGCCCACGCTTCCCGGTGGGCTCGTCGGGGCTTCGTCGCCGAAGAACAAGCAGAAGCAGCGGTAGTCTCACTCTCACTCTCTTTTCGAGGCTGGTGAAATGGGGCAGGCACCGGTCCCCCCTCGACTCCGCTCCTAAGGAACAGCACCGGTCCCCCCGAGCGAAGTCGAGGGGTCACCTGCCGCGCGGCGCAGAGGTGACATCTCGACTGCGCTCGATGCGAACGGTGGGTCTGTTCCTTCGGATGAAATCGCCGGCGAAGCCGGTCCCCTGCTCGGGATGCACGGTGACCGCTCGGAGCTTCAATCGATCCTGCGAGCCCAGCCGACGCTTCTTCCACACTCTTGCTCGCGGCGAAAACGGGTTGACGCACTCGCTTCGCGCGCGCACCTTCGCCGCCATGCGCCTCGTCCTCACCTGCAGCCTCGTGCTCCTTGCCTGCCCCGGCCCCGGGCCCACGCCGACCGATGGCGGCACCGACGCAGGGACTTCTACCGGCACCTTCTGCGAGCCCGCCCCGGTCTTCACCGAGAACGTCAGCACCTGCCAACCGCTCGCGACCGACTACACGCCGCGCACCAGCAACTCGTCTACCGACACCTGGCCCGCGTGCATCAGCGACGCCAACACCTTCACGCCCATCAACCCGAACATCTCCAGCATCGCGCGCGTGACGGCGTTCGAAGACATCGCCACGCTCCTCTGGCGCGACGGCGTGGTGCCCAGCCCGCAGGCCTTCGTCGACGCGCGGGTGAGCTACGCCATCGATCAAGGCATCGACTCGCGCGTGCAGCGCCGCGAAGACATGCACTACCCCGCCGCGCCTTCCCCCTGCAGCACCGCGGGCATCCCCGCGCAATTTCCCGATCGCTGCGCCGGGCCCAGCAAGCTGCTCCCGATCCTCAACGACTCGTTCGCGAAGGGCGCGATGGGAGAGACGCCGCGTATCCACGCCGCCCGCCTCGAGGCCGCGCTGGTCTGGTTCTTCTACCTCTCGTCGCCCTCTGAGGTCATTTCGTGCACCGCCAAGCCCCAGGACTGCGACTCGTGCTGGGCGTATTACACCGGTGGCACCACGCGCGACGCGCCGCTGGGCCTTGCGAAGATGGTGCGTGCGCTCGGCAAGGAGACCCACGACCGCGCGTACGACGCGGCCCTCGCCGTGCGCTGCTGGCGCAACCTCGACAACGAAGCCACCATCGCCACCGATCTCGCCCGGCGCGATCTCGCCTTCACGCAGCTCGATCAGGCGCTGCTGCGTGGCGTAGCGTTGGTGCTTCGCCAGCGCGTGACCGAGCTCGACTGCACCACCGGAGAAGTCCGCGAGGCACGCTTCGCCTTCTTCAAGACGCTCGCGCCGTTGTTCGATCGCGCGGCCCGTCAACGAAGCGCGGCGAACGCCGACGTCCTCGCGCGCGAAGCGGGCCGAGCTTCCGCTGCCGAGGTCGATGTGACCGCCGTCACCACCGCGCTCGATACGCTCTTCCCCTGCCCGTGACGAAACAAGACCCTCCCCCGCTCGAGAGGCGGGAGAGGGTCGATGAATCAGCGATGACGCGCTGACTTCAGCGCCAGTCGTAGCCGATCTGCACCATCGGGGTCGCCGTGAGGATGAGCTCGTTGGTGTCGACGTTGACGGTTCCGCCCATGCCGTCGCCCGTGACGCGGGTGACCACAGTGTCGGGGTGAAGGAGCATCAGCACGTTGAGGCCGATGTTGAAGCCACCGCGGCGGAACGAGGGGGCTCCGTGCGGCCGGCCCAGACCCAGGCCCAGGCGCAGATCGAAGCCAGGCATCGCGCCAGCGTCGCCGAGCGCAGTGATGGTACCCCCGCTGCTGTTGGCCGAGATGCCCGCGATGCCCAGAAGACCGCTGGCGATCACCGGCCCACCACCGACGTAGAAGATGTTGGCGAACATCGCCTCGGCGATCGCACCGAAGTAATAGTACGAGATGCCCGTGATGCTGGCGCTCGCACCGCTCGAGTTCGCGCTGCCACCGAAGCCGAAGCCGCCCGTGAAGCCGAGGATCGCGTACGCGCTGAAGATGTTGCTGACCTGGTACCCGATGCGGCCTTCAGCGCCGAGGGTGAACGCCGGGTAGGGCATGTACCAACCGAGGTTGCCTGAGACGCCCCAGCGAATGCGGCCACCCGGGTCTTCCTCGAGCATCATCGGCGAGTCCACCGGGCGCACCGGGGACACGTACGGTTGGGGCGCAGGCTGCGGGGGCGGTGGAGGCGGCGCGGAGAGGTCTTGCGCGAAGACAGATGCAGACACCAGGGCTGTCAGCAGCAGTAATTTGTTCATGAGTGGCGACCTCGACGAAGTGGGGGAAGGTTGATTCAGGAAACGATTCTGAAGCGGGAAGACGCGGCGTCCAAAGAAAGACCTCACAGCAACATCTCGACGCGGCGCAGCAGCACCCGTAAACGTCAGACCATGTCCTTCTCGGTGCTCGTCCTTCATGGGCCGAACCTTTCGTTGCTCGCCGGTGAGCAAATCGATCCACTCCTTCACAAAAGAGGCGCGGAGCTCGGCGTGGAGTTGATCTCCATTCAATCGAACGGCGAGGCCGGGCTGCTCGACGCGCTCCACGAACACGCGGTGGACGTCGACGGCGTGTTGGTGAACCCGGGAGCGCTTTCTCCGAGCGCGTTTGCCCTCGCTGAGGGGCTGCAGATGACCGGTCTGCCCGCTGTCGAGGTGCTGCTCAAAGCCCTCCCCACCGAACGTGGACCTTCGTCGCTCACGGGTGTCGTGAAGCATCACGTGCACGGCATGGGCGTCGAGGGCTACGTGAAGGGCCTCGAGCTCCTGGTGCCTGAAGGGAAGAAGCAGCGGGGGGCAGTGACAGCGCCGCTGGAAGATTCCGACGAAGAAGAACCAACCGTCAGCGAAACCCGCGGGCGCGGCAAGAGCATCGGCCGGAAGAAGGCAGTGGTGGCGTTGGCGACGGTCGCTCCCGCGCGCGCGAAGACGATCGGCCGGGGACCTTCGGGTGGGCGGCCCATCACCCCGAGCGTGCCGAGCCATCAGCTCACGCGCGTGCAGGTGCGTGAGCGCATCAAACAACGGCTCAAGGGCACTGAGACCGCGGCGTCGCTGGCACAGTGGGCGCGCGAGACGTGGACGTACCTGCAGCGGGGCGCGCCCGTCGAAGCAGGGGCGAAGGAGACCATCGAGAACGTGTTGCTCACCTTGATGGCTGGCGCGAAGGCGAGCGATCAAATCCTCGTGGCACAGATGGCGAAACTCGACCCGTGAAGCGCACCGTTCCTCCGAAGAAGCCGGCTCCTCCGCTGAAGACTCCGCAGCGCAAGGGGCCTGCGACGGCCCGCATGGTCGCCATTCAGGTGCTCGCGCGCGTGGCGGCCACCGATGCGTACTTGAACGTGGTGCTCGATACCGTGCTCGACGAGCTCACCTTGAAAGATCCGCGCGACGCGGGCCTGGTGACCGAGCTCTGTTACGGCACCACGCGAAGGTTGCTCACCGTCGACGGCGTGCTGCGCAAGTTCGCCGATCGTTCGCTCGACACCATCGAAGACCGCGTGCTCGCCGCGCTGCGGCTGGGCGTCTATCAACTGTTCTTCATGCGCGTGCCCCGGCACGCCGCGGTGGGTGACACCGTCGATGCGCTCAAGGCCGTGGGCTTCGAGCGCGCGGCGGGCTTCGTCAACGCGATCCTCCGCCGGGCCTCTGAGCTGACCGAGCTGCCGGCCGCTGAGGGCGATGAGGTCGAGCGCCTGGTGTACGAGACGAGTCACCCTGCGTGGCTGGTGAAGCGGTGGATTCGGCAGTTCGGGCCCGAGCGCGCGAGGTCGATGCTGGCCGCCGACAACGACGCGCCCAACGTGGTCATCCGCACCAACACCTCGAAGCTGACGCGCGACGAGCTGTTCGCGCAGCTCACGGAAGCGGGCGTGGCGTGCAAGGTGGCCCCGCTTTCACCGCTGGGGATCATTCTCGATTCGCCGGGCCGCGTGGAAGAGCTCTACGGGTATCGCGAGGGGCTTTGGCAGGTGCAGGACGAAGCGGCGCAGCTGGTCGGTGTGTTCGCGCAGATTCCGGCGAACGCGCGCGTGCTCGATGCGTGCGCGGCGCCCGGCGGCAAGGCGTGTCATCTGGCGCAGACGAACGACGTGGTGGCGATCGACGTGCACGCCAACAAGCTGCCGAAGATCGACAGCGAGGCGAAGCGGCTCGGACTGCGTGAGCGGCTGGTGCTCAAGACGGTCGATGCCTCGAAGCCGTTGCCTGAGTCGATGGGCGAGTTCGACGCGGTGATGATCGACGCGCCGTGTACGGGGCTGGGCACGCTGCGCCGTCACCCTGAGCTGCGCTACCGCCGCCAGGAGCGCGACATCGCCGAGCTCTCGCATCTGCAGCGGGAGATCCTCGAGCAGTGTTCCCTGGTGCTCAAGCCCGGCGGGCTGCTCACATTCGCGGTCTGCAGCACGGACACGGCCGAAGGGCCTGATCAGATCGAGATGTTCCTGCGTTCGCACCCCGACTTCACCTCAGAGCCGCCCAAGGGGCTGTCGCACCTGCCGACGTACCAGGGGTACCTGCGCACGTTGCCCGGGCCTGAGGGCCTCGATGGGTTCTTCGCGGCACGGCTCAGAAAGATGTACTGATCGGCGCATGACCCAGCTGAAGACCGTCGGTTTTCTCGTGCTGTTGATCGTGACGGGGTGTGCGCGGCGCGTGACGCGGCCAGCCGAGCCTCCTCGCATTCAGCAACTGGCGAACGTGTTGGCGTCCGCAGAGAACTACCCGTGCGTGGCAGGGCTGCACTCGATTCCCGCGTCAGTGGTGGAGGTCGGCGTGTTCGGCAACGTGCCGTACCAGTCGTTCAGCAACGGCAACGTCGAGGTCAACGCCTACGGAGATCCCGATGATCTCGTCGGGCTCGAGGCAGGCACACGGTTGGATGATCCGGCGTTGCAGCAGTGCTTGCTCCAGTTCGTCGGTGCGCAGCCGTTGCTTCCGGTGGATCAGCAACGGGTGCAGCAGCTGACCGTGGCGCCGGCGCTCGATCAGCAGCCGGGGTTGTCGATCGAAGTCACGCCGCGCAACGCGCCTGATGCGTACGACGCGTGGTGGATCTCGCTCGAACGGCCTGAAGCGATCGCTGCTTCGAAGGCCCCGCCGGAAGAAGTGGCCGCGGTGAGCACGCCGCACCCGCAGTGGAACCCCGCTCCACCGACGTACTACCGCCGCCCGTCGCGCACCTACGTGAGGTACCCGACGTACCGGCCGGTGGGTGTGCGGGTCTACGTGCCGGGGTTTCGCCGCAGCCGAGGCTCGTACGTGCACCCGGCCGTGCGAATTCGCTGAGCTCCCTCAGAAAATGACCGGTGGTATGGGCATGGGCTTTCTCAACTTCTTCAAGCCACGCCGAAAGCTCGCAGGCGATGACTGGCGCAGCTACGGGTACCCGCGCGAAGACGGCAGCCGCGGGTTCGTCACCTTCGACGCTGAAGTGGCTGAAGGCACGGGCGATCCCGCCTTCCCCTCGTGTCGGCGTGTGGTGGCTCAGTTCGAAGGTGCCGTCGACGGCATCTACCTGCCCGACGCGGTCGACGACGTGCTCAAGCCTCAGATCGATCTGCTGACGGACGCGCTCGAAGCGGCCGACGTCGCGTGTCTTCTCGTGGCGGTGCATCGGCATTCATCGCAGGTGGAGTACGTATTTCAGGTCGGTGATCTCGTCGCGTTCGAGCGCGTCATCGAGCTGTGGCGAGGCCGCGTCGACTTGCGCTTCGAGGTGCTCGCGTCGGAAGGGTGGGCTCACTACGACGAGGTGCTTCGGCCCAATGAACGCGCTCGCAATTACCTGATCGATGTCCAGGTGATGGACAACCTCGAGACCTCCGGGACGCGCTTCGAGCTCGAGCACGTCATCGAACACGTCTTCATGGGGACTGCCACGCAGTTGCTCGAGATCGCCGACGCGCTGACGCCGCGAGGGTTTCGGGTGAGCGAACGGTATGACGACGTCATCGTGCTCTCTCGCGAACTGATGATCAGGCATCGAGACATCAGCGACACCACGCTTCCACTGCGCCGCCTCGCCGAGGCCGTCGGGGCCAGGTACGACGGGTGGAGCACGAACGTGATGCGCTGAGCTACGGCACCGAGAAATCGCAGCTCTGGTCGGGCCTGCTCGAGCAGGCCGTAGGCAACGCGATCTGCGGCGACCCCGCCCACACCGAAGTGATGAACGCCGAGATCTGCTGCCGCGCCGCCACCCCCGCGACCGGAGCGGCACCTATCGACACAATGGGAAGCCGCTCACTCGAAGAGCTCGGCCTCGACGCAAGCGCGGTTCACGATCGCGCGCAGCTGCGCATCACGATTCGAGCCCGCGGCCTTGGTCGAGATGGTGCCGAGCAACTTCTGATCACGTACGCCAACGACGCTCAGCTTGAGCGCCCGCGGGAAGACCTCGAGGCTGGGCTTGAGCACGATCGCCGCGCGCAGGCCCTGGCCCTCGACGACCGAAGCACCACGACGGCGAAGCTCGTCACGCAGCTGGCGATCGGCCTGCGCGATCAACGCGCTTCGTTCCGGACTGGCTTGACCCGCGGCGGCCCAGCTCACCACGTAGACGCGGCGGGGCGCAGATGCGGCCGAGCCGAAGGAGCCAACGAGCAGCATCGCGAACAGGGCAAGGCGTGAAGACATGGCTTTCCTGTCTGAGCGCAGCGTCGCGTTCAGTGGTGCGGGGAGTCGAGCTGTTCCGGTGGGCTGCGACGGGCTTGAAGCAACCTGTTGCAGCAAGGTACCAGCGAGACTTCTGCACGCGAGTTTTCGGCCGCGCCGCCTGCTATCAGCGCGACATGATTGCTTCTTTGCTCGTCGTCGCCCTCGCCGCTGCCCCCGCGGCGAAGAAGCCGTACACCGTTCAAGACCAGGTCGCGCTCAAGCGCATCGCTGGTTTTCGCGTCTCGCCTGATGGGACGAAGGTGGTCTTCTCGCTGCGCAGCACGGATCTCGTGGCCGACAAGGGCCGCGTCGATCTCTGGCTGGTGAACGCCGACGGCTCAGGCCTCAAGCAGCTCACCACGCACGAGGGCAACGAGACCGATCCCTCGTGGGCTCCCGACGGCAAGAGCGTCTACTTCCTGGCGGCGCGTTCGGGCTCGAACCAGCTCTGGCGCTTGCCGCTCGAGGGTGGCGAGGCGATGCAGGTCACGAAGCTCCCGCTCGACGTCGACGCGTACACGCTTTCGCCCGATGGCCAGACCATCGTGTTCGCCGCCGAGGTGTTCGTCGATTGCGACACGCTCGAGTGCACGGCCAGGCGCCTCGACGAGAAGTCGAAGGCGAAGAGCAGCGCGAAGATCTACGACAGCCTGATGTTCCGTCACTGGGACACCTGGAAGGACGGCCGCCGCGCGCACCTCTTCGCGCAGAAGCTCAGCGGTGGCCCCGTGGTGAACCTGCAGAAGAAGCAGAACGCCGACTCGCCCAGCAAGCCGTTCGGCGGCACCGAAGACTTCACCCTCAGCCCCGACGGGAAGACGCTCGTCTACGTGGCGCGTGAAGCGGGCCGTGAAGAAGCGTGGAGCACGGATCTCGATCTGTTCTCCGTGCCGCTCGACGGGAGCAAGGCGCCGGTGAAGCTCACCACCACCAACCGCGCCACCGACGGCATTCCGGTGTTCTCGCCCGACGGCAAGACGCTGGCGTACGTGGCGATGAGCAAGCCGAAGTTCGAAGCCGACAAGCTGCGCGTGATGGTGCGTGACGTCGCCACCGGCAAGGAGCGCTCGCTCACCGACGCGTGGGATCGTTCGGTCAGCTCACTGGCCTGGTCGAAGGACGGTAAGGCGATCTTCGTGACGGCCGATGATCTCGGTCAGCACGGCGTGTTCTCCATCGACGCGGCGAGTGGGCAGGCGACGAAGGTGATCAGCGACGGCAACGTGAGCGCGCTCGAGGTCACTTCGAACGGGCTCATCGTGATGCACGACTCGCTGGTGTCGGCCGCCGACATCTACGCGCTGGCCGCGGACGGGAAGGGCGGCCTCAAGAAGCTCACCGACGTGAACGCCGCGGCCTTCGCCTCGTTTGCGCTCGGTACTCCGGAGCAGTTCAGCTTCAAGGGGTGGAACGACGAGACCGTGTACGGCTACGTGGTGAAGCCCGTCGGCTTCGACGCAAAGAAGAAGTACCCGCTCGCCTTCCTCATTCACGGTGGGCCGCAGGGCAGCTTCGGCAATCACTGGCACTACCGCTGGAACGCGCAGACCTACGCGGGGCACGGCTACGTGGCGGTGATGATCGACTTCCACGGGTCGACTGGGTACGGGCAGGCGTTCACCGACTCCATCTCGGGCGATTGGGGCGGCAAGCCGTTGGAGGATCTTCAGAAGGGTCTGGCCGCCGCGCTCACGAAGTATCCGTTCATCGACAAGAACAAGCTGTGCGCGCTGGGCGCCAGCTACGGCGGCTTCATGGTCAATTGGATCGCCGGCAACTGGAGCGAGCCGTGGAAGTGCCTGGTCAGCCACGACGGCAACCTCGATGAGCGCTTCGCTTATTACGACACCGAAGAGCTCTGGTTCCCCGAGTGGGAGCACGGCGGCACACCGTGGGAAAACCCCGCCAGCTACGCCAGGCACAACCCGGTCGATCACGTCGCGAAGTGGAAGACGCCGATGCTGGTGGTGCACGGCGGGAAGGACTTCCGCGTGGTGGAGACGCACGGCATGGCCACCTTCACCGCGCTCCAGCGCAAGGGCATTCCGTCGAAGTTCCTCTACTTCCCCGACGAGAATCACTGGGTGCTCAAGCCCGCCAACTCGATCGTCTGGCACGAGACGGTCAACGGGTGGCTCGATCAGTGGACGAAGTGAAGCCACAGAATTCTGTGGGTCTTGAGGCGGGCAGACCTTGAAATGACGCCGGTGGCCCTGACTTCTCACCCTCTCCCCGACCCCTCCCCTCGGGGGGAGAGGGAGCTACTCGCGGAGCGGAACTTCGATGCTGAAACCGTCGAACGCGATGTCGAGCGGTCCCGAATATTCCTGCTTCGCCTGCTCCATCAGCGGCCGCGGATCGACGTCGTGACGTGAAGAGAGATGGGTGAGCACCAGCCGCTTCACCTTCGCCTCCTGCCCGATGCGAGCGGCTTCGCGGGCGGTGGAGTGCCTCGTCTCGATCGCCCGCGCCTGCTCATCATCACTGAAGGTCGCCTCGTGAATGAGCACGTCGGCATCGCGCGATGCTTCGGTCACCGCGGCGCACGGCCGGGTGTCGCCCGAGATGACCACCTTGCGGCCGGGCCGGGAGCCGCCCATCACCTGCTCGGGCTTCACCTCGCGCCCATCGGCGAGCGTGATCGTCAGACCCTTCTGCAGCTTCCCGAAGTCGGGCCCCGAGGGAACGCCGAGCTTCTTCGCCGCCTCGGGATCGAAGCGGCCCGGACGAAGATCTTCCTCGAGCGCGTAGCCCAGCGCGTTGACCCGGTGATCGACCCGCACCGCGCGAATGCCGTAGCCCTTGCGCTGGAGGAACTCACCGCCACGCAGCTCCTGAATGTCGACGGGAAAGGCGAGCCTGTCG
>JBKJSE010000293.1:0-20939 GCA_046595925.1 Archangium sp. | reverse complement strand
TGAAGCGTTGTACCGGGCCTACCTCGATCGTGCGACGGGCTGGCTGACGTGTACCGCTCAGGGTCGTGAGACCCGCATTCCCTTCCGCGAAGGCAGCGTCGTCGGCACTTCGCTCGGGTCTGGTTTCGGCTGGCAAGGCACCGTGCCTGCCCTGGTGCAGCGCGGCCGCCTGGGCCTCGCGCAGTTGGATGCGCTCTGGGCCCGGGGAGAAGCCGCCGCCGTCGACTCCGACACGCTCGATGAATTGGGCGTGTTGCCCGCAGAGGCCGAGTCGGCCCGCGTGCTGGCCAGCATTCGCGAGACCGTGCGGTTCGCAGAAGGCGTTCGTTTCGAAGAAGGTGACGTGGGCAGCGGCGACCTCGTCAGCGGCGCGCGCGTGGTGCGCGAAGCCTGGGCGACGCTCGCTTCCGCCGCTGAAGAGCCCGCGTGGTTCCGGCTCACGGATCTCTCCGCGGCCGCGCGGTGGGAACCGAGTGAAGAAGATCGCCGGTGGCTCGAGGCGTTCTCCGAGTGGAAACAGGCCGACGGCGCGACCGCCGAACAACGTGCGCTGCTCGAGGTGCTGACCCGCAGCGGTGGGCTCGACTCGATTCCGGCCGAAGAGATGCGGCGCCGCGAAGCCGAGCGCCTTCGCCAGGAAGAAGAAGAGCGCGCGCGGGTGGAGGAAGAAGCGCGCGTGGCTGAAGAGGCGCGCGTCCGGGCCGAGGCTGAAGAGCTGGCCCGGATGGAGGCAGAGGAACAGGCACGCCTCGCAGAAGAAGCGCGGCTCGCTCGCGAGGAGCAGGAACGCCTGGCCGAAGAAGCCCGTCTGGCCGAAGAAGAGCGGCTCCGCCTCGAGGCTGAAGAGCAGGCCCGGCTGGAAGAAGAAGCCCGGCTCGCGCGCGAGGAAGAGGAGCGCCTCGAAGAAGAAGCCCGCCTGGCCGAAGAAGCGCGGCTGCAGCGCGAAGCAGAAGAGGCGCGTCTGGCTGAAGAAGCCAGGTTGGCCGAAGAAGAGCGCGCCCGTCTCGAAGCCGAAGAAAAGGCCCGGCTGGAAGAAGAAGCCCGGCTTGCTGAAGAAGAGCGCGCCCGTCTGGAGGCCGAAGAAAAGGCCCGGCTTGCTGAAGAAGAGCGCGCCCGTCTGGAGGCCGAAGAAAGGGCCCGGTTGGAGGCTGAGGAGCAGGCCCGCCTCGAAGAAGAAGCGCGCCTTGCCCGTGAGGAGCAGGAGCGGCTCGCCGAAGAGGCACGCCTTGCCGAGGTCGAGCGCGCCCGTCTCGAAGCCGAAGAGAAGGCGCGCCTCGAAGAAGAGGCTCGCCGCGCGGAAGAAGAGCGGCTCCGCCTGGAAGCCGAGGAAGAGGCGCGGCTCGAAGCAGAAGAGCAGGCTCGTCTCGCCGAGCTCGAGCGGTTCCGTCTGGAGGCCGAAGAGAAGGCGCGCCGCGAAGAAGAAGAACGCAATCGCGCCGAGCAGGAGCGCCTGGATCAGGAAGAGCGTGAACGGCTCGCTGAAGAGGCCCGCGGCGCGGCTGAAGAGCGCGCGGCGCTGGATGAGGCGCAGCGGCTTCGCCGGCTCGCCGCCGAACAGGCTCGGCTTGCAGAAGAGGAGCACGCTCAGCGCGAAGCCGAGGAGAAGGCGCGGCTCGAGGCCGAAGAGAAGGCGCGGCTCGAGGCCGAAGAGCAGGCGCGGCTGGCTGCTGAAGAAGCAGCGCGGCGCATCGCGGAAGAGCAGGCCGCCGAAGAAGCGGCGCGTCTCGCAGCCGAAGAGCAGGCCCGGCTCGCAGCCGAAGAGCAGGCCCGGTTGGCTGCCGAAGAAGCCGCCCGTCTCGCCGCTGAAGAGCAGGCCCGGCTGGCTGCAGAAGAAGCCGCCCGTCTCGCTGCTGAAGAGCAGGCCCGGCTGGCTGCAGAAGAAGAGGCTCGGCTCGCTGCTGAAGAGCAGGCCCGGCTGGCTGCTGAAGAAGAGGCTCGGCTCGCTGCTGAAGAGCAGGCCCGACTGGCTGCAGAAGAAGAGGCTCGTTTCGCTGCTGAAGAGCAGGCCCGGTTGGCCGCGGAAGAACAAGCGCGTCTCGCCGCTGAAGAACAAGCCCGGGTCGCTGCAGAAGAAGAGGCTCGGCTCGCTGCTGAAGAGCAGGCCCGGCTTGAAGAAGCGGCCCGGCTCGAGGTTGAGGAACAGGCACGACTGGCCTCTGAAGAAGAGTCCCGGCTCGCTGCCGCGGAGCAGGCTCGACTGGCCGCCGAAGAAGCGGCGCGCGTCGTCGCCGAAGAGCGGGCGCGCATCGCTGAAGAAGAGAGGACCCGGCTCGCTGCTGAAGAGCAGGCGCGTATCGCCGCCGAAGAAGCGCGACTCGCAGAAGAGCAGGCGCGCGTCGAAGCCGCCGCCGAAGAGGCGCGACAGGCAGAGGAAGAAGAGGCCCTCCTCGCTGCGGCAGACAAGGTCCGCCTCGCGGCCGAAGAGCAGGCCCGGGTGGCCGCCGAAACCGCGCGCCTGGCAGAAGAAGAGCAGGCGCGCGCCGCCGAACGCGAGCGCCAGGAAAACGAATCGCGTCGCCGTCGCGCGGAAGCCGACGAGGCTGCGGAAGAGGAAGAGCTCCACGCCCGCGAAAAACAGCTCCGCTCGACGGAGAACGCCCGCGCGCGCGCCGACGATGAGGCTCGCCTCGCCGAAGAATCTGAATCGCGCCGCAAGGAAGACGAAGAAGAAGCGGCCCTGCTGGTCGCAGCTCAAGCGGCCCGCGTGCGCGTGGAAGCCGAGCGCGCGCAAGCTGCTCAGACCGCCAAGCCCGATCAGCAGTCGCTGCTCGAGCGTATGAACGCCGCCCTCCGTCAGGCCAGCTACGTCGGTCCGGCTCCCACGGCTGCGCCGGTGCGCCCGCGCGAAGAAAAGACCGACCCGCACATCCTCGCGCCCGTTCAGCTGCGCGAGCCCGTGCCGGCACCGTCATCTCCTTCATCGCCTTCCCGGAAGCCGCTCATGCTCGGCGGTCAGGGCCAGGACGAGGCCGATCTCTGGAGCCTGGTGCAGCCGGCCAGCACCACCGCGCCCGCCCCGGGTGGTGTGCAGAGCTTCGAAGAGGCGCTGCGCCGCGTCGATTCCAGCCTGGAAGCCCTGGTCGGGCCCGTTTCGTCCGAACCGGAGTACATGGTCGAGCCGATCATCGAGGCCGAGGTCGTCTCGGTCGCGCCCGCCTCCACCATGAACTCGCGCATGGAGGATCTCGACGGCAACGCGCCCTCCGATTCTGCCGAAGCGGCTCGTCTGCGCCGCCAGCGCCTGCTCAAGCGCGCCATGGAGAACCTCGGCTCCATGCCTTCTTCGAGCCCTTCGGGTCTGACCAGCAGCAGCGGTTCAGGCCTCTTCCCGGCACCCGCGCCTTCCAGCCCGTCGTCGGTCAGCAGCGCGCCGCCGCCGCCCAGCGCCGCCGAACAACAGCTCGCCGCGCAGATCGAAGCGCGTCACGCTCAGCTGAGCCGCAAAGATCTGTTCCTCACCCTGGGCGTCGCCCCCACCGCCACCAAAGAGCAGGTCAAGAGCGCGTTCCTGAACCTCGCGAAGATCTTCCACCCCGACCGCTTGCCGCCCTCGCTCCCGCATCTCTCGCAGAAGATGAGCGCCGTGTTCGAGGGCATCCGCGAGGCGTACGAGACGCTCCACGACGAGTCGAAGCGCGCGGTGTGGCTGGCCAGCCAGCAGAACCAGGCCAAACCCACCAACACCCAGCAGGCCAGCGACCTGTTCAAGATGGGCGAGGTCTTCTTCAAGAAGCGCGACTACAAACAGGCCGAGCAACACTTCGGCAAATCGCACGCGGTCGACAAGGCGGCCAACAGCCTCGCGGCGCAGGCCTGGTCCATCTACATGGATCCCACCCGGAAGGCCGAAGGGCCCTCCGCGCGCCAGATGATGCAGAAGGCGCTCACCATCGACCCCAACAGCGATCGGGCGCACTACCAGTTGGGGGTGATCGGCCGCGTGGAAGGCGACATGGACCGGGCGGAAAAACACTTCCGCGAGGCCGTGCGCGCCAACCCCAAACACCTCGAGGCCAACCAGGAACTGCGCCTCATCGAGATGCGGAAGAAGAAGGCCGACCCCAAGAAGGGCGGCGGCGGGTTCTTCGGCTGAGCTTCAGGGCTTCAGCGGCCCAACCAGCGAACGATGGCGGCCCGTTCGCTGTCCCGCAGGGTGACGAACTCCACCCCCATGCCCGGCGACTGGCCGGCTTCTGGAAAACGCCGCACCCAGGCCACCCGCGCCTGGGTCAAGACCGGGCCTGCTCCGGGGACCTCGAACTGCAGCGAAAGTGACTCCCCCTGCTCCAGCAGCAGGTCGGATTTGAGAAAAGCGCCCCCGGTGGAGACGTCGGCGGAGGTGAAGGTGAGGGTGCCGGCGCCGCTCGAATCCCTCGCTGAAAAGCGGGCCTGGATGGCCAAGCGTTCTTCCCTGCGCTGATCCGTTCCCATCGAGATGTAGTTGAAACGTTGACACCCCGGTTCGCAAGACGAAACATCCGGCCGTTCCCGTACGAAAGGGCGTTACCCCGTGGCGAAGCAGCACCTCCTGCTGGTCGATTCCGATGCGAAGAGCCTTCGCGTCATGGAGGTCAGCCTGAAGAAGGCTGGCTTCCAGGTGACGACGGCCATTCACGGAAAAGACGCGCTCGAGAAGGTTCAGATCAGCCCGCCGGATCTCGTGCTCTCCGAGACCCGCATGCCCGAGATGGATGGGCTCGAGCTCTGCAAGGTGCTCAAGAGTGACGAGCGCTTCCGTCACATTCCCTTCGTCTTTCTGACCAATCAGAAGGCCGTCGAGTCGAAGGTGAAGGGCCTGGAGCAGGGCGCCGACGACTACCTGACCAAGCCCATCTACATCAAAGAGGTGGTCACCCGCGTTCGCATGATCCTCCAGAAGGTGGAGAAAGATCGCAGCGAGCGCAAGGAGACCAAGAACGGCTTCGTCGGAAACCTCTCCGACATGGGCGTCGTCGATCTCGTGCAGACCTTCGAGATCGGCCGCAAGACCGGCATCATCAAGCTCGAGGGTGAGCGCGCCGGCGTCGTGTACTTCAAGGAAGGCCGCGTCGTCGATTCAGAGCTGGGCCGGTTGCGGGGCGAGAACGCCTTCTACCGAATGCTCAACACCTTCGAAGGCAAGTTCGAGGTGTCGTTCGTTCCCATCGAGCGTCCCGAGCGCATCGAGGTCTCCACGCAGGGCCTCTTGATGGAAGGCATGCGCCGCCTCGACGAGTGGGGCCGCATGCTCGAGCAGCTGCCCCCGCTCGAGACCATCTTCGAGCTCGACTACTCGCAGCTGTCCGATCGCCTGGCCGAGATCCCCGATGAAGTGAACGGGCTGCTGCGCCTGTTCGATGGCCGCCGCAATCTGTCGCGCGTGGTCGACGACTCCGACTTCGAAGATCTCGCCGCGCTGGGGATCATCTCGAAGCTCTATTTCGAGGGGCTGATCAAAGAGGTCGGCGCGCCTTCGATGGAAGGCGATCGCCCCCGCAAGCCGGGCATCGAGGAGTGGCTCAACACCGGTCCCGCGCCGACTGGCGGCGAAGCGGTGGGGCCTCCTTCGGTCACGCCGGCGGGCACCTTGCCGCCCGCCGTACCTGCCGTGGTGGCGTTGCCCGGGCCTTCGGTCGTCGACGAGATCGACGCTGCCGAGCCCGACCTGCCGCCGATGCCGGTCGACGAAGAGCCGCTCGACATGCCGCTCGACCTGGCGGCCGCGGGTTCTCTGCCGCCTGCCGAACTTCCTCCGGCGCCCCCGCCCGTCGTCTTTTCTCAGCCCGAGCCCTCCACGTCGAAGGCCGACGTGCACAAGTTCGAGCCGCGGCCCCGTGGCGCTCCGTCGGCTTCACCGCCGATGCCGGTTCCTTCGAGCCCCTCGCCTGCTCCCAGCTCACAGTTCCTGGTGGAACAGCCGCCCCGCGAGCTCGAGCGTGCCCGCAAGCAGCTGCTGGACAAGTGGGCTTCCATCGAAGGCGAAGGGCTGCAGACGAGTTCTTCCTGGGGCGCGACCTCGGGTTGGAACAAGTACGAGCCGCGCACTTCGCCCTCTCCGCAGCCGGTGCCTCCTGCACGGCCCAGCGCTCCGCCCGTCTTCGGTGGTGCTGCGCTCGAGCGCCGCGATCTTCCCCAGGCGCAGGCACCGCGGCCGATCGCCGCTCCCGTCTCACTGATGCCGCCCGAAGACCTGGTTCCGATCGAGCCCGTGTCCGAGACGGTCACGGCAGGTGCCCTTCCTTCGCCGGTCCCCACGCCGCCGACGCCGCCGCCGATGGCTGCCGTCATCCGGCCGTCGCCTGCACCGGTGGCTCCGGCCGTCACGGTCACGCCGCTGGGCAAGCTCACCGCGCCCAGGCCGGTGGCCCCGGCGCTCGAAGACCAGTTCTTCAGCGACACCGAAGGCAAAGACTCGCAGCCGCTCTCCCTCGAGAACCAGATTCCCATTCGGGGAAATCGCACGTGGGCGATCGTCATCGCCGCGGGCCTCGCGCTCGGCATCATCGTGGGCATCGTGATCGCGAACAGCGATCCTGAGGTCGTCCCCGGCGTGGTCGATGCCGGCGTGACGGTGGTCGTCGCGCCGCTCGATGCAGGTGACGAGCTGATGGATGCGGGCCAGGAAGTCGCCCTCGTGCCTGACGTCGTCGAAGACGCTGGCGAAGACGATGCCGGAGCCGAGGTCGTCGAGGCTCAGGTCGATGCCGGCGCTGCCATCGCCCTGGTGGTCAGAGACGCGGGCGTGGCCGATGTCGACGCGGGCGCTGCCGTGGTCGTCGCCCCGAAGGATGCGGGCTCGGCGGTCGCCGTGGTGGTGGTCGATGCCGGTGTGCCCGCGAAGGATGCGGGCACCAGCCTCGCGGTCGCCTTGAAGGACGCCGGAGTCGCTGCGCCTGCCGATGGCGCGCTGGCCAAGCTGGTCGGAGACGCGAAGGCGGCGCTGGTCGGTCAGAAGTATCGCAAGGCCGTGCAGCTCTACCGCGAGGCCCTCAAGCTCTCAGCCGACGACGCGCAGCTGCGCTCCGGCCTGGGCATCGCCCTGGTGATGTCGGACATGGGCTACAAAGAGGCCATTCCCTACCTGAAGGACGCGGTGAAGGACGACGCGACCAACTCTCAGGCCTGGCTGGCCCTGGGCATCGCTTTCCAGAACCTCGGGCGCGACGCAGAGGCCAAGACGCCGTACCGCGAGTTTCTCAAGCTCAAGCCCCGCGGGTCCCAGGCCGACGAAGTGCGCGCGGCCCTCGCCGGCATTCCCTGACAGTCATCGACTCGGTTCCTCGGCAAGGTTAGAGCAGACGCGTGTTGTGCCTGGGCATCGAGACGTCGTGTGACGAGACAGCCGCCGCGGTGGTTCGCGACGGCCGAATCGCGCTCTCTGACGTGGTGTCGACGCAGATCGACATTCACCGTCGCTGGGGCGGCGTCATCCCCGAGCTGGCCAGCCGCAACCACCTGCTGCAGGTGATGCCCGTCATCGACGAGGCGCTCAGCCGCGCGACGTGCTCTCTGACCGATCTCGACGTCATCGCGGTCACCTCGGGGCCCGGGCTGCAAGGCGCGCTGCTGGTGGGGCTGCAGGTCGCCAAGTCGTTGAGCCTCGCCACCGGCTTGCCGCTGGTGGGCGTCAATCACCTCGAAGGTCACCTGCTGGCGATTCGCCTCGCGGCCGATGCGCCCGAGCCTCCGTTCCTGGGGCTGGTGGTCTCGGGGGGGCACACCACGCTCTACGAAGTGCCCGCGTTCGGTACGTACAAGAAGCTGGGCACCACGCGCGACGACGCGGCCGGCGAGGCCTACGACAAGGTGGCCCGGTTGCTGGGCCTTTCGTACCCGGGTGGACAGCCGATCGACGAGCTCGCGCAGAAGGGTGATCCGAAAGCCATCGCCTTCCCGCGCGCGCTCAAGAGCCACGAGGTGCTCGACTGGAGCTTCTCTGGTCTGAAGACCGCGGTGCTCAATCACGTGCAGAAGCACGGCGTGCCGACCGGCCAGGCGCTGGCGGATCTCTGCGCTTCGTTTCAGGAAGCGGTGGCCGACGCGCTCACCAGGAAGGTGATGCTGGGGGCGAAGAAGGCGCAAGCCACGCAGCTGGTGCTCTGCGGCGGAGTGGCCGCCAACTCGCGTCTGCGCGGCCTCGCACAGGAACGCGCCGATGAAGCGGGCGTGAAGCTCTACCTGCCGCCCAAGCGCCTGTGCACCGACAACGGCGCGATGATCGCGGTGGCGGGCGCGGAAGCGTTCAAGCGCGGCGTGCGCTCGCAGTTTTCTCTCAACGCTGACCCGTCGTGGAGGTTGTGATGGCCGAGCACCCGAGGGACATGCTCAAGCGGCTGCACCTGCAGCCCAAACACAGCTGGGGTCAGAACTTCCTGTCCGACGATCGCGTGCTCTCGCAGATCGCGGAAGAGGCGATGCTGCGGCCGGGTGAAGCGTGCGTCGAGCTGGGCCCGGGGCTGGGCCACCTGACGCGGTTTCTCCTCGCGACCGGCGCGAAGGTGACCGCGGTCGAGCGAGATCGCGACATGGTCAAGGCGCTCAACTCGCTCAAGCTCGAGGGGCTGACGCTGGTCGAAGGCAACGCCGCCGAGATCGACTTCGCGAAGACGGCGAACGCGGACCAGGTGGTGGTGGTGGGAAATCTTCCGTACCACCTGTCGAGCCCCATTCTTTTCGAGGTGCTCGATCAGGCCAATCACGTCTCGCGCGCGGTGTTCACCCTGCAGAAGGAAGTCGTCGAGCGCGTCGCGGCTGAACCGGGCACGCGTGAGTCGGGAATTCTCACCGTGATGCTGGCGCTTCGGTTTCAGGTGGAGAACGCGTTCGAGGTGCCGGCGGACCTGTTTCATCCGCCTCCGAACGTCGACTCGGCGGTGCTGAAGCTGACGCGGTTTCCCAAGCCGCGCGCTGAAGTGAAGGACGAGCTGCGGTTTCGCAAGGTGGTGAAGGCGGGCTTCGCGCAGCGGCGCAAGACGCTCGCCAATTCGCTGAAGACCGAGAAGACGTTGACCACCGACTGGGCGCCCGTGCTCGAGAGGGCGGGAGTCGATGGGCTGCGCCGGGCCGAGACGCTCACGGTCGAAGAGTTCGCTGCGATCGAACGCGCGCTCGGCTGATTCCTGTTCGACCCTCACCCTCTCCCGAGGGGAGACGGAGACGCGAGGCGCGTACCGCTGAACCAGCTTCCGGCGCCCAGCCCACGCGAGTGCGAGTACTCGCCCGACGTCCACGTCCAGCCCTCGAGCCCGTCGGTCATCTCGCGCAGCTCTTCCGGCAGGTACGTGCGCATCGAGCTCACCGTGCCGTCCCAGATCGAGGCGGCCAGCGCGATCGGGCTCAACCAGGTCAGCGCAGCGCGAGCGAGCCGCTTGTCGTACGCGAGCGCGGGCGTGGCCAGCAAGGCGAGCAGCCCCACCGGCGCCATCGCCGCGAACGAGAGTGGGTTGCGCACCAGGCCTTCCGCGATGAACACGCCCGGGGCGTCCTGACAGGCGCCCCGCAACACCTCGCGCGCGACGTTCGGAGGAAAGTGGTGGAGCGCGTTGATGATCACTCTGACGCGCCCTTTGCCCAACGCCTCGGGGATCTGCGTCGCATCGACGGGCTCACGCACGAAGCTCAGGCGCGAATTCTCGGTGATGAGCTCTTCCCACTGCGTGATGGCGGGAAACAGATCTGACATCAGGAAGTTCACGTCGTGCCCGCGCTTCACCATCGCGCTGCACAGCACGTCGGCAGGCCCACCTGCACCCGAGCAGAGATCGAGGATCTTCCCCGTGCCGGCACTCTTCAGGCAGCGAGCGAGGGGCGCGACCAGGCCATCGAGCATCTGGCCCCAGCGCAGCGTGCGGCTGAGTGCTTCCACGAGCGTCTCGCGCAGCGCAGCAGGCGCCCACGCGGCATCGTTGAACTCGAAGAGCTGGAGACGCGGCAAGACCGCGTCAGTCCATCGGGTGGAGCTTCTTGAGCGCCGCGATGACTTTTTCACGCGCGAGGGTCTTACGCGGTTGGTGCGGCGGCGGAATCGGCTTCTTTGGGGATGCCTGTTCCACCGCGGCCTTCGCGCGCGCCAAAACCCGGGAGGGGATCTTCACCTGGCGCTTCACGTGTACCGCTTCTGGGCGATCGCCCGCAGCAGGCCACCGTTGCTCTCGAGGAAGCGGCGGAACTCTCCCTCGTCCAGACGCATGCGGCTGAGCACGCCGTGAATGAGCTCGTCGACCGGCCGCGCATCGGCCTTCTTGAGCTCCATCGCGATCTTCAGCATCGCCACGCCGTAAAGCGGGCTCGCGACGAGCTCGCTCGGAACGCTCTGCGCCTGCTGTGCAGCTTCCAGGGCAACGACCCTCGACTGCTTCCCCCGCGAGATGGCCATGACATGACCATACGTGACGTGACATGTCTGGTCAATGAACGGCTTGATCTTGCTCGCCTTTCCGGAAGTTCCGTTGCGTGCGGACCCCTGTTTGTGGTTGTGTGCCGCACTCATTTCGGGCCGGTAAATCGGCCCTGGCGCGCATGAAACTGGACCACCGCTACATCGTCGTCGAGGGTCCGATTGGTGTCGGAAAGTCCTCGCTCACCAACATCGTCGCCGAGCGATTTCAGGCTCGCCGCGTGATGGAGGTGGTCGAAGAGAACCCCTTCCTCGCCAGCTTCTACGGCGACCGCGCGAAGTACGCGTTTCAGACGCAGATGTTCTTCCTGCTCTCGCGCTTCCGCCAGCAGCAGGAGCTCTTCCAGCAAGACCTGTTCGCCTCGGTCACGGTCAGCGACTACCTGTTCGCCAAAGACCGCATCTTCGCCGCGCTCACGCTCGACGAGAACGAGATGGGGCTCTACGAGCGCATGTTCGAGGCGCTCGGGCCCCGCGTCACCAAGCCGGATCTCGTGATCTACCTGCAGGCGCGCATGGACGTGCTGCTGGCGCGCATCAAGAAGCGGGGCCGTGACTTCGAGCGCAAATTCGACGTGAGCTATCTCGAGTCGCTCTGCAAGTCGTACAACGACTTCTTCTTTCACTACACGGACACGCCGTTACTGGTCGTCAACACGTCCGATATCGACTTCGTCAACAACCCGGAAGATCTGGAGAACCTGATGCAGGTCATCCGGCAGACGAGGAAGGGGACGGTGCACTATCAGCCGCTCCCCAGCAGGAAGTAAGAAGGTCAGTTAGGTGTAGTTCCAGTACGTCCTGGTCGACGGCGACTCGTTGAAAAGAGCGGCGAACCGACAGCAACTTCAGGGCATCACTCGCAGGCCACAGAAGCAGGAGGTGAACCGTGAAGAACCAGGTCACCATCCACACGCTCAAGAAGTTGAAGACCGCAGGTCAGAAGATCTGCATGGTCACCGCGTACGACGCGACGTTCTCCCGGCTCTTCGATGAAGCAGGCGCTGATGTGCTGCTCGTCGGCGATTCCCTCGGCATGGTGGTTCAGGGTCACGACTCGACTCTGCCCGTGACGATGGACCAGATGGTCTACCACTCGCGGGCCGTGACCCGTGGCGCCAAGCGGGCGCACGTGGTGGGCGATCTGCCCTTCATGAGCTACCAGAACTCTGTCGAAGAGGCGGTCGCCAACGCGGGCCGGCTCGTCGCCGAAGGGGGCGTGGGCAGCGTGAAGCTCGAAGGCGGCTCCGAGTTCGCCGACGTGGTCACCCGCATCGTGCGCGCCTCGATTCCCGTGATGGGGCACCTGGGGCTCACGCCTCAGTCCATTCACAAGATGGGCGGCTACGTGGTGCAGGGCCGCGATGAAGACACCGCGCGCAAGCTGCTCGACGACGCCGTCGCCCTCGAGCAGGCGGGTTGCTACGCGATCGTGCTCGAAGGCGTGCCGCTCGAGCTCGCCAAGACCATCACAGCGCGGCTCTCGATTCCGACCATCGGCATCGGCGCGGGCAAACACTGCGATGGCCAGGTGCTCGTCTGTTACGACCTGCTCGGCCTCAACCCGCACTTCAAGCCGAAGTTCGTCAAGCACTACGCGATGCTCTCGAACGACGTGAACGGCGCCGCCAAGTCGTTCTTCGACGAAGTGCGCACGGGCTCGTTCCCCGACGAAGATCACTCGTTCCGCAGCAACACGATGCGCCTGGTCGCTTCGAACCCCGACGTCGAGACGACGGAGCGGGACGAGAAGCACAGCGTGTTCGGCGTTCCGGTCTGACCTGTGCCCACTCCCGTCATCTGGAAGACGCCGGGTGAGGTGCGGGCCTGGGTGAAGTCGGTGCAGCAGCGCGGTCAACGCATCGCGCTGGTGCCCACCATGGGCTTTCTGCACGAGGGCCACCTCTCGCTGATGCGCGAGGGTGGCAAGCGCGCCGACGTGGTGGCCGCTTCGATCTTCGTCAACCCCACCCAGTTCGGGCCGAAGGAAGATCTCTCGACCTATCCGCGCGACGCGCAAGGTGACCTCGCGCGCTGCGGCAGCGCGGGCGTCTTCGGCGTCTACATGCCCGAACCCGCCTCCGTGTACCCGCCGGGGTACCAGACCTACGTGAACGTCGAAGAGGTCAGCCGGGGCCTCGATGGCGACAAGCGGCCGGGGCACTTTCGCGGCGTGGCGACGGTGGTAGCCAAGCTGCTCGCGCTCTTCCGCCCCGAGGTCGCCCTGTTCGGCGAGAAGGACTACCAGCAGCTGCAGGTGATCACGAAGCTGGCGGCCGATCTCGACCTCGGTGTCGAGATCGTCGGCATGCCCACCATTCGTGAGCCCGACGGCCTCGCGATGAGCTCGCGCAACAGCTACCTCTCGGCCGACGAGCGGGCTCGCGCGCTGGCCCTCTCTCGAGGGCTGTTCGCAGCGCAGCAGCAGGCCGCCGCGGGTCAGGACGACGTCTCGAAGCTGGTGGCGCTCATTCGCGCCGAGCTCGAGAGCGTGCAGGCCCGCGAGGACTACGTGGAAATCGTCGACGCGAGCCGGCTCACCAGCCTCAGCACGCTCCAAAAACACGCCCCGGCCCGGGCGCTCATCGCCGCCTTCGTGGGTAAGACCCGGCTCATCGACAACCTGGCGCTCGAGCTGGGCTGAAAGCCCTCTCGACATTCAGTAGCCATTGTCGGAGACAGGGTGCGCATGGCCGAAAAGCCCAACGCAGGTGAAAAGCTCATCTGCGAGAACCGCCGAGCGCGTTTCGACTACCAGATCGATGACACCATCGAGGCCGGCCTGCAGCTGACCGGCAGCGAGGTCAAGGCGCTCAGGGCCGGCGAAGCCAGCCTGTCTGACTCGTACGCCCAGCCCGAGAAGAACGAGCTCTTCCTCTGCAACGCCCACATCGGGGCGTACAAAGCGGCCTCGAACTTCAGCCACACGCCCATCCGGAAGCGAAAGCTGCTGCTGCATCGGGTCGAGATCGACCGCTGGGCGACGAAAGTGAAGGAGCGCGGTTATTCGATTGTCCCGTTGGTGATGTACTTCAAGGACGGCAAAGCCAAGATCCGTCTGGGGTTGGGCAAGGGCAAGACGGGTCTCGACCGCCGGGACACGATCAAAGACAGAGAAGCGAAGCGCGAGATGGACCGCGGCATGCGCAGACGGTGACGAGACGTGAACGATCGGAAACCCAAAGAGAAGAAGGACCGCGTGCTGGAAGCCCTCGAGCAGGGGATGACGCAGATCCACCTCGACGCCCGCCGCCCCGGAGTCCTCGTGCCGGACAAGTTCCGCACCGAGCACCACCTGGTGCTGAACATTTCGTATCGCTTCGACCCGCCCGATCTCTCAGTCAGTGAGTGGGGCGTGCGTCAGACGCTCTCGTTCGGTGGCAGCCGGTTCACCATCGCGGTGCCGTGGTCGGCGCTGTACGCCGTCGCTTCGCTGGCCACGCGCGAGTTCTGGATGTTCGCTGAAGATCTTCCGCACGAGCTGGCCGAGGCCGCGACCGAGAAAGCGAAGCTGCCTCCGTCTGATGGTGAGGGCGAGCCTTCCGAGAAGGTGACCCGCGCGGTGCTGCGCGAGGTCGTGATGGAAAAGCGGTCTGACGATGATGAAGGTCCGCCCGAGCCGCCGACCGCACCGCGCCGGGGTCACCTGCGCGTCGTGAAGTAATCCGAACGAGGAAGGAGCACCGGGGGGGATCGGTGCGGTTTCTCAATTCCCGTTTTCGGCCAACCCTCGCGTGACAAAAGGTTACTGGCGCTTCTGCCAGGCCGCGAGTGACGCCCCGGCCTTGCTCGCCACCGCGCCCCGCAACATCGGAGTCCACCCGAGCAACAACCCCGCGGGCCCGAGCGCCTGCCGGCTCCACCGCCAGAAATCGAAGCTGTCGACGTGCCGGGTGATGCGCCCGTTCACGAAGTCGAACTTCGCGTCGATGACGTTGTGCACCTTGCGCTTCCCACCGAAGCGGTACCACGCCTCCCAGTGCGCTGAGCCGCTGCTGTCGTCGGCCTTCACGTCACGGAACTCGAGGCGGAACTCCTTCGCGTTGCCACACAACATCGTCCACATGTCACCGACGGCCTGACCGCGCAGGTTCGGAAACGCAGGGTCCGTGAAGTGCGCCTCGGGCGCGTACGCAGCCCTCATCGGCGCGGGATCCTGCTTGGCGAAGGCCGTGTAGAACTCGGTGATCAGCTGCGCGTTGGGGTGGCTCACTTGCGCACGACCATCACGGGGCACGGCGCGTGGTGCACCACGCGGTCGCTCACCGAGCCGAGCAGGAAACGCTGGGCCGCATTGTGACCGCGGGCGCCGACCACCACGAGATCGGCCGCGATCGTCTTGGCCACTTCGCAGATGGTGTCGACGGGCTCACCCAACTCGACGCGGGTGATCACCTGCACACCCGGCCGCTCGTGCGCGATCTGCTCGACGAGCGCTTCGGCCTTCTTCACGTCTTCTTCCGAGCGAGCGGGCGAGGTGGTCACGTAGCCCGACAGCGGGCCGAACGGGATCACCTGCGGCGTCTCGATCACGAAGAGAAACGTCAGCTGTGCGTGGGTCTGTGACGCGAGGTCCATCGCGAAGTGGCACGCGTCGACCGAGGGCGTGGATCCATCGACCCCAACGAGAATGTTTTTAACCATGGATCAAGGTCTTACTTCTTGAGCTTGATGTCGAGGGTTTGGGGCGCCCCCCCCTTGAGTTTGCCTTCCCACGACCGATAGCCGGGGAGCTTGATGACCAGGTCTGGCTCCCCCACCCATCGGTTGTCGCCTGCCCAGGGCGTCTGGCCGAGCTCATTGCCGTTGATGAAGACGGTGGCCCCGGTGGGGACAGAGCTGATGATCAGGGGCGGTGCCGCTTCTCCCGCGATCGCCTCGTTGAGGGCCGACGTCACCTGCACGCCGATGGAGGGCGGCGTCTCGAGTTTCGGCTTGAAGACCATCAGCGCCACCAGCGCGATCGCGCCCACCGCTCCCAGGGCGACCACCAGCTTGAGAGGCCACGCGGGCGCCGCGGGAGGAGCCGGTTCGTCGCGGAAGGTCTCGATGCGCTCCTCCACCACCTTCGGCGCACGGTCCGTGAGCTCGATCACCTCATCGTCGCGTCGAGGCATCGGCTCCTCGACCCGAGAGAGGCGCTGCTCCAACGTCCCGTCAGCCCCGAGCACGGGACCCTTCTGAAGCTCGTCTTCGTCCTTCGGGTCGGTCACGAGTGCATTGTGCCGTGTTTTCCCGCCGCGCTCAGGCGTATGGCAGGGGGCGTCGTGAAACCCCGCGTCAACGGAACCGCCGTCATTGCCGTCTCGTCGCTCTTCTTCGGGCTGATGGCGGTGCTCACCCGATTGCTCGCAGGCCAGGTGCCGGCGGCGCAGGTGGTCACGGTGCGGTTCGCGGTCGGCGTGGTGGGCTGTGGTTTCCTGTTTCTGGGGAGGCGTCAGCGACCTGCGCTCGGCCAGTGGAAGCTGCTCGGTCTGCGCGGCATCTCGGGTGGCATCGCGGTGCTCAGCTACTTCTTCGCCATCGAGCGGCTGGGGGCGGCGTCGGCGACGGTGCTCAATTACTCCTCGCCGATCTACGCGGCAGCGTTCGCGGCCTGGTTTCTCAAAGAGACCTCGACCCCCATGCGGCGGGCGGGCCTGGTCATCGCCACGTCGGGCGCGGTGTTCGTCACGTTCTCCACCGGCTCGGTCTCGAACCCGCTGGTGCCGGATCTCGGAGCGCTCGCGGGCATTCTCTCTGCCGTCGCAGGCGGGGCTTCGATGACCGCCATCCGCAAGCTGCGAAACGACACCGACGCGACGACGGTCTTCTTCGCGTTCTGCGTGGTGGGCTTGCTGGTGAGCCTGCCGCTCGCGTTGCCCGGCTGGGTGCCGCTATCCGGCACGCCGCTGCTCATCTGTCTGGCGGTCGGCCTGCTGTCGATCGCAGGTCAGCTGCTGTTTACGTACGGCATGGGCTTCACCAGCGCGACCTCGGGCAGCGCGACGACGCAGCTCGTGCCGGTGGTGGCGTGGACGCTCGCGGTGGGGTTGCTGGGGGAACCGGTGACGGTGCTGGGCCTCATCGGCGCGGTCCTGTGCGTGAGCGGGGTGCTGCTGGGGGTCGTGCCCTGGCGCGAGGTGCTGCGCGAACCCGTCAGACCGCCGCCGACAGCTCCTTGAGGTACTCCCACTGGTAGATGCCGGTGTTGTGGAGGTCGCCGAAGGTGAACGAGACGGCGTAGTTCCCCACGCTCTGCACCTCGATGATCTTCATTCCTTCGGGAATGGTCTCGACCTCGAAGGTGCGCTTGCCGCTCCACTCTTCGACGCAGCCGGCGCAGGGGCAGTACTGCCGCAGCCGGCGCGCGCTCACGTTGCTGGTGGTCGCATCGCTCCAGGTCAGCGACAGCGTCAGTTGATCCTTCGAGACCACGACCGCGGTCGCGGTGATCGATTTCTTCTTCGGCTTGACCGAATCCCAGATGCTCACGGTTGCTCCTCTACCAACGCGATGGTCGCGCTCGCCAGGCGATCGACGAAGCCGTCGATCATCACGTTCGCGCGCGGGCGCTCGTCGGCCAGCAGTCCTTCTTCGTAGGTCACGTCGAGCCCGAACTGCCGGCGCAGCGGCGTCACGTTGGCGAGGTTGACCGCGAAGTCGGGCTGGCTGGGGTACTTCACCAGCCGCTGCTGAAGCGACGTCGCGTCGAGGTTGAAGCGCTCGACCAGGCCGTACACGCGCACGGTCTCTTCGACTGGGTTGATGTTGAAGAACTGCAGCGGCCAGATCACCAGGCCAAAACCGAACGCGAGGTTCTTGAGCGTGCGATCGCTGGCGACGGTGTCGTTGCCCTCGATGATGGTGCGCACCACCGTCACGTTCCCCTTGAGCAGCTGCGCGCCCGACGTCGAGGTGACCCGCCAGCTCGGCCGGCGCCGCTGCACTTCGGCGATGGTGCGGTGCTGCAGCTCGACCAGCGTGAGGGGCTTGGCGAAGAAGGGCTTTTCCAGCACCTGCCGGCTGATGGCGACGCTGCTGGGCCCAGTCGAGTTGAAGCCCGACCCGAAACCCAGGCCCGGGTTGCCGTAGCCCGAGCCGAGCGTGGCGTATTCGGTGCGCGTGGTGGTCTGCAGTTCGGCGAGCTCGAACAACGGCTCGATCACCACGGTGCGCGCGAACCCCGGGTCCTCGGGTGTGAACGCGCGATCGCCGACGAGCTGCGCGGTGGCGCAACCTGAGAGGGCGAGCATCAGCAGGGCAGGGACCCGCGCGGAAGACATGGCGGTCCTATACCCCGCTCAGGGGAAATTGCCCTGCGTTGTCGCTGCGATGGTTTCCGGTTAGGTTTCCGGAAATGAAGACGCCCAAACGGAGCGCGGTGACGACGCACCGGAATCATCAGAAAGCCAAAGGGTTGGTTCGGGTCGAGGTGCAGGCGCCAGCCTCGGACGCGGCGTTGATTCGCCAGGTCGCCACGGAGTTGAGAAGCGGAACCCGTCGTGCCGCGGAGGTCCGAAGTCTGTTGCGCCGTTCGTTGCGCCCGCAGCAGAGCCTGAAGGAACTGCTCACGATGGAGGTGGACGTCTCAGACGACGCTTTTGAGGTGGCCGTGGCTCGTCCGCGCGATGTCGGTCGCGAGCTCGACCTGTGAAGTGGCTTCTCGACACGAACGTCGTCTCCGAGCTTCGAAAGGGAGCGCGCTGTGATGCGAACGTCTCGAGGTGGATCGACACCGTGCCGCAGGAGTCACTGTTTACGAGCGTGCTCGTGATCGGCGAACTGCGTCGCGGAGTGGAGCTGCTGGCCCGAAAGGACCCCAATCAGGCGCGAGCGCTGGGGCGATGGCTCGAGCAGGTGCGCGTGGCGTTTGCGGGCAGAACGATCGAGATCACCGAGCAGATCGCCGAAGAGTGGGGCCGACTCGGAGTGCCCACGCCTCGGCCCGTCGTCGATGGGCTGCTTGCCGCGACGGCGAAGGTGCACAGCCTGATCGTCGTCACCCGAAATACGAGCGACTTCGGGTCGATGGGGATCGACGTGCACAACCCATTCAAGCGGTGAGCGCATGAGCGAGGACCGGAAGACTCAGCAGATCGACATCGTGACGGGCCTGCTGATGGCAGCAGGGGCGGCGCTCTTCGTCTTCTTGCAGCTCTCGTACAAAGCAGGCTCTGACGGTGGGACGGTGTTCGTCTGGAACTACGAACTCCTTCTCTATGGGGCGATGGGCGCGCTGCCTGGGTGGATCTTGAACGGCGTGCTCAAGCGCCAGTTCACTCCGCGAACTCACGGTGAACGCGAGACCCGGCAGCCGCGCTGTAGGGAGTGCGGGTCGATCTTGGGGCAGGCGGGCGAGCGGTGTCCCGACTGTCGCGCGTTCTCCGGTGAGAGGATGGCCAGCCACAGCACTGGGGAAGGCCGTATGTGTTGTTCGGCGCATCGCTCATCGCCAACAGGCCTCGCGACTTCGAACGAGGACGCGAGCGTGACCAATTCGATGCGTGCGGTCGACGGAAGTCACAGGCGTACAGCCCTCTGTACGCCCGTAGCGAGACTCTCGACTTCGTCACATGAATGAAATTTGCCCGCGGCAGAGAGGCCTGCGCGAAGCGGGCGACGCATCGAAAGCCTCACGCCCCACGTTCCCTGAAGGCGCTTTTTTGAGATCTCGTGGGGTGGGCTTCGAGCACATCGCGGTCTTCAGCCTCGGCTCACAGCCTTCGGTGCTGCAGCGCGGGCAGGGTGCGGCGCACCTTCGCGAGGTACTCGAGGTCGAGCTCCGCCATCGCCAGGCCCTCCCCTTCCGAAGCACGCGCGACCACGAGGCCCCAGGGGTCCACCACCATCGCGTGACCCCAGGTGAGCCGCTCCTTCGGGTGTTTGCCCTGCTGCGCCGGCGCCAGCACGAAGGCCTGGTTCTCGATCGCGCGGGCCCGCAGCAGCACTTCCCAGTGATCCTTGCCGGTCATCAACGTGAACGCCGAAGGCACGGTGAGCAGCACGGCGCCCGCCTCGGACAGCTTCCGGTACAGCTCGGGGAACCGGAGGTCGTAACAAACCGACAAGCCCACCTTGCCGAACGGGGCTTCCGCCACCACCACCTCGGTACCCGGAGCGACCGCCGCCGACTCGCGGTACGTCTGCCCGTCGCCCACCTCGACATCGAACAGGTGGATCTTCCGATACAGCCCCAGCCGAACGCCGTCGGGCCCCAGGAGCACGCTGGTATTGAAGAGCCGACCGCCGGGCGCTCCGGTCTCCAGCACCGAGCCCGCGAGCACCGAAATCTTCAATGATCTGGCGAGCTCCGCCATTCGCGTGAGGGTCTGGCCCTCGACCGTTTCCGCGTTCTGGTTCCGCTCGGACTCCGGCCCCAGCCACGAGAAGTTTTCCGGCAGCCCCACGAGCTGAGCGCCTGCTTCCGCGGCCTTCCTGATCAGGCGGGTGGCGACGTCGAGGTTGTGGGCTTTGTCGGCCCCGCTGGTCATCTGGGCAGCGGCGATGCGCATGCGCATCTGTTTACACGGGGTGGGGCACTGTCGTAGAGGGCGGGCACCAATTTTTCGGAAGCACCGAAAAGTGGGCCGGGGTGCCCACTTTTTCCTTTTCTGGGGGTCGATCGCAGTGGCTGAGACGAGCAAACAGAAGGTGGAAGAGAAAGCGCAGGAGATCTGTGAGCCGCTCATCGCGGCCGAGGGTCTCGAGCTGCTCGATCTCGAGTTCATCCGCGAGCACGGCGGGTGGATCCTCCGGCTGTTCATCGACAAGCCGGGCGGCACGGTGGGCGTCGAAGAGTGCGCGCTGGCCAGCCATGCCGTCGACAAGGCGCTCGACGTCGACGAAGTCATTCCCCACGAATACAGCCTCGAGGTCTCCAGCCCGGGCCTCAACCGACCGCTCAAGAAGTCCGCCCACTTCGAGGCCGTCAAGGGCAAGCAGGTGCGCATCAAGACGTTCGCGCCCCTCTTCGAGCCGCCCCGCAAGAACTTCCTCGGAACGCTTCGTCAGGTCTCCGCAGATGCAGTGACCGTAGAGGTCGAAGGGGCGGGCCCCTTCACCATCAACATCAAAGACATCGCCCGCGCGAACCTCGAATTTCAGCCGTAACCGTCGTTCCACATACAGGCCGTCATCTGACGGCCGAGGAAAAGGATTCCCCCATGACGCCCGCTACCGCAGCCCTCCGCCTCGACGATGTCCTCACCCAGGTCGCCAAAGACAAGGGCATCGACAAGACGATCCTCATCTCGACTCTCGAAGACGCGATGAAGACGGCCGCGAAGAAGCACTTCGGCCAGGACCGCGCCCTCGAGGCGAAGTTCGAAGCCGCCAAGGGCGTCGTGGAAATCTTCCAGGCCATCACCGTGGTCGACGTGGTCACTGACCCCCTCAACGCCATCAACAACATCACGGTGGGCCAGGCGGCCGGCCAGGGCATGGAAGTGCAGCCCGGCGACGAGCTCGTCTTCCAGATCTTCTACCGTGACGAAGACGCGCTCGAGGCCAAGGCGCAAGACGAGCAGTACGGCGACATTCTGGGCCTCAAGACCTTCCGCCGCGGCTTCGGCCGCATCGCCGC
>JBKJSE010000102.1:0-11217 GCA_046595925.1 Archangium sp. | reverse complement strand
TTCGGTCGAAATCGCCAGCGAAGCTGGTTCCTTGCTCGGGGGGAACGGTGCTGTTCCTGAGGAGCACTGACCCCTCGACTGCGCTCGGGGGGACCGGTGGGTTCTCAATTCCTATTTTTGGCCAACCCACTCGCGGTGACGGTGCCTCTTTTCGCCTCTTGGTGTACGAGCCGCGGGCCGTGTCTCCCGTCGCCTTCGACGCCACTCTCTGGGACGAGCCCATCACCGGCATCGGCCTCTACACGCGTGAGCTCTACCGCTCGCTCGGAGAGACGGGCCTCGAGGTTCAACGCTGGGGCGCGCGCCACACCGGAGAAGCACCACGCGGCCACCTGAACCGCACCGGCTGGACGCTCGGTCACCTGCCACGCTGGCTCAGCGAACGAACGCCTTCGTTGTTTCACGCGGTGTCCAACTTCAATCTGCCGCTCAAGCGCACGCCTGGTGTGCCGTACGTGCTGACCGTGCACGACCTGGTGCCGCTGCTCTTGCCTGAGACCGTCTCGGCCCGCTTCCGTTGGCAGTTCCGGCTCTGGCTCGCCCGCAGCCTGAAGGTTGCTCAGCACGTCATCTGCGTGAGCGAGACCGCGCGGACCAGTGTGCTCGAGCGCTTCGAGGTCGATGCCCGCAAGCTGACCGTGGTGCATCACGGGGTGGATCATGTCGAGCGCGTGGCGCCTCCGGACAACACCACGGTGAAGTGGCTCGATGCGCTCGGCCTCGAGTCACCGTGGATTCTGTACGCAGGTGCTTTGGATGCCCGGAAGAACGTCGAGCTGGTGCTTCGCGCGGTGGAGCGTCTGTATGACGGCGGGAAGAGAGTGACGCTGGTGCTCGCGGGGCAGCGTTGGTTTGGCTCGGGGCCCATCGAGGCCGAGCTGAAGCGGGTGAAGGAGCGCGGCGTCGACGTCCGCATGCTCGGGTATCTGGCGGACCCCGTGTTCTACGCGCTGATGAAACGTGCGGGCGTGTTCGTGTTTCCGTCTCGCTACGAGGGCTTTGGTTTGCCGCCGCTCGAGGCGATGCGCCTGGGTGTGCCGACCATCGTGTCGACTGAGGGCTCGTTGCCTGAGGTGTGCGGTGACGGCGCGGCTCAGGTCGGGCCCGATGATGTGAACGGCCTGGCGGAGTTGCTGTCGAACTGGCTTGGTTCGTCGAATGAACGGGAACTCTGGGCCCGGAAGGCGCGTGCTCGGGCGGCTGAGTTTTCGTGGAGCCGGGCTGCTCGGAAGACGGCGAGTTTGTACTCGGCGCTTCGTTAGGCCCTCACCCCCACCGTTCATCCCGAGCAGGGGACAGGCTTCGCCGGCGATTTCGTCCGAAGGAACAGACCCACCGTTCGCATCGAGCGCAGTCGAGATGCCACCTCTGCGCCGCGCGGCAGGTGACCCCTCGACTGCGCTCGGGGGGACCGGTGGTTCTCAATTCTTACTTCGGCCAACCCTCTCGGGCTCACTTCGCGGACGTGAGCAGCCAACGCCACAGCGCCAGCCCCGACAACACGCCCGCGGCGACCTTCAGTGGCCAGGGGAAGAACGGCCCCGGACTGACGAAGCCCTCGACGATCCCGATCGCCACCATGAAGGGCACGCACCCGAGCAGGATCTGCACCGCCACCTGCGCATGGTCCCTCACCGCCGTGCCGCGTGAACGCTCACCCGGCTCGATCATCGCGCGCCCGAGGTGCAACCCCGCGCCGCCCGCGATGCAGATGAGCGAGAGCTCCACCGGGCCGTGCGCCGACATGAACGTGAGAATGTTCCACCCCACGCCGGCCTGAAAACACGCCGCCACGGTCGCGCCGACGCTGACCCCGTTGCTCAGCAGCACGAACACCGTGCCGATGCCGGCGGTCACTCCGAACGCAAACGAGACGATCATGACGCGCACGTTGTTGAGGAAGATCGTCACCGCCATCTCGGTCGGCGTGGAGTTGTTCAGCGCGAAGTCAGTCCACACCTCGCCACGGCTGATGATCTGCCGGAGCTGCGCGGGCACCAGCACCACCGCTCCGTCGGGGTGCAGGAAGACAGTCACCAACCCGACCACCACCCCAAAGAACAGCAGCGCCGCCGCCAGCTGGGTCATCTGCAACGTCTCACGCACCAGCCGTGGAAAGGTCTGGGTATAGAACGTGCGCACCGACTCGAGCCTTGCGCCGCGAGGCCGGTAGATCGCCGAGTAGGTGCGCGCGCAGAGCTGATTGAGAAACCGCAGCACGTCGGTGCCCGCGTACGCCGCCTGGGCCACCGCGAGATCCGCGCTCGCCTGCCGGTAGAGCGCATCGAGCGTGGCTACTTCGGCCAACGTGAGCTTTCCGGCCTGCAGCTGCGTGAGCATCGTCTCCAGCCGGGTCCACTCGGGCCGGCGGCGCGCGACGAACGAGGGCAGGGGCTCGGCCATGCGTCAGGGCACCTGCAGGTGCGCGCGAATCGCCTCGCGCAGCTCGACCGCGGTGGCTGAGGGCTCCGGCGTGAGACCCAACCGCTGGGCCAGCTTCAACCCGAGGCGCAGCTGCGCCGTCGGCTCGAATTGATCGAAGCGCGACAGGTAGCTGGTGGCCAGCTCGAGCTGGTTGACCGCGATGTTCGAGGTCACCTGATCGTAGCGCGCGAGATCGATCTGCTCATCGCGCACCAGGACCGTGCCCGCGAGCAGGTCACCCAGGCGCCGATGCCGCTTGTCGACCAGCATCGTGATCAGCCCCACCGGGTAGCAGACCGGCAGGAAGTCCACGACGCGCAGCAGGTTCCTGACGGCGCTGGAAAAGACCGTGACCGGAGACCCATCGGTCTTCACCACGCGAATGCGCAGCACGCGCTTGCCCACGCTCTGCCCGTTCCAGACGACCTCGAGCAGGGTCCAGTAGACCCAGAGCAGGAAGAACCCGCTGACCAGGATCAGCGTGCGCGCCAGGCTCGAGAGCCCCAGCGCCAACTTCATCGGGTCGGTCACGAAGAAGGTCAGCCCGAAATACAGCACCATCCCCACGGCGCCGAGCAGCCCCACGTCGATCACGTACGCCATCGCGCGCGAGCCGAGCCCCGCGATGGGGAGATCGACCTGCACGCGCTCTGGCGTCGCGACCTGGAGCCCTTCGTTCACTTCGCCTTTCGCACCAGCACCGCGCCGAAGAAGCCGTCGGTGTCGTGGCGATGCGGGTAGAGCCGCAGCATGCCGTCGCGCGTGGTCTGGGCCGCGAGGGCTTCACCCAACCACGGCGTGGCCGGCGTGAGCTGGAAGTCGGGGTGCGACGCGAGGAAGTGTTCCACCACGTCTTCGTTCTCTTCGCGCAGCAGGCTGCACGTTCCGTAGATCAACCGGCCACCCGGCTTCACCAGCTTCGCGAAGCGGGCGATGAGCATCTTCTGCTTCTCGACGTGCTCGGCGAGCATCGCCTCGGTGAGGCGGTACCGCGCGTCGGGCTTGCGGCGATAGGTGCCGGTGCCGCTGCAAGGCGCGTCGACCAGCACGCGCTCGGCCTGGCCGTTGAGCTTGACCAGCTGCTCTTCTGCTTCGACGCCCTGCGCGATCACCTGAATGCGAACGTTGTGCACGCCTGCCCGGCGAGCGCGCAGCTTGAGATCTTCCAGCCGGCGCTCTTCCACGTCGAGCGCGTAGATCTCGCCGCGGTTCTTCATCTGCGCGGCGATCTGCAGGGCCTTGCCACCGGCACCGGCGCACGCGTCGATCACCTTGCGCGGCGGGGCGTCGACCAGCATTCCCAGCAACTGGCTGCCTTCGTCCTGCACCTCGAAGAAGCCGTCCTTGAACGTCTTGAGCGCGTACACGTTGGTGCGCGTCTCGAGAATGAGGCCGAACGGTGAGAGCAGGGTGGGCGAGACCTTCACGCCTTCTGCCTCGAGCAACTTCGTGACTTCTTCGCGCGTGCCCTTGAGCGGGTTGGTGCGCGCGCACAGCGGCCCCCGCTTGTTCATCGCGTCGCCGACCAGGCGCGCTTCGGTGCCCAGCTCGGCCAGCATCTTCACGGCCAGGAAGTCGGGGATCGAGGCCTCGATGGCGAACCGCTCGAGCTCAGGCAGCTCCATCAGCTTGGCGCGCGCGTGCGAGAGCGTCTTGAGCCAGCCCGCGTCGGTGCCCGGCATCGACTGCGCCTGCAGCACGGCCGACACGTCTTCTCCTTCGAGCACGCGCGAGATGGCGAAGCGGTAGATGTCCTTGCGGCTCGAGACCAGCGGCTCGAAGCCCTTGACCTTGAGCTCGGCCAGGTAGTCGACCAGCCGCTGCTTGCGCAGCAACGCGTAGACACGCTCGGCCACCGCGCGGCGTTCTTGCGAGTAGAGGTGCTTGTCGCGGCGCAGCGTGAAGTCGAGCGCGCGATCGGCGAGCCGCCCATCGTGGCGCACGGCGCCGTACGCTTCGAGGCACGCCAACAGCACCAGGTCTTCGCGCAGCGCGCGGTTGGCCAGGGAGTTGGGATCTTTGTCGCGCTTGGGGCGCTCTTTCTTCTCAGGCTTGGGGCCCCGATCACGACGGGGAGGGCCCAACGCGCGCTTCTTCATGGTGCTCAAGAGACCTGCTCCTTACGACCGAACAAAATCCACAACCCGATGGCGAGCCCGATGGAAATCAGCCCGCCGCCCACTGCCCATGTCACCCAACCCGGCAACGATCCCGGAGAAACTGGAAACACCCCTCTGACCACCTTGTGGTGCGTGGTGCTCCAACTGATCTCGAGCCGGTACTCGCCGGGGTCGTCCAGCGTGACCTCTGTCGTCCAGCCCCGTTCAGCCTTGTTGTCCTTGTCCTTGTTCCTCGCGACCGTCTTGCTCCACGTCAGTCCCAGCTCGTTCATCGGCCTGATCGCGAAGGTGATCGGGCCCGTGTAGTCTTCACCCACGAACGGCTGCAACACTGCGGAAACAATGATTTTTTGCCCTGCTCGCACCGGGCTCGGCGAGAGCTGGCCGCGCAGTGATTCGTCGGCATCGGCCCAGTCGAAAGTGAGCCCGTTGGCGGTCACCTTGAGGTCCAACAAGGTGAGCTTGTTCTCACCTGCCCGGGCGTCGACCGGGAGCTGTGTCGCAAGGATGGCGAGGTAAGCGCTGAGGAACATTGTGGATTCGACCAGCCTTTCTTACGATGCCTCGCCCCGTTCGGGTACTTCGATGTCCGTCAACCAGACTTTCGGCAACTACACACTCATCAAGAAGCTCGCGACCGGCGGCATGGCCGAGGTGTGGCTTGCGAAGCAGAGCGGCATCGAAGGGTTCAACCGTCACGTCGTCGTGAAGCGCATTCTGCCTCACCTCGCGGAAGATCCCGAGTTCGTCCAGATGTTCTTGAACGAAGCGAAGATCGCCGCGCGCTTCAATCACCCGAACATCGGGCAGATCTTCGACCTCGGTGAGACCGGCGGCCAGTACTTCATCGCGATGGAGTTCATTCACGGTGAAGATCTGGGCCGCGTCATGCGACGCGCCTGGAGCACCGGCCAGTGGATCGCCCGTCACATCGCGCTGCGCGTGATGGCCGATACCTGCCAGGGCCTCTATTACGCGCACACCCGCAACGACGAGCAGGGCCGCCCGCTGCGCGTGGTGCATCGCGACATCTCGCCGCAGAACATTCTGATCAGCTTCGACGGCGCGGTGAAGGTGGTCGACTTCGGCATCGCCAAGGCCAGCGACCAGGTCTCCAACACCAAGTCCGGCGCCATCAAGGGCAAGTTCGCGTACATGGCGCCCGAGCAGGCCGCCGGTAAACCGCTCGACGCGCGCAGCGATCTCTTCGCGTTGGGGCTGGTGCTCTACGAGCTGGTCACCGGCGTTCGCCCCCTCAAGCGCGACAGTGAGCTGGCCACGTTGCAGGCCGCGCTCGAGTGCAAGATCGACCCGCCCTCAGCCGTGGCCGAGGTGCCCGCCGAGCTCGACGGCATCGTGATGCGCGCGCTCGCCAAGGCGCCCGATGATCGCTACGTCGACGCGCGCGAGTTCCAGCGTTCGCTCGAGCAGTACCTCCTCAACTCGAAGGAGATGGCCACCAGCGCCGAGGTCTCCGAGCTGATGGCGGCCCTCTTCGCGGATCGCCTGGGTGAAGAGGCGCGGTTGGGAACGCCCAACCCGTCCACCGAGTCGAGCACCAGCAACCCCGTTCCGCCCTCCTACAGCAGCGCGCCGCAGTCGGTGACCGTGCCTCCGCCGCGCTCGCAGCCTCCCCCGCGCCCCCCTGATTCAGGCAGTCCGGTGCGCGCTTCACCGAGCATGACGCTCGATGAAGACAGCATGGACGACGCCGAGCCCGAGGACGACGATCTCGAGGCGTCGGGCCCGAGCCTGCGTGGTGGGTACGAACTTCCTGCAGGCACCGTCGTGCCGAGCCGCGCGTACATCAAGAAGGGCGACTCGGCGCCGCGTTCATCACGGCCTGAGATGACGCGCATGTCTCCTGAAGACGACGAGGCGATCGCGCCCCGGCCGGTCAAACGCAAGACGGCCACCCGGCAGAGCCAGGCGTACGCGCCGGCCACGACGCAAGATGACGATCAGCCGCGCCGCAGGCCTTCGGGTCAGATGAAGCGGCGCACGAGCTCAGGCGTGATGCCGGAGGCTCCGGCGCGCAGCAAGTCGCGCGCAGGCATGCCTGAAGCCCGGCCCAGCGGCGATGGCATCTCGAAGATCGTCGACGTGCAGGGCATGAAGGATCGGCAACGTTCCCGGCTCAAGGCGCTCATCTCGGTGCTGGTGCTCATCGGCGCGCTGATGCTGGTCTTCGTCTTCAAGGACAACCTGCTCGGCGCGCTCAAGCGGGACTCGTTGTCGGAGACCGGCGTGCCCGTGCGGCTGTCGGTGAGCAGCAACCCGCCCGTGATGGTCACGGTGATCCCCGGTGACAAGGCGAAGGGCCGCTCTCCCATGGAGCTCGGCCGCACCCCCATCGATGCCCAGTCGGGCGCCTTCGTGGGCGACTCGGTGCGCCTGGTCAACGACGACCGGGGCATCAACTACGAAGAGACGATCGATTACGGCCAGCCCAATGAGCTCAAGTTGATCAGCAAGACGTTCAAAGAGAGCGCGGTGCGCATCAAGATCAAGCCCGCCTTGCGGAACTGCGGCGTCTGGCGCGGGAACTACAAGTTGGGCCAGGTGGGCGTGAACTTGAGCCTCATGCCGGGCAAACACGCGCTCGAGATTCGCTGTGATGCGCTCGTGCGATCCCACCCGTTCGACGTCAGCGTCAGCGACAACTCCGCGAACATGGAAATCAACGAGGATGTCTCGTCGGACGTAGAGAAGAAGTAGTCGGCTTGTCGCTTCGAAGACCCTCGTTATAAGAGAGCCCCATGGACACCTCAGTCGCTACCCCCGAAGTCGCCACGCCCGTCGCCTCCACCGACGTCAAGCCGATGATCCTCACCGAGCGTGCCGTGCTCCAGGTGAAGGACGTGATGACCGAGCAGAAGCTCGACGGTCACTACCTGACGGTGCGCGTCGTGCCTGCCGGCTGCAGCGGCCTCGGCTACGACCTGAACCTCGTCAAGGAGACGAAGGCCGGCGACATCGTGTGGACCCAGGACGGCGTGATGATCGCCACCGACGTGATGTCGACCCAGTACCTCAAGGGTACGCAGGTCGACTACGTGAAGACGGACACGTCGGCCGGGTTCAAGTTCGAGAACCCCAACGCGAAGTCTTCGTGCGGTTGTGGCTCGTCATTCTCGGCCTGATTCGGTGACCAGTCAGCAGAGGGTCCTGGGTGTTGCGCTGGGCGTGTGTCTGAGCGCCTGCGTCACCACCCGAGATTCAGTGGGCGGCGGCGACGCGCGGCTGGATGAAGACAAGCAGAAGGAAGACGCAGTGAAGGTGCAGGGCCGCTCGTGCGGTCCTGAGACGCCGGGCGACGTGGTGCTGCTCGACTCGCGCACCGGTGGTCCCGTCACGTGCCTGGCCGTCACCGTCACCCGCGAGCCCATGTCATGCGCGGTGAACACCCAGTGCCCGTCTGAGGTGTTGTTCAAGGGCTTCACCAGCGCGAAGGGCCAGCTCAAGCTGATCGCGCCCATCGAGCGTTCGCGGCTGGTCGCGGTGGCCGATGGCTTCTCGCCTTCCACGTTGAGCAACGCGACGTCGGTGAAGGACCGCGTGCTGGAGCTCGAGCTGATGCCCGCTGAGGGCTTCTGGCTCAAGGTGCTCGACGCCGACGGCAACTACCTCTCGGACACCACGGTGACCTTCAAGCAGGGCGACGACCTGATCGCTCAGCTGCGGGCGAACACGTTGGCGAACGTCTTCTTCACGCAGCGCCAGCCGTTCGCGGGGCAGCCGGTCAACGTCGAGGCGCCGGGGTTCAAGTCGTTGACGATCACCTCGCCTGCTGACCTCGGTGACGACGGTCACACGCTGACGCTCCAGAAGTAATCACCACACACACCTCTCTCCCTCTCCTCGAGGGGGAGAGGGTCGGGGAGAGGGCATACCGATGTCGCTCCCGACCGAATGGATCGCAGCCCTGGAAGCGCGCTGGCCGGGAGTACCGGTCATCGCGACCGTGACCGCCGCGGACGGACTCGAGGGCCCTGATCTCCTCCTCGCCGCGGCCTGTCTCGCCCAAGATCCCCGCGCGCTCGCCTACCTCGACGCGTTGATCATCAACGAAGTGCGCCGAGCCGTCGCGCCGCTCGACACCACCAACGTGCTCGTCGACGAGGTGACCCAGCTCGTGCGCGAACGCCTGCTGATGCCCCCGCCCCGGCTCGCCGAATATTCGGGGCAGGGCTCACTCGCCTCGTGGATCCGCGCGGTCGCCGTGCGCCTCGCCCTGAACGCCAGGCGGCCCGGTGCCCGTGAAGATGCCGTCGAAGAGCTCCCCGAAACGCCGCTGGCCGACGCAGATCCCGAGCTCGCGCTGCTGCGTTCCCGCTACCGCGAATCGTTCCGCACCGCCTTCGCCGAAGCCGTCGCCACGCTCACGCCGCGCGAGCGCACCATGATGAGGCTGACCGCGCTCGACGGGCTGACCTGCGCGCAGGTGGGCCAGATGTACGGAAAAGACGCCTCGACGGTTTCACGCTGGTTGTCGTCGAGCCGCGCGGTGCTGCTCGAGAAGACGCGGCTGATCCTCTCCCACTCGCTCGCGCTCTCTCCCTCAGCGCTCGACAGCCTGATGCGGGTGGCCGACAGTGAGCTCGACTTGAGTATTTCGAGGCTCCTCGAGAGCTCCACCGGCTGAAATGCAACGGCAATTCGCAGCTCGTGTCCTCTCTGAAAAGGGAGACACCACACCATGTGCCCAGACGAAAACGAGCTGACCCAGTTTGCCCGCGGTGGAGCCAGGGAGCTTCCCGCGCTCGAAGCCCACCTCGACGGCTGCGAGAAGTGCCGCCGCGCCGTGGCTGCTGCCGCCTCTGAGCAGACGCTTCCCGGCATGGTGCCCAGTCACGAGCTGACGCCCGGCCTGCGCGTGGGCCGCTATGAAATCGAGCGCGAGCTGGGGCGGGGCGGCATGGGCGTGGTGTACCAGGCGCGCGACGTCACGCTCGATCGCCGGGTCGCCCTCAAGCTGCTGCACGCGCGGCGTGATGAGGCGGCGCAGGCGCGGCTGCTGCGGGAAGCGCAGGTGATGGCGCGGCTCGCGCACCCGAACGTGGTGCCGGTCTTCGAGCTCGGAGAGTGGCGCAACGATCTCTATCTGGTGATGGAGCTGGTGACCGGCGTCACCCTCGAGGCCTGGCTCAAGCGCGCCAAGCATCGGCGCAGCGACATCCTCGAGCACTTCATGCAGGCGGGCAGGGGCCTCGCGGCCGCGCACGCCGCCGGCGTGGTGCACCGCGACTTCAAGCCCGCGAACGTGCTGGTCGGCCTCGATGATCGGGTGCGCGTGACCGACTTCGGGCTCTCTCGCCCCGGCCCCACGCTCGAGCTGCCCGCGACGAACTCAGCGGTGGTCACCCGCGACGGGGCGATCGTCGGCACGCTGGCGTACATGGCGCCCGAGCAGCTCGACGGGAAGCTCGCGGACGAGCGCAGCGATCAGTTCTCGTTCTGCGTGGCGCTCATCGAGGCGCTCGCAGGTCAGCGGCCGTTCAAGGGCGAGACGTGGTCGGAGCTCGCGGTCAGCTTGAACGAGAAGCCGCGGTTCGGTTCGAGTGTTCCAGCGCAGCTGCGCGGCGTGCTGCGCAAGGGGCTCGAGCGGGAGCCCGCTCATCGGTACGCCTCGATGACCGCGCTGCTCAATGCGATCGAGCGTGCTCAGAACGTCGGGTGGCGAGCCGTCGCCTTGACCGGAAGCGTGGCGCTGTTGGTCACCGGGCTCATCTCGGCTCAGCGCATGCAGCCGGCTCCGGTGGTCGCGGCGGTCACCGCTGCTCCTGCCCCTTCCGACGCGGAAGAAGCTTGGGTTCCGGTCGTCATGGCCGGGGTCGACATGGCCGAAGGCACCATCGTCACGATGGACATGCTGGTGCAGCGTTCGATGCCGTCACGGTACGTGACCAGCTCGGTCATCAAGCCCGATTCGGTCTCGTACATCGTCGGGCAGCCCCTCAATGTTCCCGTGCAGCGCGGCGACACGTTGTTGTGGACTCAGTTCGAGCAGATGCCGGCGAAGGGGAAGCTGGTGCTCAGCCTCACGCAAGACGTGGCCGAGGGGACCGTGCTCATTCGCGAGTTGATTGAAGAACACCAGGTGCCTGAGGAGGTCGCGACGAAGTCGGTCGTCAAGCCGCACGCCATCGCGCACGTGTTGGGGCACCGGGTGAACGCGGCCATGAAGAAGGGCGATCTGCTGCTCTGGAGTCAGGTCGCCGCGCAGCTCGAGGACGAGCCGGGATCACTGACCTTCGAGGAGATCGTGAACGTGGCCGTCGCGCATCACGACCAGCTCTCGAAGTGCGAGGCGCTGAGCAATGGTGATTTGGACCTGCACTTGACCTGGAAGGTCACCGCGGGCGGCACGCCCTACGAGGTCGAGTCGACGACCGGGAAGGAGAACCCGGCGGCCAAGTGTCTGGTGAAGGCGGTTGCGGGGTGGAAGTTTCCTGAGCGGGCTGTGCCGACGATGAACATCGATTTCCCCGTTCGCATGGCTCACTGAGGTGAGGCCCTCACCCTGAGCCTCTCCCGAAGAGGCTGGTGAAATAGGGCAGCCACCGGTCCCCCCGAGCAGGGGACCGGCTTCGCCGGCGATTTCGTCCGAAGGAACAGACCCACCGTTCGCATCGAGCGCAGTCGAGATGCCACCTCTGCGCCGCGCGGCAGG
>JBKJSE010000388.1:0-2993 GCA_046595925.1 Archangium sp. | reverse complement strand
TTCACTTGGGAAGTTGCACAGATGGTCATCAATGATCCCGTGGGTGACATGCTCACCCGCATCCGCAACGCGCAGATGGTGCGTCACGACAAGCTGACGCTGCCCTCCTCGAAGTTGAAGGTCGAAGTCGCGAAAGCCCTCAAGGGCGAAGGTTTCATCGCCGACTTCATCGTCCACGAGAAGGCCCCCCAGAACGAGCTCACCGTCGTGCTGAAGTACGGCCCGAACCGCGAACCCGTCATCACCGGCATCAAGCGCGAGAGCAAGCCTGGCCTGCGCCGCTACGTGAACGTGCGTGACATTCCCCGCGTTCGCGGCGGTATGGGCATCGCGATCCTGTCCACCTCCCGCGGCGTGATGGTCGACACCGAGGCCCGCAAGGCCAACGTCGGCGGCGAACTCATCTGCACGGTTTACTGAGGACCCGACCATGAGCCGCATTGGAAAAATGCCGATTACCCTCGACGACAAGGTGAAGGCCGTCGTCCAGGGAGACAAGGTCAACTTCGAGGGGCCCAAGGGCAAGCTCTCGGTGACCCTGCCCATCAAGGACATCAAGGTCGAAGTGAAGGGCAAAGAAATGCTCTGCACGCGCCCTTCTGATCACCGCCTGCACCGCTCGGCGCACGGGCTGACCCGCGCGATCCTCGCGAACGCGGCGAAGGGCGTCTCCACGGGTTGGGAGCGCCAGCTCGCCATTCGCGGCGTCGGCTTTCGCTGCGAAGTGAAGGGGAAGCAGATTCACTTCTCCTTGGGCTTCTCGCACCCGGTGGTCTTCAACCTGCCCGACGGCGTGACCGCCGAAGTGGGCAAGGCGCCCCGCACCGAAGACGCGCTGCCCACCCTCGATCTCACCCTGCGTGGCGTCGATCGTCACCTGCTCGGTCAGACCACCGTGCAGATCCGCGCGCTGCGCCCGCCCGAGCCGTACAAGGGTAAGGGCATCAAGCTGTCCACCGAAACCGTCCGCCGCAAGGAGGGCAAAACGGGTACGGCGTAATCCGCCTCCCGTTTTCATCCGCACGGGGATGTCCCCATCTCGTGCGGAAGGAAAGAGAACACCATGGCCAATTCAATTGCCCGAAACAATCGCAAGGAGCGAATCCGTAAGAAGGTTACGGGCTCGACCGAGCGTCCCCGCCTCACGATCTACAAGTCGCTCAAGCACCTGCACGCGCAGGTCATTGACGACGGCACCAGCCGCACGCTCGTCGCTGCCTCGACGCTCTCCAAGGAGCTCAAGGGCAAGCTGGACGAGGGTGACAAGAAGGCCGCTGCCAAGCAGGTCGGTCTGCTGATCGCAGAGAAGTGCAAGGCCGCGAAGATCGAGAAGGTCGTCTTCGACCGCAACGGTAACCCCTACCACGGGCGCATCGCGGCAGTTGCCGATGGCGCACGCGAGGGTGGTCTGCAGTTCTGACCGCAAAGGACAACCAATGAGCACGACTCCTATCAACGCGAACGACCTCGACCTGCAGGATCGCGTCGTCAACATCTACCGCCCCACGAAGGTCGTGAAGGGTGGCCGGCGCTTCAGCTTCGGCGCCATCGTCGTCGTCGGCGACGGCAACGGTCACGTCGGCATCGGCCTGGGCAAGGCGAACGAAGTTCCGGAAGCCATCCGCAAGGGCGGCGAGAACGCCAAGAAGCACCTCTTCAAGGTGCCCCTCATGGGCCACACCATCCCGCACGAAGTGCTCGGCCGTTTCGGCGCCGGGCAGGTGCTCCTCAAGCCCGCTTCCGAAGGTACTGGCGTCATTGCCGGTGGCCCGGTTCGCGCGGTGCTCGAGGCCGCGGGCATTCGCAACATTCTCACCAAGAGCCAGCGTTCGCGAAACCCGCACAACGTGGTGAAGGCCGTCGTCGACGGTCTCAAGCAGCTCAAGTCGCCCGAGCAGGTCAGCCGTCTGCGCGGCAAAGAGGTCAAGTTCGGCCGGAAGTCGGAGAGCTAAGTCATGGGTATCAAGGTCAAGCTGATCAAGAGCCCCTCCAGCGCCTCGGCCAAGCAGGTCGCGACGGTGAAGGGCCTCGGCATCTGGAAGTTTGGTTCTGAGCGTCTGCTCAAGGACACCCCGGCAATCCGCGGGATGTTGGACAGGGTCCGCCACCTGGTGGCGTTCGAGACCGTCACGGACGAGCCCAAGACCCGGGTTCGAGCCAAGCCGCGGAAGATCCGCGTGCGTGACGCAGCGCGGGCGAAGCTCGCCGCACAGGATAAGTGAGGAACACCATGGTGACTCTCCATACGCTGAAGGCCCCGTACCGCTCCACCCACCGCAAGAAGCGCGTTGGTCGCGGCCAGGGCTCTGGTCTGGGCAAGACGGCAGGCCGTGGTGGTAAGGGCCAGAAGGCCCGCTCAGGCAACATGCGCTTCGAAGGTTTCGAAGGCGGCCAGTCGCCGCTGCAGCGCCGCCTGCCCAAGTTCGGCTTCAACTCGCCGAACCGTCTCGACATCGCCATCGTCAACCTGGCGGAGCTCGAGGCTCACTTCAAGACGGGCGCCGTGGTCGACGAGACCTCGCTGCGCAACGTTCGCCTGATCAAGGGCGCGTACGATGCCGTGAAGGTTCTGGGCACCGGCGAGCTGACCCTGAAGCTGACGGTCAAGGTCAACAAGATCTCGGAAGGCGCGAAGGCGGCGATCATCAAGGCCGGCGGTTCGGTCGAAGAGATCCCGATGATCGCGCACAAGCCCGAGGGCGCTGCGAAGGCGCACTCCGGTAAGGGCTTGAAGGTCGTGAAGGCTCCCCGGGCTGCGAAGGCCTGAGTCTTGGTGCGCACCTGCCAATAGGGCCAGGGTGCCGCGCCCCTCGAACCCAGTCATGGGTCGGGGGGCGTTCGACGTTTCTGATTCTCGAGCTGCACCGTACTTCTAAGCTTCACCAACCGTAAGGAAGCTGCCGTGGCCCTCAACGCCATTACCAACATCTTCCGCGTCGCCGAGCTCCGCGCGCGAATCGTGTACACGCTCGTGCTCCTGGCCATCTACCGGC
>JBKJSE010000224.1:0-6025 GCA_046595925.1 Archangium sp. | reverse complement strand
CGCGTGGTGATGCTCGAGGAGGGCGGGTACCACACGCGCCGCGAGTTCGACATGACCGAGGCCCGCGCGTTCACGAACCTCTATCAAGAGCTCGGCGATCGCGGCACCGACGACCTGGCCATCACCATTCTCCAGGGACGCAGCGTGGGCGGTGGCACCACGGTGAACTGGTGCTCGAGCTTCCGCACGCCCGAGCGGATCTTGCAGACCTGGAAGGATCGTTTCGGTATCGACACGCTGAGCACCCAGACGCTCACCCCGCACTGGGAGGCGATCGAGAAGCGGCTGCACATCGCCGAGTGGCCGCTCGAGATGATCAACGCGAACAACAAGGTGCTCTGGGATGGCCTGGGCAAGCTCGGCTACGAGCGCGCGCTGATTCGCCGCAACGTGAACAACTGCTTGAACCTCGGCTACTGCGGCATGGGCTGCCCGGTCGATGCGAAGCAGTCGATGCTCTCCACCGTGCTGCCTGACGCGGTGGAAAAGGGCCTCGAGCTCTACGCCAACGTCTCGGCGCGGCAGCTGGAATGGTCGGGGCGGAAGATCACCGGCGTGAACGCAGAGGTGATCGACCCGGTGAAGAACCGGCCGACGGGCGTGCGGGTGAAGGTGAAGGCGAAGCTGACGGTGGTGAGCGGCGGGGCGATCAACTCGCCGGGGCTGCTCATGCGCAGCGGGCTGACCGCCGACGGCAGGGTGGGTGAACGCACCTGGCTGCATCCGGTGGTGGCGATGCTCGCGGAGTTCCCCTTCGAGGTCAACGCGTTCTCAGGCGCGCCGCAGAGCGTGAGCTCGCATCACTTCATCGATCGCGGGCCGGGCGAGTTCGGCTTCTTCCTCGAGGTTCCTCCGCTGCACCCGTTGCTGGCGGCGACGGCTTCGACGGGTACGGGAGCGCTGGTGCAGGACATGCTCGGGCGGCTGCCGTACATCAACTCGATGCTCGCGCTGCACGTCGACGGGCTGATGCCCGAAGAGACCGGCGCCACCGTGCGGCTCAAGGACGGCGCGAACTTCAAGTATTCGATCACCTACGACTTCCAGCCCAAGCTCTGGGAGGCGTTCAAGTTCTCGTGCAAGGAGATGGCGAAGCTGCAGTTCGCCGCGGGCGCGAAGAAGGTGGCGTCGCTGCATCTGGATCCCGTGGTGATGGAGCGGGTCGAGGACATCGACAAGCTCGACCAGGCGAAGTGGGAACCGGTGCGCATGCGCGTGCTGACGGCCCATCAGATGGGCGGCTGCGCGATGGGGAAAGATGCGCGGACCTCGGTCGTGGATCCGCACCTCAAGTTCCACACGATGGACAACCTGTTCGTGGTGGACGGGTCGGTGATGCCGACGTCGCTGGGCGTCAACCCGCAGGAGTCGATCTACGGAATCGCGCGGTGGGCGGCGCAGCACATCGGCGCCGCGGTGAGCTGACGAAATGAAACTGAAGAACTGCCTCTCCCTCCGGGAGACTGGTGAAATAGGTCGCCACCGGTCCCCCCGAGAGGGTTGGCGGAAATAGGAATTGAGAACCTCACCGGAGGTATCCCTCGACTGCTCTCCTCAGGAACAGCACCGTTCCCCCCTTAGCGAAGTCGAGGGGTCACCTGCCGCGTCACCTGCCGCGCGGCGCAGAGGTGGCATCTCGACTGCGCTCGATGCGAACGGTGGGTCTGTTCCTTCGGACGAAATCGCCGGCGAAGCCGGTCCCCTGCTCGGGGGGACCGGTCGGCGCTGAGGCATCTTGTCTGTGGTCCGAAAACTACAGCGCGCGCTCGAGCTCCCACGCGGCGACCTTGAAGCCGGCCGTCTTGTAGATGTCGCCTTCCGCGCCCGCATCCGTGCGCAGCGTGGTGACCATCAACCGGCACCCGCGCGACTTCAGGTACGCCTCGGACTCCTTGATCAACCGCTCGCGAATGCCGTGAGCGCGCCATGCCGGCGCGACCGTGAGCGCCTCCAACCGGCCGTGCTCTTCGCCCGTCACCGGATGCGTGCCGCGCACCCGGGCGATGGCCGCACCGATCGCGCGCCCGTCGAAGTCAGCCACCAGCAACCCTTCGGGCTCCTCGGTCAGCGTGCGCTCGAGCATGCTCCGGTAGGTCTCCATCCACCGGCTGCGAGCGGGGAAGCTGCGAACGGTCTCCCCCTCGAGCGACTCGAGCACCGACAGGTCCTGAACTTTCACGCGGCGAACGACGAGCGGCATTTCGCGTTTGTTACCCGAACCTGGAGCCAGACGATAAGCCTCCAAAATGACGTGGCGCGTCAGGGGGCGTAGACATTCTGCCTACATTCGGCTACCTGCCCCCACCATGAGAACGACACTGTTGGTGGGGCTGCTGTTCGTGGGTTGTGGCGTGGCCGAAGCCGAGCTGAACGACGTGGGCGGCGAGATCTCCTCTGAAGAAGGCGAGCTGGGCACCTCGACGCGCAGCTACGTCGTTCTCCGCCGTGACACCCGCCGTTGCGTGGCCCCGCTGTGCGGCGGCTTCTGGGCGCACGACGTCAACCGCGCGACGCTCAACGAGCAGTACGTCAGCGCGCTCGACTTCTCGAGCTCAGACCTGCGCATGCCGGAAGACCAGGCCGACGTCACGGGCGCGGCCGATTTCGAAGTGGTGCTCTACGGCAAGCTTGGCCCGAAAGAATCGCGCTTCAACACCCGCACGTTCGTCGTGAGCAGCGCCTGGCGCGGCATGCCGGGCATGAAGTTCACCGAGCCCACCGACACCTTCTTCCGGGTCGAGAGCGCGAACATTCAGTGCATCACGGCGCCGTGCCCCTCGCTGCGCGCGACCAGGCTGCACACCACCAGCAAGTTCCTCCACCACGACCTCGACGTGACCCGCGCCTCGGTGCCGTTGCTCGACTCGAACTGGCTCACCTTCCGCATCATCGAGAAGGACGCGCTGGTCGCCGGCCGCTTCGTCGATGGCGCCACCGTCGGTGTGGGCCACGAGAAGATCCTCGATGCGAGCCAGGTGTTCGTGCACCTGCCTGATCAGACCCAGTCGTGCCCCCGCTACGCGCTGGCCCAGTGCCCCGCCGGCAAGGCGAACATCTTCACGCGCAACGAGAACCGCTGCCAGCTGCCCGCGGGCTGCGCGATGTCCGGCACCTGCCGCTTCGCCACCCCCACGTGCACCGAGGGCTACAACCTCGTCTCGTGGCCGGGCGGTGCGTACTCCTGCACTCAGCACGCGTGTGATCCCGCGTTTCTCAACGACTGAGGTAGCCTCTCCACCTTCGCCTTCCTCCCGGAGCCCGCATGCCTGCCCGCATCCAATCGCCGACCGTTCCGACGCGTCCTGTTCCGCCCAGCGCCCCCGCTTTGGTGACCATCAAGGCGGGTGACTCGCTCTCGAAGGTCGCTCAGCGTGCCGGCGTGAGCCTGGCCGCGCTGGTCGAGGCGAACGTGGGCAAGTACCCCAAGCTCGCGACCAACCCGAACGCGATTCAGATCGGCTGGACCCTCACCGTGCCCGGTGCGACGGGCCAGACGCCGGTCGCGGCTCCGGCTCCGCAGCAGACGCCGTCGGGCGCGCCGGGTTGGCAGGCCGGGAGCACCACCCAGACAGCACAGGTCGGCACCACCCAGCGTCCCAACGACCTCGGCGCGAAGCTGGCGGCCGGTGGCGCGCAGGCCATCGAGCTGCGCATGAAGCAGCACGCCGACAGCATCGAGAAGACCGGCGTCGGCAAGTACTTCGGCGACCACTCGACGTGGAAGACGATGAGCGCGGCCGACAAGGATCAGTGGATCAAGGAAAACGCCAAGCCGGGCGTGACGCCTCCGTCCGCGAGCAGCGTGAAGGAGAGCAGCTGCATCGGCTGGGCGATGGAGAACGTCGGCGCGGCCTACGCGGCGGCCGGCAAGTCGGAGCGTTGGGCCGAGATTCAGCGCCACGTGGTGGCCAACGGCTCGAAGGGCACCGAGCTCGCCAAGGAGCTCAAGAAGGACGGCTGGCAGTCGGTGTATTGGAACCCCGACGCGAAGAACCCCGATGACGGCAACGCCGAACACTCGTTCTCCGCCGTGCAGGTTGGCCGCGGCAAGGGCTACTACGGCGTGGCGGTCGACGCGCAGGTGACGAACTACCGGCCCACCGAAGGCAAAGGCACCAAGCAAGACATGTCGGGCATCGAGCGTCTGCGTGAAGTGCCGTTCTTCTTCGGCCTCGCCAAGGGCGGCATGCACACCTTCGTCGGCCGCAAGGGCGAGGTGAACGAGTTCCACTGGTCAGAGATGCCCAACTCGAGCCGCGCCATCGAGCAGACCCCGCTCGAGAAGTTCGGTTGGAACTCAGGGCTGATCATGGTGCCGCCCGGCACCTGGCCCACGAAGTAACGAAATCCGTCATCCTCCTGAGCCCCCTCTCCCCGAGGGGGAGAGGGGCGGGGAGAGGGCAAACCAATCGAGGATCGATCGAGGCTGAGCCTGATCGTCCACGGCAAGGTTCAGCGCACTCAACCGCTCCATCAACGCATTCGTCTCGTCGGCCGGCAGCTTGTTGGGCCCGGTGATCCGCTGACAGAAAAACGTCCGGCACCCCAGCGGCCTGTCCTCGTACACGGTGCACCGCTTCCCCCCGGCATCGAGAAACGGACACCCACCATCCGCCCGCGGCGCAGGCAGCTCGCGTCGATCGCGGGCCAGCCGCGCCTCGAGCACCTTCCACTCACTGGGCCACAACCACGGCGGCCGCTTCGTCGTCGCGAGCTGGCAACACTCCGCCGTCCCCGGGCACGAGTGCCGCGCCCAGGCCGCGCTGCCCTGCCGCAACACCGCGCGAGTCTCGGTCGCCGCCCGTTGCCAGGCGACCTTCATTTCCGCGTCGGTGCGTTCTTCGTCAGGTAGCGTCACGTGCATGCAACCAGGTTTTGGAGCTCAAGCTGGCGGAGCGCAGTGTGCCCTTCATGCAGGCATCAGCGCGAACTTCGTCTGCGCGCGGTGCGGCAATTTCATGTGCGCGAGCTGCGCGGCCAACGGCAGCGAGACGCAGTGCCCCACCTGCCGGCAGCTGAACCCCGTCGGTTTTCCCTACGACGCCACCGCCGACCTGAGCACGTTGTGGGGTCATGTCACCGACAGCTTCCAGCGTGAGATGGCGATGTGCCTGGTGGGCGTGTTGATCTTTCTCGCCTTCGTCATCGGCGGAGGGCTGGTGGCGAACGTAATCAACAGCATCATCACCTCGATCATCGGGCTCGAGCTCGACCCGGCCAACCCGATGCGCAACCTGGGCGGGTTTGCGACCAAGCTGCTCTTGAGCCAGATCGTCGGCACCCTGGTGAACGTGGCGGTGCAGGGCGTGGCGCTGGTCGGGTTGTACCGGCTGTTGATCGACGTGCTGGTCGGCAAGAAGGCAGATCTTGCGCGAATGTTCAGCCAGCTCCACCTGCTCCCGCAGTACCTGGGGATGCAGTTGATCCTCCTCGTCTGCGTGAGCGTGCCCAGCTTGCTCTACTTCGGCGGCGTCGCCGTGATCGGGGCCCGGTTGATCGGCGTCGACCCGAACCACTTGTCTGACTTCCGCGCGGAGCGGCTGGCGAACCCGGCGTTCTTCGGGCTGATCGGCGGGAGCATGCTGCTCTTCATGGTGGCGATGGTGGTGATCCTGCCGCTGAGCCTGTTCGGCCTGCCCGAGTTGATCGTCGGTCAGTGCGGCCCGGTGGAGGCGCTCAAGCGGGCGTGGGACCTGGGCGAAGGGCAGCGGCTGCGCGTCTTCGGGTACTCGTTCGTGGCGGGCCTGGTGACGATGGCCGGCGCGCTGGCGTGCGGCGTTGGCCTCTTCTTCGCGATGCCCGTCGCGTACATGCTGTTGCTCGCGTTGTTCCTGGCAGTTCGCAGGAGCTCTTCGCTCCCGCCTGCGATTCACGCCTGAGCAGGGACCCCACCCGCGAGGCAGAAGTCCTCCCTCGACTGCGCTCCTCAGGAACAGCACCGTTCCCCCCGAGCAAGGAACCAGCTTCGCTGGCGATTTCGACCGAAGGAACACACCGGTCCTCCCGAGCGGAGTCGAGGGAGTAC
>JBKJSE010000187.1:0-7420 GCA_046595925.1 Archangium sp. | reverse complement strand
CATTCCGTAGGAGCGCTCGACCACCAGGGTCGCCGGCTGCACGCGGGTCTGCTTGAGCGCCACGTCCATCAGCCGGTGAATCGCCATGCCCGGCGCGATCTCCACGAACAGCGAGGCGACGTAGGGCACGGGGAAGTAGCCGCGGCACGTGGTGGCGATGTGCGCTGCGAGCTGAGGCTGAAGGCTGTCGAGGAAAACGTACGTGCGGAGCGACGTAGACAAAGAGAGCGTCTCCCAAAATTTCCGGGGCAGAAAGTGCCCGCGAAGTGCCGCGGTTGTAGAACCCAGTGCATCCGTTGACAAGCACTCCGTACACGGCGAAACGCGTCATCACGATGGTGCTTGCGCTGGTGTGCAGTGGAGTGTTGGCGGCCGCGCCCGTCACTGAGAAGACCGCGCCCCTCGTGCCGTGGTTCGTTCCGCGCGAGATTTCGCTCGGAGTCTTCATCAATCCGCCCGTCACCACGCCGCACTTCCGCCTCGCGTGGGAAGGCGCGATCGTCAGCCAGCCGCGCAACGAGCTCATCTGGTACTTCGGGCTGGGCTCGGGCGTCGGCCTGGGCACACCGAGCCCCATGCTCTCGCACTCGCAGCACGTGGTGGTCGGTGGTTTTGGCTACCGCAGCGATCACCCGGTCATCACCTGGGGCTTTCACGTCGCCGCCGGCGGGGCCTGGTACTTCACCACCTACAAACCCGGCGGCTTCTACGCCGATGAGAGCAGGCCGCTGGGCTACATCGAAGGCCGCCTGCAGTTCGGCATTCGCATCACCCCGCATTTCAGGGTGCTTCCGTACTTCGGCTACGGCTCACCGTTCGTCTTCAACCCGCGCTTCCCCGGCAACACCTTCGTCGGGGGCGTCAACACCGGCCTCGTGATCGACTGGCGATGAGCGGGTTCGTCGATCTCCACCTGCACCTGCTGCCCGGCGTCGACGACGGCAGCCGGAGCATGGAAGACAGCCTCGAGATGGCCCGCGCGTTGATCTCGCTGGGCTACACCCAGGCCGCCCCCAGCCCGCATCATCGTTCGGAGTACGCCTCGCTCGACGCAGCCCTCTGCGCTTCGAAGCTCGAAGAGGTGAAGGTCGCACTGGCTGCCGCGGGCCTGGGGCTCGAGCTCTTCCCCAACGCGGAGAACTTCTTTCTCGAAGAGTCGTTGATGAGCAGCCTCGGTACGAAGGCCTCGCGCACCCTGGGCAGCGGCAAGGTGTTGCTCGTCGAAGCGCCGTATCAAGGCCCGTTGCCGATGCTCACGTCGTTCATCTTCAAGATGAAGCTCAAGGGCGTGACGCCGCTGATCGCGCACCCCGAGCGCTGCTTCGAGTTCGAGAAGAAGGGGCGCGCAGCCGAGCTGGTGCAGGCTGGCGCGTTGTTGCAGCTCGACATGGGCGCGTTGATCGGCCGCTACGGGAAGGCGGCGGAGAAGCTGGCCCGCCAGTTCCTCGAGGCCGATCTCTATGCGGTGGCCGCGACCGATCTGCACTCGCCGGTGAACGCGAAGACCTGGGTGGGCGACAGCTTGAAGGCGTTGGAGAAAGCGGTGGGGAGCAAACGCTTCACCTCGCTGGTTCAGTCCCGGCCGGCCGCATTGCTCCGAGGCGTGACCGAATGAAAAAGAATGCTAAGGGGTTCGGCCCGTGAACCGATGGATCAAATTGGGGGTCAGCCTCGCCATCACCGTCGGCTGCATGTGGTGGACCCTCAAGGGCATGCAGTGGGAGGAGACGAAGAACGCGCTCCTCTCGGCGAACTGGGCCGTCACGCTGCCGGTGTACATGGTGATCCTCCTGGTGATTCACCTCGCGCGCACGTTGCGCTGGGGTCACCTGATGTCGGGCCTCGAGAAGGTGCCCTTCAAGCCGCTCAACGAAGCCTCGGCGATCGGCTTCATGATGCTCATCATCCTCCCGTTCCGGCTGGGTGAGTTCGCGCGGCCCTTCTTGATCGCGCAACGCTCGAACATTCGCAGGTCGCCGGCGATGACCTCGGTGGTGCTCGAGCGCATCATCGACGGGCTCATCATCGCGGTGCTGCTGCGCGTGCTGATGTTCTTCGTGCCGGAAGACGCCCGAAACATCGATCGCATTCGCATCGGCGCGAACCTGATGTTCCTCATCTTCTTCTCGGGCTTCCTCTTCCTGCTGACCGCGCGGTGGAAGCACGACGCGGTCATCGGCCTGATGCGCAAGACGGTGGGCCGCATCGCGCCCGGCATCACCGAGAAGGTGGTGTACATGGTCGATGGCTTCGTGGGGGCGCTCAAGCAGCTGCCCGACGCGAAGAACATGGCCTGGTTCTTCGTGTGGACCGCCGTGTATTGGGTGGTCAACGGCGCGAGCATGGCGTTCTTCGCCAACGGCTTCGACTGCTCGGGTGCCGATGGCCGGGCCTGCCTGCCGCTCCACCTCGAGTACTTCTACGGCTACTTCCTGCTCTGCGTGGTGATCGTCGGAATGATGATCCCCGCTGCCCCCGGGAGCGCCGGCACCGCGCAGCTCGCGTTGCTCATCGGCATGGGCGTCTTCCTGCCCCAGGCGGTGGTGAACTCCAGCGGCGTCGCCTACGCGAACGTGCTGTGGGCGGTGCAGATCATTCAGCAGATCCTCGTCGGTCTGTTCTTTCTGGTGCGCTCGCACGGCTCGTTCAGCGACATCGCCGGCAAGCTCAGCGATCAGCAGCAGGGCAAGCTGCAGGAAAATCCATGATCGGCATCGACTGGGTCGCCGTGGTGGTGCTCGGCATCGCGTGGGGTTTTTCGAACATCCGTACGGTGCCGCAGCACCTCAGGCACTGGGTGTTCGCGCTCGCCTGCTTCGGCATCGCCGGCTACCGGCTCTACCGCGGTGCGCAGGGCATGAACCTGGTCTTCGTGGTCGTCGCGGGCGCGATCGGCGCGCAGTACGCGATTCGCGCGCTGCGTACGCCGAAGAATCTGTAGAACCCCGTTCCTCCCGAGCGGGAGGCTGGCTTCGCCAGCTATTTCAGCCAAGGAACAGACCCACCGTTCGCATCGAGCGCAGTCGAGATGCCACCTCTGCGCCGCCGCGCGGCAGGTGACCCCTCGACTTCGCTCCTAAGGAACAGCACCGTTCCCCCCGAGCGAAGTCGAGGGGTGACCTGCCTCGCGAGGCAGAAGTACTCCCTCGACTCCGCTCGGGAGGACCGGTGTGTTCCTTCGGTCGAAATCGCCGGCGAAGCCGGTCCCCTGCTCGGGAAGAACGGTGGGGTTTCTCAGTTCCCATTCAGCCCGCAATCAGGGTGCGCAGAGCGTCGGGTACTCGAGCTCGACCACGTCACCGGGCAACAAGGTGATGCTGGTGAACGTCACCGCGCTGCGCGTCACATCGAACGTCCAGTTGCGCACCATGTTCGCGCCCTGCTCTGGCACAGCCACGCCACCCACTGTCACGTTCGGCAACGCACCCGGCGCCAGCGGAGCCCGCAGCGACAGCGAAGCCCGCGCACCGAACAACGTGGGCGCGACCGAAGACTCGAACAACGTCGCGTCGCGCGCGATGTCGCAGTGCTCAGCCACCACGCCCCCGAGCTGCTGAGCGAGCGTGCGCTGCAGCGTGTTGGGTGAGGCCTCGTCGTAGGTGCACCCCGTGCTCACGGCAGCAAACGGCCCCACCGCGCTCCACGAAAACCACTCCGGCCGCTGGCTGCCCTTCAACGCCGCGAGCTGAGGCAGCAGCACGGACATCGGCTGCGTGCTCCCCTCGCCCGCGTTGCTCAGCGACACCACGTTCAAACTCGCGCCACGCCGCAGGAAGCCCGCATTGAAGCCACTGATGGAGGGCCCGCTGAGCGCGGCGAGCGCAGGGCCTGCGAAGGCCTCGATGGGGTTGCTCATCGCGGTTCCGACCTCGAACAATTCCGCGAGCTGCGATGCCGGCGCGGTGTCGAGCGAGAGCCACTTCGACGCATCGACTTCACGCAACTGGCCGAGCGTGGCGACCGTCTCATCCGCCCGCACCGCACCGACGCGAAGGCTCGCGCTCCGGCCCCGCGCGAGCGCGAGAATGGCAGCGGCACGCATGGCGAGTGAATGCTGCATCTCGCCTGCACCCGGGCTGGCGTCTTGAATCAGCACGGCGTCCGCTGAGCTGGGCATCACGAAACGATCGCGCTGCCGACCCGCCAGTTCCGAGCGCCCACGCAGGGGAACCCGCAGCTTGCGCGTGCCGCCGGTGACCGCCACCTCGAGCTCGAGCACGCCCGCGTGCACCGCCGCCGTCGAGGGATCGAACGCCACGCGCATCGCATCGGCCGCGAAGGTCGAGATCGACAGCCGCTGCGGAGGCATGCCCTCGAGCGTCATCGCCGCGCTGCCGCTCACCTGCGCGCTCACGATCACCACGTCCTCGTTCGCGCCGGCGCATCGATTCCCGATGCCGAACGACTGCACGCGCGCACCACAGGAAGGCGCGACCACTCCGAAGTCCCACTGCTCGGGCGAGATGAAGAGACACCCATCGTCACTCGAGACCTCGAGTGGAATCGCGCGCACCGACGCAGCCATCGAGTTGACCGAGTAGCGCAGCGTGGGAAAGCTGTTGGTGCCGGGCGCCGTGGTGGGCAGGTACTCGACGTCGACGAGGCGCCGTTCACCGGGGCTGACCGTGAACTGCGAAGGCCCGGCACGCACGTCAGCGCTGCCGTCGATCCACAAACCCTGCACCACGCAGGTGGTCAGGCCCTGGTTCTCCAGCACCACCGCGCGCACCATCGGCGTGGGCGCCCGCACCGGTCCGAAGCTCAAGGCCTGCGGCTGGGTCAGCACACAATCCGCCAGGGGACGAAGCCGCGCGGTCACCTCGAAACGCAGCTCAGACTGCTGCACGTCGTCGGTGTGCAGCACCACGAACCATCGCCAGGGGCCTGCACCGGTCGGCTTCGTGCGCAGCGCGAGCGAGGCCTGCGCTCCCGGAGCGACGATCAGCGGCGCCGCGAGGCCCTGACACATTCCGCTCGCCTCGTTGAACGGACCCACGCACAGCTCACTGATGTTGGTGCCGGGATCTGCTTCGACGGTGATCTGACTGACGGTGATCGCGCTCGGCGCGTCGTTGATCAACGCGACACCACTGGCGAGCGCGAGACGTTGACCTTCGACTTCAGGCACGTCGCCCAGATCCATCGAAGAAGGCGTGACGAGCAACCCCGCACCCGCACCGCGCGCGACGAGCGGTACCTCGAGCACGTCGGAGTCTCCCGTGACCACGAGCTTGCCGGTGACGATGCCCGCGCCGAGCAGCCACGCAGACAGCGGCACCTGCGCTTCACCCGGCCGCCACCGCCCCATCACGTCGCGCGTCGCCGCGGGCAGCTCGAGCTGCGTGAGCCCCATGCGGAAGTTCGTCGTCGGCCCACCTGCGGAAGAGAACAGCTCGAGCGTGACCGGCACCGGCCGGCTCAGAGAATTGAGCAGCGTCGCCGTGGCGGTGGGCTGGCCGGGCGGCGTGATGGCTCCGAAGTCGACCGTCGAGGGACTCGCGCCGAGATGCCGTTGCAGCACCGTCGCGCGCAGCGGCAGCTGCACCTCTTCACACTCAGGGCCCGGGTCGATGCGCCACGTGGCGGCGTATTCGCCCACGCCCGGTGACACGAGCTGGGCGCGCGCCTTGAGCGTCTGGTTCGCGCTGATGGACTGGGTTCCCGCAGGCGCGTTGAGAGCGAGAATGAAGGGCGCACCAGGAGGCCCCACGAAGACGTCACGCCGGGTCGTCAGCACGGGAAAATCGAACGAACGCTGCGGGCGCTCTTCGGGCAGCACCGCGCCGAAGTCGAGCTCGGTGGGCACCGCGCACCGGCTGGTCTCGAGGTGACCGAAGAGGCTCAACGAGCCGAGCACCGCACCCTTGCTCGAGACGAGTCGCAGCGCGCCTTCGTGTTCCCCGGTGGGTGTGAATTCGATGACGCCGCCGATGACGCCGAGGCCAGCCACGGTGCCGCTGGGAAGGCCCGTGAGGCGAAAGGCGTCGCCCTCGAGCTGAGGCTCGGCGAGCTCGACCTCGAGGTCCGAGACGTTCCGCACCAGCACGGCTCGCTTCACCGGGCCGCCGCAGGGCCCAAAGTCCAACACCACTTCTTTGCCGATCGCGCCCTCGCCGAGGTCGAAGACCAGCTCGCCTTGCGGCGCGGGGCAACCGAGGAAGAAGGGCAGCAGCAGGACGAGCCGTCGCATCGCGCCCGACCGTACACAGATCCGTAGAGAGAGAGACAGATTCGCCGCGTCGCTGTAAATCGCCGCGCCCATGAGCATCCCCGTTCCGCCGGTGCCGTCGTTTCCCCCTGCAGAGTTCACCCTGACCTCGGTGAAGGGTCTCTGGGCGGCTGGCGTGAAAGCAGGCATCAAGGCGAGCGGAAACCCCGACGTCGGCTTGCTCGTCTCAGACGCCCCGATGGCGGCTGCGGGCATCTTCACGCAGAACCACTACGCAGCGGCGCCGGTGACGATCTCCAAGGCGCACCTGGTGCGCTCGGGTGGGTTGGTGCGCGCGGTCATCGTGAACTCGGGCAACGCCAATGCGTGCACCGGCGTGCAGGGCGACAAGGACGCGCTCGAGATGTGCGACCGCGTCGCGAAGGCGCTCAAGTGTCCCATCGAGCAGGTGCTGGTGTGCAGCACCGGGGTCATCGGCGTGAAGCTCCCGATGGACAAGGTGCGCGCGGGCATCGATGCAGCGCTGGCCGAGCGGGCAAACGACGTGGAAGCGGGCCGCCGTTTCCTCTCCGCGATCATGACTACTGACGCGTACCCGAAGGAGGCCTGTGCACAGCACGCCGGCGCGACGGTCGCGGGTGTCTGCAAAGGCGCGGGGATGATCGAGCCGAACATGGCCACCATGCTGGCCTTCATGGCGACAGACTGGGATCTGCGCGCCGAACAGCTCAAGCGTTCGTTGCCCACCATCGCGGCCAGCAGCTTCAACGCGGTGCACGTCGACACGCACACCAGCACGAACGACACGCTGCTCCTGCTGTCGACGCGCGCGCTGCCGCCTCCGAACGATTGGGCGCGGCACGTCGAGCCCGTCGCGCGCCGGCTCTCGTGGCTCATCGCGCGTGACGGTGAAGGCGCGACCAAGGTCACCACCATCGAGGTGTCAGGCGCTGCTTCCGATGAAGCGGCGAAGGCGATCGCGAAGCGCGTGGCCTCGTCGGCGCTCGTGCGCACCGCGTTGTTCGGCAACGATCCGAACTGGGGCCGCTTCACCAGCCAGGTGGGCAACGCTCCGGAAGTGAAGAACCCGAAGTCGTTGTCGTGCCTGCTGCAGGGCATCGAGGTGTTCCGCCAGGGAGAGCCCACCGCGTTCGATCGCGCCGCGGCCTCGAAGGCGATGGCCACCGAAGACGTGAAGCTCGAGCTCAAGCTCAACGACGGGCGCGGTCACGCGACGGTGATGACGTCGGA
>JBKJSE010000376.1:0-20856 GCA_046595925.1 Archangium sp. | reverse complement strand
CTCCTTCTCGTAGATCTTGATCTCCTCGGACAGCTTCGTGATGTACGGGATGTCGATCTTGATGGTGCGGTCGCGCAACGCTTCCATGAACTCGTTGCTCTCGAGCTTCTTGAACTCAGGCTCGTTGGTGTGCCCGATGATCACCTCGTCGATGTCGGTCTGAGGGAACTTCTTGGGCTTGATCTTGTGCTCCTGCGTCGCGCCGAGCAGATCGTAGAGGAAGGCCACGTCGAGCTTGAGCATCTCGACGAACTCGATGACGCCGCGGTTCGCCACGCAGAACTCGCCGTCGAAGTTGAACGCGCGCGGGTCTGAGTCAGAGCCGTATTCGGCGATGCGCCGGTAGTTGATGTCGCCGGTCAGCTCGGTCGAGTCCTGGTTCTTCTCGTCTTTGGGCTGGAAGGTGCCGATGCCCACGCGATCCTTCTCGCTGAAGACCAGCCGGTGCACGCGCACGTGCTGGAAGACCTTGAGCAGGTCGCCTTCGTATTTCTGCAGCAGCATCTTGAAGATGAGCCGGCACGAGGGGTTCAACTCACCCAGCTCAGGAATGGTGAAGTCACCGCCCGCGGTCAGCAGGTCGGGGAAGAACTTGCTGCGCGCATCACGGGGAATGAGCTTGAGCGGCTCCTCGTGCAGCGGCGAGCGGATCTGGCCGAACAACGAAGAGCCGTCGAGCAGCGTGACCTTCTCGGCGAAGTTCCACGAGTAGGTGTAGCAAGCGCCTTCGGGGACCTTGGAGTACTCCTCGACGCCCCGCTTGAGCACGCGCGCGATGGTCGACTTCGAAGAGCCGACAGGGCCGTGGAGCAAGATGACGCGTTTCTCTGCGCCGTAGCCGTGCGCGGCCGCCTTGAAGACGTTGACCAGCTTCATCAGCGGCACGTCGAGACCGAACACGGCATCGCGGCCGCCGTTCTTCTCGTCGCTGAAGAAGTGGTAGCGCACGAGGCGCTTCTTGTTGTCGATGTACTCAGTCTTCCCGTGGCTGAGGATCATGTCGTACACGCGCTGATACGCGGTGCGCGTGACGCGAGGGTTGCTCCTGACGAGCTCGAGATACTCGTCGAAGCTGCCTTCCCAGTTCAGCGTCTGGTACTCGCGTTGGTCCTGGAGTGCGGCGATCTTCTGCGACCAGCTGGTGGTGCTCATGTGTTGAGGGGTCCCTTGCCCGTGTGCCGAAATCATTCGGTCTCCCCCGCCGCGGGTTGGGACCGCGGGTTGCTGCGCGGGGCGAGGAACTAATTGGAAATAAAGCAGAGGAACAACACGCGTGACTACGTCAGTCTGACACCCACACTGCCCGAAGGTCGTACCAGAGCAGAGAGGGCTGCAAACCGTGCACGCGGCGTTGAGCGGCGTCGAGCGACTGCCGAGTCGTCATGAACAGATAGGGCTGATCGCGGTAGAGCGTTGCGTGCAGCGCGCGCTCGAGCTGGTGCCGTTTCGTGACGTCGAACTCGACGCGCACCTGCTCGATCAGGCTGTCGACTTCGGGGTTGGAGTACCCGACCCAGTTCGATCCTCCATCGATCTGACTCGAGTGGAACATCGGGTAGAGATCCTGTTCACGATCGAACTCGGTCCACAACCGGCTCACCACGTCGAAGTCGCGCTTCGCCACGCGCGCCGAGAGTGAAGAGGTCTCGACCTTTTCGATCTGCAGCTCGATGCCCACGGGCTTGAGTTGTTCCTGAAGCATCGGCACCAACTTCCCCAGGCGCACCTGGGTCGAGGGAAGCAGGAAGGTGAAGCGCAGCGGCACGCCGTCACGCTCGAGCACGCCGTCGTCGTCGGTGTCTTGAAAGCCTGCATCGGCGAGCAACGCGCGCGCGGTCTCGGGTGAGAAGGGCAGGGGCTTGACGGTTGGGTCGCACGAACCGCCTTCGCGGAAGTACGGACACGTCGTGGGCAGCTCGAGATCGAGGTCGACGATCTTCGTGATGAGCCGCGTGTCGTAGAGATGCGCGAGCGCGCGCCTGACGCGCACGTCTGCGAAGTAGGGCCGCGCTTGGTTCCACGCGATGTACGAGTAGCTGTTGTCGAGGCTCTTGATGCGGTTCCAGTCGCGCCGCGCCCACCCGGCCTTCGGAGCCTCGAGGCTTCTCCACAGCGCGGGCGTGATGCTGGTCATCAGATCGAACTCACCGCGCTCGAACATCGCGCCCGCAGCGGTGTGGTCCTTCACGAAGCGGAAGACGACGCGCTCCAGGTACGCCGCGCCACCCGGTCGCCGCAGCAGCGTGAGCGACTGCCCGCGATCCCACTTCTCGACCACGAAGGGCCCGGTGCCGATCGGCTGCACCTTCGTCCAATCGCCCGCGAGCTCCTTGCTCGAGAGAATCGGAAGCCTCGCGAGCGCGCGCAACGCGAACGGAGAAGGGTTGCTCCAGTTCAGCTGAACGTGCGTGGCGTCGACCGCCTTCCAGGAGCCCAGCGCAGAGAACTCACCGCGAATGGCCCCCGTGGGGCGCCTCACGTCCATCACGGCGTCGAGCGTGGCGATGACGTCAGCCGAGGTGAAGGGACTGCCGTCTGAGAAGCGCACGCCCGAGGGCAGCGTGAAGGTGCTGACCGTGTGGTCCTCGCTCTCGACCCAGCCTGAGGCGAGCTCGGGCCGCAGCGTGTCGTCGACGGCCGAAGGCGCGATCAACGTCTGCGTCACCAACCGGTTCGTCATTCGGCTGACCCAACCATCGCGGCAACTGTCGGCCAGGTGATTGAGACACGCAGGCTCGTTCATCACGCGCACCGTCACCGTGCCGCCGTCGCGAGGCGCCGTGGTTTCAGCGGGGAGCGTGCCTTCGAGCCACGCAGGCGACACGGGCTCGGGGGGCGCAGCGTCAACCGACGAGCTTGATTTGCAGCCGACGAGGGCGCCCAGACAGAGAAGTACGGTGAATAGCCTCACGAAGCGCAGCCTACGCAGCGCTTCGAAGCTTCGTCACTTAGACGATGTTGAGATCGCGAGGCGCGTTGACCGCCATCACGAACTTCGGGAACTGCTGCTCAGGCATCGAGCGCAGCACGCCGTAGGGATCGCGGAAGAACACTCGCTGCTCTGCCACGCGCTCGAAGGTCACGGCGTGGTTGAAGCTGCCCTGGTCGAGCTGAAGAATGATCGGGCGGTTCTGCGCACCACGCGTGTCGACCGAGCGGAGCTTCTCGAGCGCCTTCGCCCCTTCGGCCTCGGTGAGGAAGTTCTTCGACTCGTAGTTCACCCCGAACAGCTGGCGCAGCACCTGCGTCTGCTGCGCCGGCTTGAGGCCGCGCTGCTCGGCGCCCGTCTTGGCGTTCACCGACTTACCCGCATACGGGTCGAACTGGGCGTCACGGCCGTTGCCGAACTCCATCGCAGCGGTCTGGAAGAGGGCGCCGCTGATCGAACGGCCATCACGGGCGCCCGCGTCTCCGGCTTCGAGCTCGAGGTCTGCACCACCGCGCATCTTCGCGCGACCCTCAGGTCCGCTCAGGTCGGCGATCAGGCGCGTGTATTCGGCAGGCTCATCCGTCACGAGCTCGAACTGCATCGAGGTCACCGTGCAGGTGGGTGCGTCACCCTGGTCGATGCGGTTCGGGTTGACGAGGTCGCGCAGCACTGAGGCGAGCAGCTCACCCTTGTTCGTGTCGCCGGCGACCTTCGGGTTGAGCGGCTGCTGGGCAATGCGCGCGAGGTTCTCCAACGCGGTCTTGCCGTTGCCGTCGACCGTCGAGAGCACCTCGGGGGTCTTCTCGAGCAGCGCGCCGACCAGCGTGGCGGTCTCTTTCGTGGCGCCGCGAAGCAGCGTGTCGACCTGACCTTGCTGCGTCTTCGAGAGGCCCAGGGTCTTGGCGAACGCAGCCACCTGCGAAGGCACGGTGGCGCTACCGTTGAGGAAGCGCGGCGTCTCGAGGCGATCGTAGATGGCGTTGCGAAGCGCGAGGCTGTCAGCGGTGTCGTTGCGGCCGACCAGCGAATCGAGCTCGGCTTCAGCGCTGCCGATGCCGTCGTCCGCGATGCCGCCCGCCTTCTTTCGGCCAATGCCGTCATCCGCGATGCCGGTGGTCTTTGCACGGCCGATACCGTCGTCCGCGATGCCGCCGGTCTTCTTCCGGCCGATGCCGTCGTCCGCGATACCACCTGCAGTGCGGCGGCCGATGCTGTCGTCGGGGATGCCGTCGCGCTTGATGACAGGGCGGCCACCATCGAACGTGCTCACGGCCTTGAAGCCAGAAGGCAGCGCGGTGGGTTGGGGCAGGGTGGTCACCTGGGGCTTCACAGGGGCCGGAGCCGGCGTGGTCACGCGAACAGTCGGAGCGGCAATGCGGACCTTCGGATCGATAGGCATGTTCCTCACATTGTCGCACGGTCATCCGGATAGTTGCGCTCGATGAAAAATCCCGTGAAAGCTCTGTTTTCCCGCTAACTTGCGCCGTCGATGGGCGAGGACTTCGGCCGTTTCACGCTGGTCAAGCGCCTTGGCGCCGGGGGCATGGGCGAGGTGTTCCTCGCGCGCCCGACCGGCTCGAACGAAGACGTGGTGCTCAAGCGCATCCTCCCGCATCTCACGGAGAACCCGCGTTTCCTCCGCCTGTTTCTCGACGAGACGCGCATCGCCTCGCGGCTGATCCACCCGAACATCGCGCGCATTCACGAGCTCGGAGAAGTCGAGGGCACGTGGTTCGTCTCGATGGAGCTGGTCGCCGGCAAGGACCTGCGAGAGCTGCTCAAGCGCGCTCGCGAGCTGGGTCACCACCTGCCGCTCGAGGTCGCGATCGGCGTCGCGGTGGAGATCGCCAAGGGGCTTTCCCACGCGCACGGCGCGACTGACGCGCAGGGCCGCTCGCTCCACGTGGTGCACCGCGACGTCTCGCCTCACAACATCCTCATCGGGCGCAGCGGCGAGGTGAAGCTGATCGACTTCGGCGTGGCGAAGGCGGCGAACAAGTCGGTGCAGACAGGCACCGGCATCCTCAAGGGCAAGTTCCCGTACATGGCGCCCGAGCAGGCGCACGCCAAGCCCGTCGATCCGCGCACCGACGTGTTCGCCCTGGGCATCGTGCTCTGGGAGATGATCTGCGCCCGCTACCTGTTCCGCGGGAAGACCGACGCCGCCACGCTCAAGCTGGTGCGCGAGACGTTGGTGCCGTTGCCTTCGAGCCTGCGCGACGACGTGCCCGAGGCGCTCGACCGCGTGGTGATGAAGGCGCTGCGCAAGGAACCGCGCGATCGGTATCCCACTGCAGAGGCGTTCCGTGAGGCGCTCTCGACGGTGTTGGCGGGGCTGCCGCCTCCCGACATCGCGAAGTGGATGCACGGGTACGATGACATCGCCGGCATGGAGGACGACGAACCCGACAGCGTCGCGGTGGAGTCGTCGGTCGGCGGTGACGCCACCCAGCTCGAGTCGCAGGAAAAGGACACCGTCGCCGAGTCGCCCAGCAGGGCGAGCAACCACGTCAGGCCTCGCCCCAGCCGCGCTCACGCGAAGAAGGATCCCAGCGGCGAGAAGTCGCTGGCCCAGCTCAAGGAGATCCTCACGCAGGTCTCGGGGCGGCCCACGAACATCGGCCCGCAGGCGACCACGTTCGTCGGCCGCGTCGCTGAGCTCGCCGACCTGCATCAGCTCTTCCGTCAAGGCGCGCGCCTGCTCACGCTGCTCGGGCCCGGTGGCACCGGCAAGACGCGCCTGTCGCTCCAGTTCGGTTCTCAGCTCGTCACGCACTTCCAGTCCGTCAACGAGAAGGGGCGCAGACGCGGCGGTGTGTGGTTCTGCGATCTGACCGAAGCCGCTGATCGCGATGGCGTGTGTGCCGCGGTCGCGCGTGCGCTCGGTGTTCCGCTGATGCCCACCGATCCGGTCAAGCAGCTCGGCCACGCGATCCTCGCGCGTGGAGAGACCCTGATCGTGCTCGACAACTTCGAGCAGGTGGTCGGCTCGGCCGCGGCCACGCTGGGCGCGTGGTTGGCGGTCGCTCCGCATGCACGCTTCGTCGTCACCTCGCGCGAGCTGCTCCGGGTCGCTGACGAGACGGTCTTCGAAGTGCCGCCGCTGCGCACGCCGCGTGAAGCGCGCGACACCCGCTCGGCAGAAGCGGTGGAGCTCTTCATCGAACGCTCCCGCGGCGCGCGACCGGGCTGGGAACCCACCGAGGCCGAGCTGATGGCCATCGCGGAGATCGTCAAGCAGCTCGACGGAATGCCGCTCGCCATCGAGCTGGCGGCCAGCCGCATGTCGGTGCTCAGCCCGGCCCAGCTCGTTCAGCGGTTGCCCCGCCGGTTCGACGTGTTGGTCGATCGCAACGGCACCGTCGATCGCCAGGCCACGCTGCGCGGCGCGATCGACTGGTCGTGGAACAACCTCTCGCCTGCTGAGTCTTCTGCGCTCGCGCAGCTGTCCGTGTTCCGCGGCGGGCTCTCGGCTGAAGCGGTCGACGAGGTCGTGGCGTTGCCCGGCGCTCCCGAAGGCGCGTCGCTCGAGGCGCTGATGACCCTGCGCACCAAGTCACTCGTGCGCGCCTACTTTCCCACCGGCGACGAAGGGCAGACCCGGTTCGGCCTGTACGAGAGCATTCGCGAGTACGCGAAGGAGAAGCTGCAGGCGATGCCCGAGCATCAGGGGGCGCACGCGCGGCACTCGGCGTACTTCACCAAGCTGGGCACCAGGCTCGCTTCGGCAGCGGAGAGCGGGAAGGTGTTCCTCGACAGCCTGGATCTCGAGCGGGAAAATCTGAACGCCGTCTTCCAGCGTGCGCTCGAGGTCGGACAGCCCGTCGTCGCGTTGAGCGCGGTGCTCTCGCTCGATCCGTTGCTGACCATGCGCGGACCGTTCGGTGTGCACCTGCACATGCTCGACGCGGTGATCGATCAGCTGCAGGAACCCGGTCCCCGTGCATCGGCGCTCGAGACCCGCAGCCGGGCTCGTTTGGCGCGCGGCCGGGCGCTCGACGCAGAGAGCGATCTCATCGAGGCAGAGCAGCTCGCAGCTGCTTCGCGGGACAAGGGCGCGTTGGGCCGCATCACGCTGATTCGCGCGATGGTCGAGCGGCAGAAGGGCCAGCGCAAAGAGGCCCGGCAGCGGTTCGAGCGGGCGCTCGAGCTCCTCAAGTCGGTCGGCGATCTCCGCATGGAAGGCCGCGCGGTGAGCAACGTCGGCGCGCTGCAGCACGAGCTGGGTGAAGAGGGCGCCGCGCTCGAGACCTACAACAAGGCCCTGGAGATCCACCGGGCCGCGCGTGACCGCCGCTACGAAGGCATCACGCTCGCCAATCTCGGCGTGCTGCAGCAGGCGCTCGGCTTGCTCAAAGCTGCGCGCGCGAATTACCAGGCTGCGCTCGCCATTCATCGTGAGCTGGGCAGCCGCCGCTCCGAAGGCATCAGCCACATCAACCTGGGTGATCTCGCCGCTGAGCTCGAGCAGCCGGGCCAGGCCCTCGCGCACTACGAGAGCGCGCTGGAGATTCTGCGCGACGTCGGTGCCCGTCGTTTCGAAGGCGCCACGCTGTTGTCCCTCGCCTCGTTGCACCTTCAGTACGGCGAGTACGACGACGCGATGCGGAGGCTCCCCGAGGCCATCGACGTGCTCAGGGAGGTCGGTGATCTCCGCTACACCGGGCTGGCGCTCGGCGTGCGTGCCGCGGCGGAAGCGCTCTTGAGCGATCTCGAGACGGCTGAAGAAGACATGGCCGAGGCCACGCGCATGTTGACCGAGGTCGGCGATCTCTCGTTCCTCGATGCGCTCGATCTCTACCGCGCGCACCTCGAGCTCGGCCACGCGCTGCGAACCGGCTCGGGTCACCAGGCTGCCGTGCTCGACGAGCGCATCTTGAAACGCATCGCGCACGTCGAGCGGCCGGGCGTCGCGGACGACGCGCACCCCTCGGGGACGCCTTCCCCAGCGGAGCGCTCGGAACATGTTCGCGCGGCCTTGCGCTCGCTTCGCGGTGCGCTGGCTGACAACGGGCGCGAGGGATGAAGCGCGGTTGGTGGTTGGCGTTGGCAGTGCTTGCGCCTCGTCTCGTCGTGCTCTTTCTGAACGAGAACCTCGCGGGTGACGCCATCGTTCGCACGTGGATCGCGCATCGCTGGCTCGACGCGCCGCACTTCATGACCGGGTTCAGTGATGGCGCGCGGCAGTTCGGCCCGCTGCACCTCTATCTTCTCGCCGCGGTCGAGCTGATCTGGCCGTCGCTGATACACGCGGGGCGGGTGCTCAGTCTTCTGGTGGGCGCGCTCACGGCGTGGCCGCTGTATTCGTTCACGGCGCGCAGGTTCGGCGAATCGGCCGCGACGTTCGCGGTGCTGGGCTTCGCGTTCTGGGGACTGCACGTGCAGTGCTCGACCACCTCGGCCAGCGAGGCGCTGAACCTGCTGTTCGTGATGAGCGCCGTCGCCTGCTTCGATTCCGAGCGACGGGTCGCCGCGGTGCTGATGCTCAACCTCGCGTGCGCCACGCGGTACGACTCGTGGTTGTTGGTGCCGTTGCTCGCGGCAGCGGACTTGTGGCGTTCACGGAACCTGATGAAGGCAGCGGGTTTCGGAGCAGCAGCCAGCGCCTTCGCGATCTTCTGGCTCATCGGCAATCAGGTGGGGGAGGGCGACGCGCTGTACCCGATTCGGTTCATCGATCAGTTTCATCGCGATTGGTGGCCGAGCGAAGCGCGCATCTGGGACGAAGGGCCGTACCGGTTGATCTGTCTCTTCTTCTGGCCGGGCGCGGCGGTGCTGACGCTCACGCCGTTCTTCGCGGTGGCCGGTGCGGTGATGATGGGCCGCTCGTGGAAGGAGAAGCCCGAGCTGCGTTGGCTGGTGCTCCTGATTCTCGCGCCGGTGGTGCTCTACACGTTCCGCAGCGCGGTCACGGCCAGCTTCGCGCCGCTCGCGCGCTTCACGATGAAAGAGGTGCTGTTGCTTCTCCCGTTCGCCGGTTGGGGCCTCGCGAAACAGGGGCCCCGGCTGGCCTGGGCTTCGGTGGCGATGGCAGCGGTCTGGTGCGTGGGCCTCGGTGCCTACTGCTTCGAGCCCAACTCGCGCTGGTCGTACACGTTCAGATCCATCTCGGCGACGTCACGCCTCGAGCCTTCCGTGCGCGTCTCGACGGATTGGTTTCAGGCGAGCGCAGCGCCGACCGGTGGGTTGTTGATCGCCGACGAAGATCCGCGCGAGTTCAACGATCTGACCATCACGTACTTCTCCGGCTTCTCGTTCGAGAACCAGGTGCGGCGCCGTCACGATCGCTACGTCGAGCTGCTCGGTGCCCGTGAACCCCGCTGGCTGATGCTCTTCGACGAGGGGAAAATGGTGCGTACCCACGAGGTCACCGCGCTCGACCCCGAGCACGTCGAGTTCAAGGGCCATCGTTTTCAGTTGAGGCACGCAGCCCGGGTGAAGGTGTTCGAGCGCGTCGAGTGATCAGGCCGCGAGCTTGAGCACCCGGTGGGCTTCGGTCGCCATCGGGTGATCGACCGGAGCGAGCTTGAGCAGCTCCTGCGCCGCGCGGCGCGTGCCGAGCAGATCTCCCAACCGGTAGCAGGCCAGCGCGAGGTTGTAGCGAATGAGGATCGCGTCACCGCGCGTCCCGAGGCGAATGGCGCGATCCAGCATCGCGCGAGCTTCGGTCAACGAGGCGGGCGTTCCTTCTTCGAGGAGCATGACGGCCAGGTTGTTGAGGGGCTCCCACGCCAACGAGTCGCAGCTGATCGCCGCGCGGTAGGACTTCTTGGCGGCCGCCTTGTCCTTGAGCGCGTCGAAGAGACCGCCCAGGTGATAGTGCGCGCGCGCGTTCTTGGGGTTGATGCGGAGGATCTGCTTGAGCGCCCTCTCAGCGCTGTCGAACCGAAGCAGCATGGTGTCGATGACCGCCGCGAAGAGCCACGCCTCTTCGTCCTTCGGAGCGATCATCGTGTGCCGCCAGGCTTCACGGCGCGCGGCCTCGAGATCCTTCATGCGCAACGCGATGGACGCACGGCGTGAGGCGATGAGGGCTTCTTCGGGGAGTCGAGGCGCGGCGTTGTCGAGCAGCTCGGCGGCGAGCTGAAGGGCACCCGTTTCCACCAACGCGTCAGCGAGCGTGAGGATCGCGTCGAGGTGCTTTGGGTGCGCCTGCACGGTGAGCGAGAGCACCTTGAGCGCTTCGGGCGTGCGATGAGCACGGAACAGGGCCGTGCCGAGCTGCACCTTCACCGCGACCTCCAGGGCGCCGTGTTGAATGGCCAGCGTGAAGCTCGCCGCCGAGAGTTCCCAGCGGTGGAGCAGGGCGTAGATGCGCCCCAGGTTCACGTGAGCCACGGCGAGGGCCGAGTCGTACGCGAGCGCCCGGGTGTGGAAGACGATCGCTTCGTCGAGTCGGCCCGCGGCCTCTTCGAGCACGCCGAGCAGGGTCAGCGCCTCTGCGCACGACGGGAAGAGCTCGTGCACCGCGGCCAGCAGTTGGCCCGCCTCTTCGAACTTCTGCGTCAGGATCGCGATGCGCGCGAGCCCGACCAACGGCATCGGTGAGCGGCCGGCACACTGTTGCTGCGCGTGCACGTAGAGCTCAGCGGCGCGATCGACGTCTCTCTGGGTGAGGTAGCGCTCGGCTTCGACCAACAGCGGCTGAATGTTCATGACAGTTTTCCTTCGACGAGGGTGCCGTGCTGCTCGCTGCTGAAGCTGGTGTCTTTCTTCGGGGCCGGGCCGTGATCGCCGTCGGCTTCGTGTTTCGGTGCGCCGTTTGGATCGGGGACCGCGCCTTCGGCTTCCTTCTTCGCGGCATCCGCGGCGGCCTTGCCGAGGATCGGCGCGACCTGGCGGATGGCACCGGCGATTGCCTGGCCGGCGCGCTTTCCGTCCCCGCTGCCGCCGTCGAAGAGACCTGCGACTGCTCCGAAGATGCTGCCGAAGATGTCGCCAGCGGCCGCGATGATGTCGCCTGCGACCTTGCCGAAGATCTTCGTGTCGAACTCGAAGTTGATCTTCACCATGCAACCGACGCCTGCCGCGATGCCGAGCGAGAACTCGAGCTTGAACTTTCCTTCCTTGTCGAGACCGCCGTTGATCTCGGCCTTCGCTCCGGCGCCTGCCCAGACTTCACATTCGACTCCGTACCCGACGCCCGCGATGCCGCCCTTCGCTGAGTAGCCGGCGCGTGCACCCGCGAACGATTCTGCCTTCGCGTTCACGAGGACCTCGGCGGGGTTGAAGGTGACGGCTGCTCTCGCCTTTGCCTTGCCGCCTGCACCAGCCTCGGCGTGCGCGTCGGCGTGACCTGCGACGAGCCCATCTCCGAGTTGAATGTTCAGGTCGGAATCGGCCTTCGCCATCGCGCCGACCTCCGCCTTCGCGGCGGCGCTCACGCCATCGGGCCCGGCGCGCGCTTCACCGTAGATGCGCGCGTAGACCTCGGCAGAGACGCGCGCGCGGCCGTCGATCGAGCCGATGTCCGTCTTGATGCTGCCTTCTGCTTCCGCTGAGACGCCGACGCTGGCTTCTGCTCCGCCTCGCACGCCGACACCGCTGCCGTCGATGAAGGTCTCACTGAAGGCGTTGGCTTTCGCGTGGGCTTCGGCGGCGGCGCGGCCTTTCGCCTGGAAGTGTTCGTCACCGGTCTGGCCCGAGACCTCGACGCGCTCCTGGCCTTTGAGGTGCGTCTCTTCTTTCGGAGGGAGCACGCCTGCCTTCTTCGCTTCCTTGCCCGCGAAGTCGAAGATCGAGCTGAGGATCGCGCCGAGGTCGAACTTGTTGGCGGCGTCGGCTCCGTTGCCTTGAGGCTGGTTGCCGCTGAAGAGGTCGCCGATGGCCTTGAAGAGGTCCCACGCCTGCTCGGGAGCAGGGCCTTCGCTCGACCCCGCGCCGCGAACGAAGCTGCTCACGGCGTTCTCTTCCTGCTTCTTGAGCGGCTTGTTCAGGTCGCGCGCGGCGGCACGCATGTCGACGTCAGGGCCTTCGAGCGCACTGACACCAAGTGTGTTGCTGATTCCATCGAGACTCATCACGACCTCCGGGGTGTGGAGGGGTCGTGTGCACTTCAGCGGCCAGTGACGAACGGCGTGATTCTGGCCGGTTCAGTCGGCGGAGTCGTCTCCGTGGACGGACTGATGGGGCCGCTGAGAGTCGAGCCAGCCCTGGAGAATGAGCACGGCAGCGATCTGATCGATCACTTCTTTCCGCTTCTTTCTCGAAGCGCCGACCTCACTCAAGGCGCGATGGGCGGCGACGCTGGTGAGGCGCTCGTCCCAGTAGATGATGGGGAGTTTGGTGGCTTCCTCGAGGGCCGTGCCGAACTTCCGCGTGAACTCGGCGCGCGGGCCTTCGCTGCCGTCCATGTTGAGCGGCAGGCCGATGACGAAGCGGTCGATGGTGAACTCGGTCACGCGCTCGGCGAGCGCTTCGAGATCCTTCCGCGGGCCGCGCCGCTCGAGCGTCGTGAGCCCCTGCGCGGTGATGCCGAGCTCGTCGGAGACCGCCAGGCCAATGGTCTTGGTGCCGAGATCGAGCCCGAGTGCGCGCATCGGCCGCGGACCCTACGTCCCGCCGGGAGGACTGTCATTGCCTCGCAAGTGGCCGGAATCCCGGTGCGGGGAGGGTGGCATGCGGTGTGCGAATCGGGCCGCTCACCACAGGGCATCTCGCCCACCTCAAGGAGCCTCAAATGCCTGTTCAGAACGCCAATACGCCCCCGCCGATCGTTCCCTCTTTTGTTGAGGCCGGAGAACCCCAATCGACTCCTTCAGTAGCTCCTGCCCCTCGGCCCTCTCGAACGGAATCAGACTCGGTGAGTGACCACGCGCCCTCGCAGCAGAACGCCACAAACAACAGCCCCACTTCCAGCGCGAGAGAGGCTGCGACCCGCAAGCACGCCGAACTCCAAGAGGTGATCGAGGAGCGGCTGATGAGCGACCCCGAATACGTCGAGCTCAAGAAGATGTACGACGAGGCTAACGCGAACCTCATGAGCGACTTCCTTCTCGTCGATCAGTTCACTGGAATCTGGCCTGACAAGAAGATCCAGATGCAGGACCTCATCGCGCTCAAGAACGACACGTTGGCAAATCCTGAGGCTCGCGCGGCCGCATCGCGCCTGTTGGCGAACTCTAAGGTTTGGCAGGACATCTCGCACGCCGACAATCTGGTCGACGTGACTGATGTGGAGGCGTTCCTGGCGTCGAAGAAGGGGGCGCTCGCGGAAATGAGAAGGACTGTAACTGCCGAGGTGAAGGAGGAGATCAAGGCTGAGACCGCCAACGCCGCGACTGCTGGCGGCGGGGTCGCCGGTGCAGGGGCGACGGGCACGGGGGCGCCAGGCACTGGAGCGACCGGCCCCGCAGGCCCGCTGTTCACCGCCTCTACCCCCTCAACCAAGAGTGGGATGGAGGGGGCGGTCGAGAACGTCAACAACGCGATCAAGAGCATCGGTACCTCGATGAACTCGATCATGGCAGAGATCGCCGACCCCAAGACCACGCCGGAGCGTCGCAAGGACCTTCAGAACCAATACAACGAACTGCAACAGCTCCAGAGCATGCTCACTGCGATGTACACGCAGATGCAGGAGGCCATCGCCAACCTGATGAAGATGTACTCGGACGTTGCGATGAACTCCGTTCGCAACATGAAGTGAGGGAGGAAAGCCACCGTGACCACTCTCGCTCAGTACATCGGTATCACCTCAGATCAGGGACGGGCGATCATGTCGCGCGCTTTCGATCTGCTCGACGCAGGCGACCTCGAAGGCGCAGTCGACATCTTCAAAGGACTCCTCGCCCTCGACCCCACAGACGCGGACGTGCATGCCTCGTTGGGCTCGGTCTTTCACCAGCAGGGCAAGTTGTCAGAGGCGCGGGCCGCCTACGACACCGCGCTCAGCCTCGACTCCAACACCGTGCTGGCTCGCGTCAATCGGGGCGAGCTGCGCTGCAAGCGGGGCGACCTCGAGGGCATGGAAGACCTGAAAATCGCCGCTCGAATTCCCTCGCCAGTGCAGGCGCGGGCTCAGGGCCTCCTGCGGCTGTACGCCCGCTAATTCCAAAGACTTCGAAAAGGCGAACGAGTCGTCGATCACTTCTGGGCTCTCCGGCAACTGATTGTTCAAGGAGGGCACGATGCCGCGTCTCGTTCGCCTGATTGCCGTGTTGTCGATCGTTGGAGTTTCCGCCCCCGCGTTTGCCTGCCGCCCTGGTGGCGGAGTGGGCATTCAGCTGGGGCACGTGTTCTTCGGTTTCTCGAAGCGCCACAACTGCCCGCCGCCCGTGGTGGTGGTGCAGGGCCAGCTTCCCCCCGTCGCCTACTACACCCAGGCGCCGCCCCCGGTGGTGTACGCGCCGCCGCCGGTCGTCTACTCGCCGCCGCCCATCGTCTACGCAGCGCCGCCCCCGCAGGTGGCTTACGCGAACGCGCCCATCGTGCAGGCGAAGGTGGCCCCGCCGAAGAACGATCGGCCCGGGTTTCTCGCCGTGAAATACATGCCCGGCGTCTCCAGCAATCCATCGATCGTCGATGGTGAACTCGACTTCAGCGGCACGGCCTTCGCGCATTCTCCGGGCCTCGAGGTTCGGCTGACCCGCTGGCTCTCGCTGCGCAGCGATCTCGAGTTCCGTCAGCAAGGCCGCACCTGGGACATGCTCGGGGTGAAGCTCTCGCTGTTCCCCAACTCGCCGGTGAAGCCGTACGCGTCGGTCTCTTTCAGCGGCAGCGAGAACTACGCCAAACCCGGAGCGTTCTCCTTCGGCTTCGCTGGCGCAGGCGGCCTCGATCTCTTCCTCGGCAAACACTTCTTCCTCGAGGCCGAGGTTCGTTACCGGATGACGCCGGGCGCCTGCTGCTCCGACGTGCCCGCATTGACCGGCGTGGTCGGCGGCGGCGTCGCGTTCTTCTGAGCTGAGCGGATCGCTTCGACGCGCTGAACGATGGTCGGGTGCGTGACGCCCGACCACACGTACCAACGCGGTGGATCTGGATCGACCTTGTTGATCTGCCCGAGCTTGACCAGCAACGAGGAGAGCGCGTCACCGTCGCCCGTCAGTTGAAGTGCAAACTGATCAGCGGCCAGCTCTCTGCTCCGAGACAAAGCAGCAGAGACGGGCGTGACCACGCTCGTCACCAGATCGAACGTCAGCACCAGCAACGGCAGCACCCGCACATCACCGCGCACCGTGATGCCGAACCACCCACGTTGACTCGAGCGGCGAAACAGCCACTCGATGAAGCCCATCAACGCGAACACGGCGAGCGGTGAGAGCACCCGGCCGGGCCAGCGCGACTCGCTCACGTGACCCGCTTCGTGCGCGACGGCGAGCACGACCTCCTGCTCGGTCATCGCGTCGATCAACGTGTCGGAGAGCAAGATGCTCCGCGTCGGCCCCGTGCCTGCGAAGGCGGCCTGCACGCGAACGCTCTTCACTCCCGTGTGCACCACGTAGATGTCAGAGAAGGGGATGGAGGCGTCTTGGAGCATCCCGGTCAGGCGCGTTCGCAAGGTGCCCGGCGGCAGCGAGGTCTGATCGACGTAGAGCCTCGACCGGTACGGGTCGATCGCGGTGGAGACGACCAACGCGAGTGACGTGGCGATGCCCACCATCCACCACCAGTGACGCGTGCGGCGGGCCAAGCCGAAGAGTCCGAAGGCGAGCGAGGTGACCGAGATGACCAGGATCACCTGGTGCTTGAGACCATCGAAGAGGAAGGCGCCGAGCGATTCGTTGGAGAGCCCGAACTGGTGCTCGCGCACGTAGCCAAACCAGAGATCGATCGGCAGGTTCACGAGGACGAAGAAGCCGAAGAAGAGCAGGGCGAAGACGATCGTCTCGGCCCACTCGGGGCCTTTCCAGATTCTCGTCAGCGCGGGAATGTTGACGCGCTTGGCCCAGCTCGTTGCTCTCGCGTGAAAAGGTCTGGTGAGGAAGCGCGCGGTGCCGATGAGGAGCAGCGGCCAGACGATCAGATCGACCAGCGCGGCCGTGTAGATCGGTGCGTGGTACGCCTGCACTTCGGTCAGTGCGTCCACCGCCGCTAAGCCCTCACCCCGACCCTCTCCCAGAGGGAGAGGGAGAAAGGGTCAGGACTTCTCCTCTTCGTCTGCTTTGGCTTCTGCGAGGAGCAGGTCCTTCATGCGCTGCAGGCTCTCACGCGTCTGCTGCACGAACGGGCTCGAGGCACCGATTCGCTCGGCCGCTTCCAGGGTGCGCTCGTAGACGGTGATCGCCTTGCCGATCAGCACGCGGATCTTCTTGCGCAGCTCTGACCGGTAGATCTCCTGCTCCGAGGCCCCGAGCTCAGCAGGCGCCGGCGCGTGGATCATGTGGTCGTACATGTTCTCGTACAGCCCGCCGATGCGATTGCCCGCGGCCGTGGCCCAGTAGCCGTTGCCGATGCGAATCGCGCGCAGGTAGTGGCCTTGCGACGAGAGCAACAGCTCTGACTTGTACTCGAGGTCTTCAGCGAGCTTCGCCGTGCTCTTGGTTCCATCGAGCGCCACCGCTTCGTAGTGAAGCCGGAAGATCTCGCCGATGAAGAACTGCGCCTGGCCAGGGAAGTAGTCGTCGACGAGATCCTTGTCGGGCAGCGAGTTCCAGAAGGTGAGCACGCTGCGCAGGGTGCTCTCGGCGGCGTCTTTCTGATCGATCTCCAGCTCGCAGATGCCCTGCTGCACGCGCGCTTCGATGCGCTTGTCGGCCGAGACCTCGCTGCGATCGGCGATGTTGCGCAGCACCTCGATGGCGTCGGTGTAGCGCTCGAGGTGGTAGTCGCACTCGGCCACCCGGAACGAGGCGTCGAGCGCGTCGCCGGTGCCCTTGACCGGGTCGGACAACACCGAGAAGCGCACCCACGCGTCTTCCCACGCCTTGAGCTTCTCGAGCGCGAGCCCCGCGTTGTAGAGCGCCGGTCGGTAGTGCTTCGACTTCGGGAAGAAGTCACAGATGCGCCCGAAGTAGCGAGCGGCCTGTGTGTAGTCCTCGGCGGCGTAGAACGAGGTGCCCGCGGCGAAGAGCTCTTCGTCGTTGAGCTTTCCGAGCTCGAGATCGCCCGTGATGAGCACCTCCTCGAACTTCACTTCGTGGGCCCCCTTGGGAAGGGCCTTCTCACCGCGGGCGTGCACGCAACCGGTGACAGCCATCGCGACCAGCAACATCCAACTCAGGCGCATTGAGGGTTCGTTCGCTTTCGAGAAGGGGGACGAGCCACCGACACCGGCCTCACGCCGCCGGTTCCGCGCCACCTTACTGACCCGGCGCTGCGACTTCGAGGTGGCGATCGCCCCACAGCCAGTGGGAGGTTTCGTACAGCCCCTTCAGGTCATGCACGTCGAGGTCGAACCGCGGCACCAACACCAGCGGCGTCGAGCCACACGCTTCACGCAGCTTCGCGATGCCCCGCGCGTCCTGCCGGGCCAGGTGGTCGTTTTCCTTGAGCGTCTGATCGAACTTCGGCTGCGCAGATGGAGGCAGACGTGCCACCTCTTCCCACAACGAGTCGGCGACCGGCGTATGCACCCGGTTCACCACGATCGCCGCGACCCGCATCTTGTTCTGCTGCAGCAGGGTGTGGAAGTAGATGGCCTCGTCGAGGCGCTCAGGCATGGGGCCCGTCACCAACACGAAGCTGGTGGTCTCGGCCTCGAGCAGCGCGCGGGTCTGGTGCGCTCGCTCCTTGAAACCCTCGTTCATGCCGCTGATGTTGAGCATGAAGTCGGCGAGCTGCTGCAGGGTCTCGGTGCCGGTGAAGCGCGCGATGGTCTTGGCGACGTAGCTGCCGCCCAGGTTGAAGAGCTTGAGCCCGAATTTTCCCGCGGCCAGCGCAGGCGTCAGCAGCCACTTCGACGCGTCGTTGTCGAGGAAGTCGAGAATGCGGTTGGGCGCATCGAGGAAGTCGAGCGCGTGCGCGGTGGGCGGGGTGTCGAGCACGATGAGCGGGTAGTCGCGCTGCGTGCGCAGCTCCCAGAGCTTCTCCATCGCCACGTATTCCTGGCTGCCGGCCAGCGCACTCGAGAGCGATTGGTAGAAGCGGTTGTTGAGGATCTTCTCGCGCTTGTCGGGTGGGGCGCGGCGCTCGATGAGGTCGTCCCACGTGCGCTTCATGTCGAGCATCATCGCGCGCATGCTGGCCTTCGGCGTGAGGCCGGCTTCGGCGAAGGTGGCCTTCGAGATCTCCATCTCGGCGTTGCCCAGGGCCTGCAGCCCCAGCGAGTTGGCCAGCCGTCGGGCCGGGTCGATGGTGCACACCAGCGAACCCTTGCCTTCCATCGAGGCCCGCAGGGCGATCGCCGCGGCCACCGTGGTCTTGCCCACGCCGCCACTTCCGACCGTGATCACGACGTCGCTCGACTCGAGGGCCGCGCGAATGGGGTTGGTCGTCACTTCTTGCCTCCGAAATACGCTGCCACCTGCTCGACGGCCTGGCGGCTGAACTCGGGCACGAACAAGCGGGGCACGGTCACCACGCGCAGGCCCAGGGTCTTGAGCCGCTCAAGAGAAGTGACCGACAGGTTGGCGCGCGCGGTGTGGTGGCGGGCGATTTCCTTGAGGCCTTCCGACTCGGGCACGTCCGTCGCGTCGAAGCGGAGCGGTATGAAGCCGTTGAGCACCACCAACGCCGACTGCATCTTCACCTTCGAGGCGAGCGCGGCGTGCAGCTCGATGGTCTCGTTGACCGGCAGTTCTTCGGGCAGCGAGACCAGCACCACCGCGGTCGTCTTCGGGTCGATGAGCAGATCCCTCATCCACGTGGCGTCGGTGGCCATCGCGCCCGGGGGCACGGTGTCGACGATCACCTGTGGCACCGAGAAGAAGGTGATCGCATGGCCGGTGGCCGGGGCGTCGATGATGACCCGATCGAAGCGCCAGCCCCCATCGGCGCGCTTCTCTTTCAAGTGAAAGAGGATCTTCCCCAGCAGCACGAGCTCCTGCAGCGAGGGGATGAAGCGCAGAAAGTAGCGCACCACGCGGTTCTCGAAGACCGCGTTGTAGATGCTCTCGAACTTGAGCATCATCAACGCGTATTCGCGCATGGCCTCGTGGGGGCGCACGTTCACCGCCCAGAGGTTTTCGTCGATCGCGGTGACCTCAGGCCCGACCTCAGGCCGGCCCAGGAGCAGGCTGATGCGCTCCTTGGCGTTCACTTCGCAGACCAGGGTCCGCAGGCCTTCACGGGCGCTTTGAAGGGCGAGGGCTGCGGCCAGCGTCGACTTTCCGACGCCTCCTTTGCCAGTCACCACGAGGAGTCGTTTGTCAGACAGTTCTTCGACCACGGCGAAAGTCACATTGACATGGTGGAGCGTGGAACGCAGCATCCGCCGCCATGCTGAAAGACAACCCGATGATGAAGAAGCTCGTTGCGACCGGTGAGGAGCGCATCGGGAAGCTGGTGCAGCAGCTCATGTCCAACGAGAAGTTCGTCTCGGGTATCCAGACCATCGTGTCCCGGGGCCTCTCGGCCAAGGGCACGGTCGACAAGAGCATCCGCAGCGCGCTCTCGGCGATGAACCTGCCTTCCACGGGCGATCTCGAGACCCTCCGCGAGAAGATCGACGAGGTCGAGAAGCTGCTGGGCACCCTCGAGGGCAAGATCGACCAGCTCGTCGACACCAAGAAGAAGTAGTGGCTCGTCGCATCGCCTTCATCAACGAGAAGGGCGGGGTGGGCAAGACCACGCTCGCCGTGAACGTGGCTGCCTTCTTCGCCCAGAAGCGACGACAGCGGGTGCTGCTGGTCGACCTCGACACGCAGGGCCACGCTGCCAAGACGCTCGGGGTCGACGTGCGCTCGGGTGGCCTGACCATCTTCGATCTGCTCACCAACCCGGCCATCGAGCTGTCCCAGGTCACCCGCGCCACGGCCGTGGAAAACCTGTGGCTGGTGCCCTCGTGGAAAGAGATGGCCGAGTTCCCCACGCGCGCCGCCGCTGACCCCGATCGGGCCAGGATATTGCGCCGGGTGTTGGCGCCCGCCGACGAGCGTTACGACGTGATCATCTTCGACGCGCCGCCTTCCTTCGGGTTGGTGACCACCAACGTGCTGCTCGCAGCCGAAGAGATCGTCATTCCCGTCGCCACCACCTATCTGGCCCTCGACGGCTGCGCCGAGATGGTGGCCACGGTGGAGCGCGTCGCCAAAGAGCACGGGCACGCCCAGCTGCGCGTCACGCAGATCGTCCCCACGCTGCATCGCAAGACGCAGATGTCGGAAGAGATCGTCGAGAAGCTGCGGCAGTACTTCCCGAAGAAGGTCAGCGAGCCGATGGGGCTCAACGTGGCCATCGACGAGGCCCAGAGTCACGGCAAGACCATCTGGGAACATGCGCCGTGGAGCCGCGGGGCGACGCTGCTTCAGCAGATCGCCGAGCGGATCGAGCGGGCGCGTTAGCCCTTCGACTTCTTCGACGAAGGCGGCGGGGTCTGCTTTTCCTGTTCGAGCTGGGCGAGCTTCTGCTCCAGTTGCTCGATGCGCTGCACCAGGGTGGACAGGTCGCGGCCCAGCGCCGGCAGGCTGCCCAGGACGTTCTCAACGGCGGTCTTCACGCGCTCGTCGACCCGCGCCTGCCAGGTCTCGAACACCTTCTGCGACTGCTGCACGAGGGCGGCGGGGGTGATGTCGCCTTCCGACTGCTCGCGGCCCAACAGGGTGTTGATGCGCTGACCTGCTTCTTGCTTGATGGCGTCGACGCGCGGGCTGACCTGGCTGGTGAAGAACGCGTTGAGCTTCTCGCCCGGCTGGCGAATGATCTCGCGCAGCACCGACAGGGGCATCTGGTTCTTCTTCTTCTCTTCTTCGAAGACGATCTGCGCGAGGGTGACGGAGGTGAGGTCTTCCTTGCTCCGGTTGTCGACGATCTTCACTTCCACGCCCTGCTTCACCATCTCGGCGATCTCGTCGAGCGTCACGTACCGACTCTCGACGGTGTCGTAG